>CAWUXI010000013.1:0-53301 GCA_963926405.1 uncultured Flavobacteriales bacterium
TGAAATTGGAGCCAATAAACAAATAAGACCTCCAACAGTCATACCAATTAATAGTGGGGTGTATTGCGATTCATTTTTTGGATGTATTAACCAAAATATCATATATACCATTATGAAAGTTCCAAAAAATTCGGCTCCAAATGCTTGCCATTCTGATACGCTTTTTATTACTCCGCTAAACCCAGGGTTGGGGAAAAATTCACCAAACATAGAAGCTGTTACTACTGAGTTGGTTTCTCCTCTGACTATATGGTGTGTTAATTCGTATTCGGCAATAAACCCTCCGTAAATCAAGTAGAGAATTCCTGCCGCTGCGAAAGCTCCTGTAAACTGACCTAGTAAGTGATGAGGTAGTTGCTTTAGTTTCATTTTACCGGCAACAAGCATGGCAATTGAAACAGCAGGATTAAGGTGTGCGTTAGAGTAGCTTTTTGCTGAATAAATTGCTAATGTTACTCCTATAATCCATACAAAAGCAACTTGAAAAAGTCCATCGAAACTTTCAAATAACGTTGCAGACATTACCGATCCGCATCCAAAAAAGACAATGATGAACGTTCCAATGAATTCACCAATAAATTGCAGTAAAGATTTATTCATTTTAAAAGGTATCTTTTATATAGAGTGAACAAAACAAATCAATTTCATCTCTCGTTTTTCTAAATGAATTCAGAATCTCCTCTTCTGAACCAGAAGCTTTAGCCGGATCGTTGAATGTATGATGTGTATGATCTACTTTTTCTGGGAAAACCGGGCAAGCCTCGATAGCATGATCACAAACGGATATTAAATGTGTGATTCCCGAATTTAAATAAGCATCAACCAAATCAGATGTATGATTGGATAGGTCTATTTGCTTTTCCAACATTACTTTAATAGCAAGTAGGTTTACTCCATGAGTTTCAGTTCCTGCGCTATAAATCCCGACATCTTTGTCTTCCGCTTTTGCATAGTGCTTTAAGAAACCCTCTGCCATTTGGCTTCTGCAACTGTTTCCAGTGCAGAGAACTAGAATTTTTTGTTTTTTCATTTTTAAAATTTGTCAAAGAGTAAATTCATTCCTGACGAGCGAAGCGGTGATCAGGAATCTTATATTGGTTTGTCAAATTCCATTATTAAGATTCCTTGTCTTCGCTAAAGCTATGTAAGGAGTGAAGAAACACAACTTTTGTCTAGAATCAACAACAGCAATCAGGAGCGCATGCAGGTTTTTGTCCAAATACAGTAATGCTAAAGACACCAAATTCTTCGTTTTTATAACTCAATAATTCGGCATCAGACAAATAGTTTTTCAAAATCTCGTCTGGAAGAATGACAGCTTTCTCTTTCTGAACGGATACATTTTCAAATCCTACTTCGTTTATGATGTTAAGGTATGCGTCTTTTTGAATTGCTCCAGAAACACATCCTGCATACATTTCAGCATCGTTTTTTAATCCCTCAGGTAATTCTCCTTTCAAAACTACATCCGACATGCTAAAGTGACCATCTGCTTTTAATACTCTGAATGTTTCACTAAATGCTTTTGTTTTGTCCGGAACTAAATTCAATACACAATTACTAACCACCACGTCGATTGAGTCACCTCCAATTGGCATTTGTTCAATGTCACCTTTTCTGAATTCTACATTGTTAAAACCAAGTTTATCCGCATTAATTCTAGCTTTTGTTATCATCTCCTCAGTAAAATCAAGTCCTAGAACTTTTCCTTTTTCTCCTGTCAATTCTCTTGCTATAAAACAATCATTTCCTGCTCCAGAACCTAAATCCAATACAGTATCTCCTTCTTTTATTTGCGCAAATTCCGTAGGGATTCCACATCCTAAACTTAAGTCTGCATCTTCGTTGTATCCTTTTAGTTTTGTATAGTCTTCAGAGAATATAGTGTAATCAACTCCACAGCTTACCCCAACTCCGCAGCACGATACAGCGTTTTCTTCTTTGGATTGTTTCGCTATTTCAGAATATTTATCTTTTACGGTTTCTTTTAATTCTTCAGGTGTTTTCATAATGCTCTATTTTTTATGTTTAGCAACAGCTAATATCTTGTTTTTGGTCAAAAAATTGAAACAACAAATCTTTGACAATCTCCCATTTAGTATTGTCTATGCAGTAGCAAACTTTTCTTCCGTCAATATCACCTTTTATTAGTCCTGCTTGTTTTAGCTCTTTTAAATGTTGTGAAACGGTAGCTTGTGCTAATCCAATTTCATCAACTATGTCTCCACAAACGCAAGCATTTTTTTGAAGCAAATACTGAAGTATTGCAATTCGTGCAGGGTGACCAATTGCTTTTGCTATTGAAGCAATCTCATTTTGATCTTGTGTAAATATGTCTGATTTAGTTGCTCCCATAGTTCATTGCAATATTACGATTAATAATTTACTATCGCAAAATACCGATGAGTTTTTTTTTAAAACCTATGAGTTGTTTATCGAAGAACTTCTTGAACGTTGGCTCTTATCTTTTTGGATAAATCGCATGTTGGTAAGTCGTTTGCGTCTTTTCCGAATGGATCTTCAATTTCTTCGGCTAATACTTCCATACTGACGAGAACGTAAAATATGAAAATTGAGATTGCTGGGGTATAGTATCCAAAACCACTTACAAAGCCAAGGGGAAGTGTAATAACGTAGAGAAAGATAAATTTCTTTAAGAATAAACTGTATGAATAAGGGATGGGGGTGTTTCTTATCCTTTCACATGCTCCAATTATGTCAGAGAAGGTTTTGAGGTTGTTGTCAATAGATAGAAATTCTTCTTCTGAAATTTTCTTTTCTTTTTTTAGATTGTGTAGTTTTTTATACATTGAATAAGCAATAAAATTGGGTTTGTGTTCCATGAGTTCTATTTCTACTTTTTCAGTATCTGTTAATTCAAGTTCCTCTAGAATTACCTTTCCTCTTAAGTGCTCTTTCATTGAGAATGCGTAATTCGGAATCATTCTAGAGAAATAAAACCGGTCTTCTTTGTTTTCAATCATGGAGCTTATCTTAATAGCTAAGTTTCTTGAATTGTTAACGAGTTCTCCCCATTTTTTCCTTCCTTCCCACCATCTGTCATAAGCTGTATTTGTTCTAAAAACTAATAAAAGAGACAGTACAAAACCAACTAAGGAGTATACAGCTATCATGTCCTTTAAAACACTTGTGTCATCCATAAATTCAATTTCGACATAGGTGATTCCAGCAGAAAAGAGGCCTATTATAATAAGTTCTTTCCACAGGATATAGATAGTGTCACTTTTTGGAAAGTGAAAAATATGTTTAAACCAGAGTTTTGGGTTGTAATTTATCATATGTAAATGGTATTAGTTTAATAATGATGTTTATTCAGCGAATTTAATAATTTTGCATGCAAAGCATGTAAAAACTTTCTCTATGTTGATTAAAACACCTCGGCAATTTTCCATTTTGTCAGCATTTATTATATCTCTTCTTTCAGTTGTGATTGTGGAGCTGATGTTGTGTTTTTCTGATGTCAAAATAAATCAGCGTTATGTCATAATAATGTTCTTTTTTTTATTAATGGCTGCCTACTGGGTACTCTATTATTTATTGGAGAAGCTGATTACTCAAAAAATAAGATTATTGTATCGGACTATCCATAATTTTAAAATAAACAGGAGTGATTTTCCACTAAAGATGAATGAGGATGTCTTGGGTAAAACGCAGAAAGAAGTATTGGGTTGGGTTGAGAAGAGTAGGGAGGAAATTGAAAAATTAAGGCTTCAGGAAGAGTTTAGAAGAGAGTTTTTGGGTAACTTATCGCATGAATTGAAAACGCCAATATTTAGTATCCAAGGTTATATATTAACATTGTTGGAAGGTGGTTTGGAAGATGAAAAGATAAACCGCGCCTTTTTAGAAAGGGCATCTAAAGGGGTTGACAGGATGACTGGAATAATTCAAGACTTGGATCTAATAACAAAGATAGAGTCTGAGGAGTTGAAGTTGAATGCTACTGCAGTTAATGTTGTTGATTTAGCCAAGGAGATTGTTGAAAGTTTGGAGATTAAAGCTAAGAAAAGAAATGTGAGATTGAGTTTAGATTATAAGCGTGTAGGTTCTCAAGAAATTAATGTTCTATGTGATAAGGATAAAATAGGACAAGTGCTTGGAAATTTAATCAATAATTCGATTAATTATGGAGTTGAGAATGGGCGAACGGAGGTAAGGTTTTTTGATCTAGAGGATAACATATTGATTGAGGTTTCTGATGACGGGATAGGGATAAAAGAGAAGCATTTACCAAGGTTATTTGAGCGTTTTTATCGGGTGGATAAAAGCCGTGCACGAAATGAAGGTGGAACGGGTTTAGGCCTGGCTATTGTTAAGCATTTGGTAGAGGCTCATGGACAAACTATATCTGTTAGAAGCACAGAAGGTAAAGGTTCTACTTTTTCTTTTACGTTAAAAAAGTTGTAATCCGTTTTTGGAATTTACCACTTCAGGTTTTTTAGGTTTGTTTTGATTTCTGGAATAGTATTGTATTCCAATTTGCTGCTAAATTTTAAATTGCTTTGTGTGCTCCATCCGTTTTCTTTTCCATGCATCTTTGCAAGATATTCTTGTTCTGTTTGTCCCGGTGTAGGTATGAAATGAGCAGGTTTTTGTAAGGTGGATAGATCCATGATCGTAGAGTATCCCGGTCGGCAAATTATTTTTTTTGAACGACAAATTAGTTTGAAAAATTCAGTTGAGTTCAGGTGAGAAAAGTAGTGTATGTTCTCTATTGATTCTTGTTTTTGAGAGCCAGGCTTTCCAGCAACGATAGCGCATTTATTTTTATTTAGTTTTTTAAATTCATTTATAATGATTCTTTCGAATTCACCTCTCTGTGGTTCTGGTCCAGAGATTATTGCTAGATAGTCGATGTCTTCATTTTCTGAGGATGCTTTTTGGTTAAATCTGGATAGTGGTCCAATATAGGAGCAATTGTCATGCAGGTTTCCATGGCTTAATTCCTCGCTCAGGTTGATTTTTCCTTCCGAGTCGGGAATCCAGCAATGCGTAAAACGATTGATGTATTTTCCATGTATTTTATGTAGTTGGGTTTTAATTAAGTTTGGCCCTTGAATATTGATTTGATGTGTGATGTAGATGCAAGGTATTTTTTGTGAGTACAGTCCAAGTCTATTGTCAGAGATGACAAAATCAAATTTATGCTTGTCAATTAGTATTTGTAATTCGTTGCGCTCTGCTCTTATTCGTTTTAAAATTTTTGGAGATTCTAGTAGCATTTTCACTGCCATATTTCCTCCTTTAGTGTAGTGTATGTTATAGCCCTCGAATTGAATATAATGTCCAAAGTCTAATTCTTGTTCCAAAAGAATTTTTTGCTCGTCATTTACGCCAAAATAAATTTTGTGCCCTCTGTTGTTTAGTTCTTTTGCGATAGGAATGCATCTTGTGGTATGGCCTAGTCCCCAGTCTAAAGGGCTGATGAATATGTTCTTTGGGTTGTCCAGATTGATTAATCTATTTTAAAATAGGGATTGGTTGCTTCAATGAATTTAAGTACTGATTCTTGTCCGAATTTTGAGCTGGAAGAAGTTATGAATATTTGCGGAAGCTCATGCCATGTTTTGAGCATTTCTTTTTTGTAATGTGTAAGATTTTTGTTTAATTCTCTGCTGGTAAGTTTGTCCATTTTAGTGAAGCACATTACAAAAGGAACGTCTTTGTTTCCGCAGTATTCCATAAAGTCGGTGTCAATTTTTTGAGGCGGAAGGCGGGAGTCAATAAGTACAAATACGCACATAAGGTTTTCTCTTCCTCTCAGATATTCAAGCGTGAAATTATTGAACTTGTTTCTTTGCTTTAAAGAAACTTTAGCGAATCCATATCCTGGTAAATCTGCAACGTACCATTCGTCATTAATAATGAAATGGTTGATTAATGTTGTTTTTCCGGGTCGTCCAGATACTTTAGCGAGCTCCTTTCTGTCTAAGAGCATATTGATTAAAGATGATTTGCCAACATTTGATCTTCCTATAAAAGCATATTCTGGTAAGTTGGCATCTGGGCCTTTTCGCCAATTCGTGTTACTGATAACGAATTTGGAGGTTTTTATTTTCATAATGCTAAAGTATGCTTACGGGTTTTTGTCTAGCCATTCTTTTAGAATTCTATTGAACTCTTGGGGGTGCTCCATCATAGGTGCGTGACCACATTTGTCAATCCAAAATAGCTCTGAATTTTCAATAAGTTTGTTAAAGTCTTTCGCTACTTCGGGCGGGGTGATTGTGTCATTTCTTCCCCATATTAGGCAGGTAGGCATTTTAAAACTTGGAAGGTTCTTTTCCATGTTGTGTCGAATAGCAGATTTTGCAATAGCTAGTATTCGAATCACTTTATCTCTGTTGTTCACGGCTTCGTGACATTCATCGACCAATTCGTCGGTAGTCATTTCTGGATCGTAAAAAGTTAAGGAGATTTTATCTCTTAAATAGTTTTTGTCTTCTCTTCGTGGGAAAGAACCGCCAAAGGCATTTTCATAAAGTCCAGAACTTGCAGTAAGTATCAGTTTGTCAACTTTGTCTGGGTTGTTGTCAGCGTAGACTAATCCAACATGTCCTCCTAGTGAATTTCCAAGTAAAATTACTTTGTCAAATTCCATATGTTCTATAAAGTCTTCTAAAAATCGAGATATGTTTTTTACGTTGGTTTTTAATAAAGGTAATTCATAAATAGGGAGCATCGGAATAACAACTTGGTATTCATTTGAGAACCCATCAATTACGTCTTGAAAGTTGCTTAAGGCTCCGAATAGTCCATGCAGCAGGACAAGTGGTTTTCCTTCTCCAACTTTTACATACCTAAATTTCCCTTCTTCGATTAAATCTAAACTCATGCGGTTTTGTTTTTTACTTATTCTCAAAAATACTCCTTTTTTTATTAAAAAAGCTTGAGAAAATATAATTGCATCAAAAACAGATTGTTGAAAAACACCTGGAAGTAATCATTTATAATGAAGTTCAGTAATAGTGGTATTTCAGTTGTTTTTTAACATTAAGTTGTTAACACTATCCCCACAATTTACCACCCATAATAATTAGGCTTAATTATGTTCTTAGGCTTTATTAATGGGGATTATTTTGATATGTGATGAAACTAAAATATATTTGTTCCGTTGAAAGTTATTCACAATTAAAATTTAGTGGGTAAAAGTGGGTAAATTATCGATAGATTTACGCCTTAATACAATACGGGAAGGAACAAAATGAACGGATTCATTGGAGAATATCACTGTAAACTAGATGCAAAAGGAAGGCTATTGCTGCCTTCTGATATGCGCAAGCAGTTGTCTCCGGAGGATCAAGAGAATTTTGTTATATCGCGTGGAGTGGACGATTGTCTTTCTGTTTATCCAATGAGCGAATGGGTTCGTGTGTTGGATAAGTTGCGAGAGCTTAACCGTTTTAAGGCGAAGGATCGAAAATTTGCTCGTATGTTTCAAAAAGGCGCTACCAAAGTGTCTGTCGATTCTAACGGGAGAGTTTTACTACCGAAAAGTCTGTTAGGTTGGGCTAGCATTAAGAAAGAGATTGTCATGGTTGCGAATGTCGACTTGTGGGAGGTCTGGGATGAAAAACGCTATGAAGCGTTGATGTCTGAAGATTGGACCGAGTTCGAGCAGTTAGCGGCTGATGTAATGGGCGACTCTGATGTTAGTGGAGAATAAAGATTATCACATACCTGTTTTGTTGAAGCCTTCTGTGGATGAGTTGGTTCAAAATGTGGACGGAATATATGTTGATGTTACTTATGGGGGTGGTGGTCATTCTACCGAGATATTATCAAGGCTATCCAGCGAAGGTTCTTTAGTGGCTTTTGATCAGGATTTGGACGCTGAAGCGAATTTATCTGCAGATTCTAGATTGAGCTTTGTTCGTCAGAACTTTACTTTTTATCAAAATTATTTAAGGTCTTTAGATAAGTTGCCGGTTGACGGCGTGCTGGCTGATTTAGGGGTTTCTTCTCATCAGTTTGATGTGGCTGACCGGGGATTTTCTTTCAGGTTTGATGCTGGATTGGATATGCGGATGAATCGAGATACTGACTTGACGGCCTTTGATATTGTAATGAATTATGATGAAGCTGATTTGTTGAGGGTTTTTAGAGAGTATGGGGAATTGAAGAATGCTTATTCAGTTGCTTCGCGAATTGCTTTTAGAAGAAAAGAGGAAGTGATTGATACGATTGAGAAGTTGAAATTGATTCTTGAGAGTCTTGCTCCGAGAGGTAAATTTAATACGTTTTACGCAAAAGTGTTTCAAGCGCTTCGAATTGAAGTGAATGATGAAATGGGGGCTTTACGAGAGTTTCTCGAGAAATCTGCTGAGGTGGTAAAAGAGGGCGGTCGCTTGGTGGTGATTACTTATCACTCTTTAGAGGATAGGATGGTGAAGAATTTTATTAAGTCTGGAAATATAATAGGAAAATTGGATAAGGATTTTTACGGAAATATAAATCGTCCGTTTCGAGAAATTAATAGAAAGCCGATTGTTCCAAGTAATGAAGAAGTAGGGTTAAACAATAGGGCGCGAAGTGCAAAAATGAGAATAGCTGAAAGAATTTAGTGGATGAGTAAGGATGTCGAAAATAGCATTGAGGGTGTGGTTAAGAAAAAGAGAGTATCTCTTCCTCTTAAGGGTATTGTTTCTGGAGATATGTTTTTCAAAGGTGTGGTGACAAAAAACCTTTCTTTTCTCTTGTTTATTGCTTTACTGATGTTAATGTATATAGGGTATGGGTACTATGTTGATAATACTGTTCGAAAAGTGGTTAGAGAAGAGCGGGTGGAGGGTGATTTGTATTCTGAGTTGCAATCACTAATGGAGGTGTATGATCAGGAAAGTTTGCGGAGTAAGGTAGCAAATGAGGTTGCTGTTTCTGGTTTGTTTGAGACCAAAGACCCTCCAAGAGTAGTGTTAGTAGAAAATAATTTTTACAAAGAAAGTGCAGAATAAGAAAGAGTCCATAGTAAGAGTTTATATCGTTTACATAGCGATGCTATTGTTTGCTGTCTTGGTTGTGGTGCAGATTTTACGTGTTCAGTTTGTTGAAGGTGTAGAGTTAAAGCATGCGGCAGAGACAATGACTTTATCAATGAGAACAATAGAAGCTCCAAGAGGTAATATTTACGCGGATAATGACCGTAAGACTTCATTGGCGTTGTCTGTTCCTCGCTATAGGGTTTATATGGATTTGATGACAGTTGGAGACCTTGATTTCGAAACAGGGATTAGCGCATTGTGTGATAGTTTGGCTAGTTTGTTTAATACAAAAACAGCTTCTCAATGGGAGATGGAGCTTCGCGAAAAGAAATATGTAGATAGTAGTCAGTATCATTTCATTAAATCTAGAATTCGTAATGAGCAATTGGTTCGATTAAGAGAGTTTCCAATTTTTAAATTAGGAAAACACCGAGGTGGGTATATTGAGACAAGTGAAAATAAAAGGGTGAAACCATATGAAATTTTGGCTTCTAGGACAATAGGGAGAGTTAAAGAGGTCAAGGGTGAAGATTCGGTATATGTAGGGTTAGAGGGGTCCTTTAATAAATATTTAAGAGGTGTTGATGGTGAGATGCTGATGAAGAAAATTGAGGGTAGCTTATGGAAACCTATTCAGAGTGATTATTCTCAAGAGCCCGTTCCAGGTATGGATGTATATACTTCCATAGATGTTGATTTGCAAGATGTAGCAGAGCGTGCATTGTTGGAGCAAATGAAAAATCAAGATGCTTTAAATGGTTGCGTGGTATTGATGGAGGTGGAAACTGGATACGTTAAAGCAATTGCAAACATTACGCAGGATACTGCAATGGGAACTTTTAATGAAGCAAGAAATTTAGCTGTATGGCAAGTTTCTGAACCTGGTTCAACATTTAAGTTGGCTTCTTTAATGGTTGCTCTTGATGATGGGAAAGTGCGGATTACTGACAGTGTGAATATTAAACACCGATATCCTTATTTCGATAGGGTTTTACGCGATGATCACGCTGTTCCAGGTAAATATACAGTACAGTATGCTTTTGAGAAATCGTCTAATGTTATTTCTCAAATCATCTATGATGCTTATAGATTAAATCCTCAAGAATATGTGGATGGGTTGAAAGAAATAGGTCTTCATAAAAAATTGGGGGTCGATATAAAAGGAGAAGGCAGTCCGTATATTAAAGATGCAGATGATTCAACTTTTTGGGGTGCTTCTCATGCTTGGATGGCAATTGGCTATGAGGTTTTGTTGACCCCGCTACAAATGCTATCACTTTATAATGCTGTAGCGAATGATGGGAAAATGATGAAGCCTCAGTTTGTAAAAGAAGTGCGAAGTGGAGATCAGGTTATTGAAGTTTTTAATCCGATCGTATTAAATGAGCAGGTGTGTTCTCCCGAAACAAACAAAATTTTAAAAGTTTTGCTGGAAGGGGTTGTTGAGCGGGGAACAGCTAAAAATATTCGAGCACGAGGATTTAAAATAGCAGGTAAAACGGGTACAGCAAAAATTGCTAAGGACGGTGGTTATGGGAAGAAATATCAAGCTTCTTTTTGCGGATATTTTCCGGCTGACAAGCCTAAATATTCGTGCATAGTTGTCATTCAAGGTCCAACAAATCAAATATATGGTTCTGTAGTTTCGGGGACAGTTTTTAAAGAAATTGCTGATAAAGTTTATGCTGGTAGTCTAGAGAATTCTATGGAGCCGGAATTGGTTTTAGATGAAATGAATTTTCCGTATTCGAAACATGGAAGTAAAAACGAGATTAAAGCTGTGATGAAAAAGATGAATGTTGTTGTTCATGATGGAGCACTAGATTCTGATTGGGTTGTGACTAAAACTTATTTGGATAATGTGGTGTTACAGAATAGAATAATTGAAAAAGGTCAAATGCCAAATGTTATGGGAATGGGATTACAAGATGCTTTGTATTTATTGGAATCACAAGGTTTGACAGTTAGAATAAGCGGAAGCGGGATTGTTAAGAATCAATCGGTTATTCCTGGGCGCGAAATTTTTAAAAGACAATTAGTAACAATTGAATTGATATAATGAAACTGCTGAAAGAGATAATATATGGGGTTGGAATTGTAGATGTAAAAGGCTCTACAAACATTGCTGTTGAACATGTTGCTTATGATTCTAGAAAAGTGGTTTCATATACCATGTTTGTCGCCTTGCGCGGAACTCAGGTTGATGGTCACGATTACATCAGTAAGGCCATAAAGAAGGGTGCCTTAAGTGTTGTTTGTGAGGAATTCCCTGAGGAAATAGATAAAAGTGTAACGTATATCAAGGTAGATGATTCAGCCCAAGCGCTTGGCGTTATTGCTTCAAATTTTTATGAGAATCCTTCCGATAAATTAAAATTAATTGGAGTTACGGGAACCAATGGGAAGACAACATCTGTAACACTAATGTATGACCTGTTTCGAATGTTAGGTTATAAGGTTGGTTTAATCTCTACAGTCGTTAATAAAATTCATGCAGAAAAGGTTGATTCGACTCACACTACACCAAATGCACTTGATTTAAATGAGTTGCTAAGTCGCATGGTTGAGAGAGGGTGCTTATACTGTTTTATGGAGGTAAGTTCCCATGCTGTTGATCAAAAGAGAATTGCAGGGGTCAATTTTGCTGGAGGTGTATTTACAAATATTACCCATGACCATTTAGATTATCATAAAACGTTCGACAACTATATAGCTGCTAAAAAAGCATTTTTTGACGCTCTACCAGAGGAAGCGTTTGTTCTTACCAACGCAGATCAGGAGCACGGAGAGACAATGGTTCACAATACACGTGCGAAAGTTCATACTTACGGTATTAATTCAGTTGCTGATTTTAAAGCGAAAATTATAGATAATCGCTTTGATGGGCTTCAGTTGGATATTGGGGGAAAGGAGTTGTACACAAAATTAATCGGTGGTTTTAATGCTTACAATGTCTTAGTCGCATATTCAGTTGGTATACTATTAGGCGAGGATGATTTGTCTGTTTTGGCAACTCTTAGTAATCTTAATCCGCCAGCAGGCAGATTTCAACATATATCTTCTCAGTCAGGAATAACCGCAATAGTGGATTATGCGCATACTCCTGATGCGTTGGAAAATGTTCTGAATACGATCAAAGATATTAGAGTTGGAAATGAAATGGTAATCACAGTAGTTGGGTGCGGTGGGGATAGGGATGTGGCAAAAAGACCACTGATGGCAGCGATTGCTTGCAAATTGAGTGATCAGGTGATATTTACTTCAGACAATCCACGAAGTGAAGATCCGGAAAAAATTATTGAAGAGATGAGAGCGGGGGTTCCATCTGAAGATTATAAAAAGACGCTTGCTATTACCAATAGAACTGAGGCAATAAAGACAGCTTGTAGTATGGGTCACCCTGGAGATATTCTTTTAGTAGCGGGCAAAGGTCATGAGAAATACCAGATTATTAAGGAGGAAACTTTTCCTTTTGACGATATGGAAACTTTATTAGAAACTTTTAAAATATTGAGTAAATAATGTTGTATCACTTATTCGAAGGTTTAGATTTTCCTGGTGCTGGTTTATTCAGTTACATCTCTTTTAGAGCAGGAATGGCATTGTTGGTATCGTTGATTATTTCAATGATGTTTGGTGGGAAGCTAATAGCAATGCTGCAAAGAAAACAGGTTGGCGAGTCTATTCGTGACTTAGGCTTGGAAGGTCAAATTGAAAAAGCAGGAACTCCAACGATGGGGGGGTTAATTATTCTCGGAGCAATTTTAATTCCAACACTTCTTTTTGCTGAACTTGATAATATTTACACATTAACTATGGTGCTGGCTACCATTTGGTTAGGGTTTATTGGTTTTATAGATGATTACATTAAGGTTTTTAAGAGGAATAAGGCTGGATTAGCTGGAAAGTTTAAAGTTATTGGGCAGGTTGGAGTTGGAATTATTGTAGGGTCATTGCTTTATTTTAGTGAAGATGTAGTGGTGATGGAAAAAGTCATTGATAGTGAAAAATCAGAATCTTTAGAGTTTAATCAACAAGTTGAATGTGATGTCGATGGCGATGTGACTTATTATCACTGGGAAGAGAAAAAAGCTACAACTACCACTATACCTTTTGTGAAAAATAATGAGTTTGATTATAAATGGTTTGGTTTAGGAAAGTACACATGGATACTTTACATCTTCATTGTAATTATTATCGTTGTTAATGTTTCAAATGGAGCGAATCTTACTGATGGTATTGACGGCTTAGCTACCGGAACATCTGCTATTATAGGTGTTACTCTAGCCATATTTGCTTACCTGTCGGGTAATGCCATATTCGCAGATTACCTAAATATAATGTATATACCACATTCAGGAGAACTTGTGATTTTTATCAGTGCGTTTATTGGCGCTTGTATTGGATTTCTATGGTACAATTCCTACCCTGCAAAGGTTTTTATGGGCGATACTGGTAGTTTGGCTCTAGGTGGTATTATAGCAACGTTTGCTATTGCTGTTAGAAAAGAATTATTGATTCCAATATTCTGTGGGATCTTTTTAATAGAAAATTTATCTGTAATGATTCAGGTGGCTTGGTTCAAGTACACTAAGAAAAGACATGGAGAAGGGAGGCGAGTTTTCCTAATGGCTCCTTTACATCATCATTATCAGAAAAAAGGAATGCATGAGTCAAAAATTGTTGCGCGCTTTTGGATTATTGGGATCATGTTGGCGGCATTATCAATTGTAACGCTCAAACTTAGATAGTGAATGGAGGCGGAAAAATAGTGGTTCTCGGAGCAGGAGAGAGTGGTGTCGGTGCAGCGATTTTAGCCCAACAAAAAGGGTTTGAGGTTTTTGTTTCTGACAAGGGAAAAATTAAGGAGAAGTACAAAAAAGTTCTTTTACATAATGAAATCGATTGGGAAGAGTGTAATCATACACTTTCCAAAATAATGAATGCTGATGAGGTGGTAAAAAGCCCCGGTATTTCTGATACGATTCAGTTAATTATAGATCTAAAAGAAAGGGGTGTTTCTGTAGTTTCTGAAATTGAATTTGCAGCTAGATATACTGATGCAAAATTGATTTGTATTACTGGAAGTAATGGGAAAACTACTACAACTCTAATGACATATCATATCATGTCTAATGCAGGTTTTAATGTAGCTGTTGCAGGAAATATTGGTGAAAGTTTTGCAAAACTCGTAGCTGAAAATAAGCATGATTATTATGTGTTAGAACTAAGCAGTTTCCAATTGGATGGGATGTTCAGTTTCAAAGCAAATATTGCAATGCTTTTAAACATAACTCCTGATCACCTCGATCGATATGATAACAACATGCAGAAGTATGTTGAAAGTAAATTAAGAATCCTTCAAAATCAGACTGAAGAAGATGTCCTTATCTATAATGCAGATGATGAAGTGATTGTAAAAGAATTGCAAAAAAGAACAATCAAGGCCCGAATGCTTCCTTTTTCAATGGAGAGAGAAATATCAGAAGGGGCTTGTGTAATAAACGAACAACTGATAATAAATATAAACAACAAACAAACAACAATGAGTATACACGAACTAGCACAACAGGGTAAGCATAATGCTTACAATTCTATGGCTTCAGGTATTGCTGGAAAAGTACTTGAAATTAGAAAAGAGATTATTAGAGAGAGTTTGTCTGACTTTCAAAATGTAGAGCACAGACTTGAGTTTGTCGCTGAGGTGCACGGAATAGAGTTTATAAATGACTCAAAAGCAACCAATGTGAATTCTACATGGTATGCTTTAGAGAGTATGCAGAAACCAACTATTTGGATTGCAGGTGGTGTTGATAAAGGGAATGATTATGAATTCTTATCAGGGCTTGTAAAACAGAAAGTAGTAGGAATGGTTTGTCTTGGTAAAGACAACTCAAAATTACACAGTGCTTTTGATGGAATAGTTGATGAAATTTGGGATGCATCGGATGCAAACGAAGCGGTAGCTCTTGCTTATCGTTTAGCGAAAAAAGGATACGCAGTATTGTTGTCTCCAGCTTGTGCTAGTTTTGATTTGTTCGAGAATTACGAGGAAAGAGGTAATTCTTTTAAGAGGGCTGTAAGGTCTCTGTAAGGAAAAATAAACATTAACAATTAATTTGATTATGGAACAGAATAAAGTAAAAAGTCTAAAAGCTCAAATGCTTGAAGCTAGAAAAAAGAGCATGAATCTTTTTTCCGATATAGGCCATAGATTAGAGTCTGTAGTTGTAAAAAATGGTGTGGAATGGATCAATGATTCAAAAGCCACTGATATAGACTCTTCTTACTATTCTTTAGAGTTAATGGAGAAGCCTGTTATATGGATAGTAGGTTCATCTGATGTTGTACGTGATTATTCCGTGTTTGATAAATTGGTTCGCTACAAAGTAAAAAAAGTAATTTGCTTTGGTTCTTATGAGACTCAAATTAAATATACGTTTGCTGGTATTACAGAAGGATATGCTCATAAAGATACACTTGAAGAAGCAATTTTAACTGCAGCAGAATGGTCTAAAGAAGATGATGTTGTTTTGTTTTCGCCAGCTTGTTCAAGTTTTGATTTGTATGATGATTACATGCAAAGAGGGGAGCATTTCAAATCGCTAATTTCGAACATATAATCGCCAGTGCAACTATCAATCGATAAATACCTGAAAGGTGATAAGGCTATTTGGTCTATCATAATATTATTGTCAATAATGTCTGCTATTATGGCTTATAGCGCCAGTGCAAATATGGCATATAGGTTAACGGACGGAGACGCAATACCTTTCTTTTTTAAGCACCTTGTTATGCTGGTGCTGGGTATTGTGACGATCATTTATTTGCAACATTTTGAGTTTCGATATTTTTCCAGGTTATCTCAATTAGGTATTTGGGTTGCTGGTGCTTTATTGCTGGTTACGTTAATTTTTGGTAGAAATATTAATTCTGCTCAAAGGTGGATTATGGGATTTCAACCTTCTGATTTAGCTAAGATTATTTTGGTTATTTATGTTGCCAGAATGCTTGCTAAGAATAAAGGTAAAATAAAAAATTTTAAAGAAGGTTTGGTGCCTATATTAATTCCAATAGGAGCCATATGTCTCCTAATATTACCCGCTGATTTTTCTACGGCTGCTATGTTGTTGACTGTTTGTTTTACACTCTTGTTTGTTGGAGGGGTTGCAATAAAACATTTATTAGCTGTAGTAAGTGGTGCAATTGGAATACTGATGTTGTTGATCGCTTTAAACCATATTGCTCCAGGTCTTCTTCCTAGAGTTAATACTTGGGAACAGCGGATGTTGGGCTATAGCTCTGGTTCTGCAGACGAAAATTATCAAGCGCAAAGAGCGAAAATTGCTGTAGCAAATGGAGGTATATGGGGAAATGGACCAGGAAATGGAACTATTAAAAATGAATTGTATTCAGCTCAGTCTGATTTTGTTTATGCTTCAATTATTGAAGATTATGGTTCTCTTTTCGGTGGGTTAATAATGTTGTTACTCTACCTGATGTTTCTGTTTCGATCTATAAAGATAATGACGAAAACGAGTAGCTCTTTTGGAGGATATCTGGCCTTTGGCTTAAGTTTTCTGTTAGTGTTCCAGGCGTTAATTAATATGGGAGTTGGCGTTAATCTTTTGCCTGTTACAGGTCAGCCATTGCCATTAATTAGTATGGGAGGAACATCTATTTTATTTACCTGTGTTTCTATAGGGATAATATTAAATATAAGTCGAACAGTTTATAGCGAGGAGGAGACTGAAGAATGAATGAATTAAAAGTTATAATTAGTGGAGGTGGCACAGGGGGACATATTTTTCCTGCGATTGCAATTGCAAATGCAATAAAGGAGGAGCATCCTAATGCAGTTATATTGTTTGTTGGTGCCAATGGGAAAATGGAAATGGAAAAAGTTCCTGCTGCTGGTTATCCAATAAAAGGATTGGATGTTGTTGGTTTTCATAGAAAAAAGCTTTGGAAAAATTTTACTTTTCCTTTCAAGTTGTTAAAAAGCTTAAAAGCGGCCAAGGCAATAGTAAAAGAATTTAAGCCCGACATAGCTATTGGTGTTGGCGGATATGCAAGTGGCCCACTATTGAAAATGGCTGGTAGACAAGGTGTTCCGACTTTATTACAAGAGCAAAATTCTTATGCAGGAATTACAAATAAGCTTTTAGCTAAAAAAGCAAAAAAAATCTGTGTAGCATATGAAAATATGGAGAAATTTTTTCCAAAAGAAAAAATAGTCATAACGGGTAATCCTGTTCGTAGTGATATTCTATCAGTTGAAAATAAGCGGAGTGATGCCCTATCTCATTTTGACTTAGACGCTAATAAGAAAACCATATTAATAATCGGCGGAAGTCTTGGAGCACGAACTATTAATAACAGTATTAAAAATAAACTAAAGGAACTTGAGGAAAGCGGTCACCAATTGATATGGCAGACTGGTAAAATTTACTTTGATGAAATGAAGCAAGCTGCAGTTACATGTAGTAGAAATATTAAGCCAATGGCATTTATTAACCGTATGGATTTAGCTTATGCGGCTGCAGATATTGTAATTAGTCGCGCTGGGGCACTTTCTGTAAGTGAACTTTGTTTAGTTAAAAAACCAGTGATACTAGTGCCTTCGCCTAATGTTGCGGAAGATCATCAGACAATGAATGCAATGTCGCTTGTTAATAAAAAGGCAGCAGTGCTTGTAAAAGATGTCGACGCACCTAATATTTTAGTCCAAACTGTATTGTCTTTGCTCGCTAACCAGGAAGAAATGATAGACTTGTCGAATCAAATTTCTTTATTAGGGAAACCAAATGCAGCAATCGATATTAAAAATGAAGTAATGAAGTTGGTTGGCAAATAATGCCAATTGTAAGTAATGGAATTGAAAAACATACATAGCGTTTATTTTATCGGAATCGGAGGGATTGGGATGAGTGCATTGGCTCGTTTCTACTTAAGTAAAGGTATTCCTGTAGGTGGCTATGATAAAGTGTGCTCGCCTTTAACTGAAAGTTTGGTTAAAGAAGGTGCTACTATTTCATACAGTGAAGAATTGTCTGAGATTCCCGCTTCATTTAAAAATGTAAAAACAACTTTTATAGTTTATACTCCTGCAATTCCATCTAACCATCAAGGGTATAATTATTTTAAGAATAATGGATTTAATATAGTAAAGCGATCAGCATTATTGGGTTTATTAACAGATGATCTATTTACAATTGGTGTTGCTGGAACGCATGGAAAAACAACAACTTCGAGTATAATTACACATGTATTGGATAATAGTGGTTTTCCTGTTAATGCTTTTTTAGGCGGAATTAGTTCAAATCTGAATTCAAACTTTTTAATAAATGAGAAGGCAGAAACAGTAGTTGTGGAAGCGGATGAATATGATCGTTCATTTTTAACACTTGCTCCTAATATTGCAATTGTAACGTCTATGGATGCTGATCATCTTGATGTTTACGGAGAACATAGTTACTTGACCGAGTCTTTTGAAAAGTATGTTTCTAAACTTCCGTCAGATGGTATTTTAATAAAACGCAAAGGATTATCAGTTAAGCATAGCAACACAATTGAATATGCTGTAAATGAAAATGCAGATTACTACGCTACAAACATAAATATTGAAAATGGTGAATACCACTTTGATGTTATTACTCCTAAGGAAAGGTTGAAAGATGTGGTTTTAGGAATGCCCGGGTTGCATAATGTTGAAAATGCAGTTGCGGCAATTATTGTAGGAATGGAGTTGGGGATTAGTACATCTTTAATAGTAGCTGCATTAAAATCGTTCAAAGGAGTTAAAAGAAGATTCGAATATCATGTTAAAACGGAGTCAGTTGTTTATATAGATGATTATGCTCATCACCCTGTAGAGTTAAAGGCTTGTATAAACTCTGTAAAGGAGATGTATCCAGCCAAGAAAATAACAGGAGTATTTCAACCGCATCTATATTCAAGAACAAGAGATTTTGCAGACGATTTTGCCGTCAGTCTCGACTTATTAGACGAAGTACTGTTGTTAGATATTTACCCTGCAAGAGAATTGCCCATTGAAGGCGTTAGTTCTTTAATGCTATTAAGCAAGGTTTCTAACTCTTGCAAAGAGTTATTGTCGAAGGATGAATTAGTAGAATCCATAACTGATAGAAAGTTAGAGGTGCTTCTGACTTTAGGAGCTGGAGATATTGATGAATTAATTGAACCAATTAAAAAAAGACTAATGGCGAAAAAATCATTAGCGATATAGAGTGAAAAAGATATTGAAAATATCGGCTTGGAGTTTATTCGTAATTGGCGCTATGTTGCTAGTTGGATTTGTGGATGGTGATTATGACGCTATAACTTGTGCTCGTCCTGAGATAAATATTGATAAATCGAATGGACATGGTTTTGTGACAGAAGAGTTGGTGCTTGAGGAAATGAGTAATATGGGTTATTCTTTTACGAACCAATTAATGGGTGATATTGAGGTTGATAGAATAGAGAAGTCATTGTTGAATATGCCTGGAGTAAAAAACGCAGAAGTATTTAAATTTAATTCAGGAATTGTACAAATAGATATTACACGGAGAAAACCAATTGCAAGAGTTATAATGAAAGGTGGGCTTATAAGTTTTTACTTGGACGAAACAGGCGAGAAAATGCCACTAAGTGATTATTATGTTGCTAATGTGCCAATTTTTAATGGAGAAATTAAAGAGGCTAAAAATAGATATTCTGTAAATGAGTTATATCAAAACGATTCGTTAAAAGCTATCTCTGTGTTAGATGATATATATGAAGTGGCTCAATTATTTGAAGAAAATAAATTTATGAGAGCACAAATTGTTCAAATTTATTTTAATCAAGATAAAGAAATGGAAATGATTCCTAGAGTAGGAAATCATAGAATACTCTTTGGAGATTCTAAAGACGCTGATATTAAGTTTAAAAAAATTACACGATTCTACACGGAGGTAATTAACCCAAAAGAATTGAATTTATACGACACATTAAATATTAAATATATAAATCAAATAATCTGTTCAAAACGTTAAATTATGGATGCACCAGAAATAGTAGTAGGCCTTGATATTGGAACCACAAAAATAGCATGTCTTGTTGGCCGTAAAACCGAGCATGGAAAAATAGAAATACTGGGTGTTGGGAAAGCTCCAAGTGTTGGGGTAACCCGAGGTGTAGTTTCTAATATAGAAAAAACAGTTCAATCTATTCGCGCTGCTGTAGAAGAGGCAGAAGCAAAGTCGGGTGTTGAAATTAAAGTAGTTAATGTAGGCATTGCTGGGCAGCATATTAAAAGTTTACAGCACCGCGGGATGATTACTAGAGATAGTATCGAAGAGGAAATCAACCAACATGATGTGGATGCTCTTATAGATGACATGTACAAACTTGTTATGCTGCCAGGTGAGGAAATAATTCATGTTCTACCTCAAGAGTATATTGTCGATAGACAAAGTGGAGTAAAAGATCCAATCGGAATGTCGGGGGTGCAGTTAGAGGCTAACTTCCATATAATTACGGGTGCAATGGCATCTGCAAAAAATATTTACAAATGTGTAGCGAAGGCTGGATTAGAGGTGGCGGAATTAATCCTTGAACCTCTTGCGTCCGCTTCTGCTGTATTAAGTGATGAAGAGAAAGAGGCGGGTGTAGTGTTGGTTGATATAGGTGGTGGCACAACAGATATAGCAATATTCCATGATGGAATAATCAGGCATACAGCAGTTATCCCTTTCGGAGGTAATGTAATAACTGAAGATATTAAAGAAGGGTGTACAATAATGCATCGTCAAGCTGAATTATTGAAAACAAAATTTGGAACCGCTCTTTCTAATCAAAGTCAAGAAAATGAAATTGTTTGTATTCCAGGTTTAAGAGGAAGAGATCCAAAAGAAATTTCAGTAAAGAATCTTTCGAATATAATTAACGCACGTATGGCTGAAATTATTGATCATGTGTATTATGAAATCAAAAATTCTGGATACGAGAAGAAATTGATAGGGGGGATTGTTGTAACTGGAGGCGGCTCTCAATTAAAACATATCAGTCAATTATTTGAATATGCCACTGGAATGGATGCAAGAATTGGTTTTCCAAATGAGCATTTAAGTTCAAATACAAGTAACAACTTAACGAGTCCATTATTCGCCACAGGTGTCGGATTAGTTGCAAAAGGATTCGAAAATTTTGATAAAGTATTGGCTTCAAAAGCTTATATAAATACAAGAACACACTCTGAGAAAACAAAAGGAGGCTTTTTCGATAAGATTAAGAACTTTTTTGATGAATCAGTAGATTAAAAATAATGAAAGACTAATAGATTTTAAGACAAAAGACTATAAGACAAAAGGTATTTTACTTTTCATCGTCTTGAGATCTTAAAGTCTTAACATCTTTTAATCTAAATAATAAAACAACAAACAAATAATAACCGCTATGATGAAATTTGATATACCCAAAGAACAATCATCTATAATTAAAGTTATAGGTGTTGGTGGTGGAGGCAGTAATGCCGTAAACCACATGTTCCGTCAAGGAATAAAAGGAGTTGATTTTCTGGTGTGCAACACAGATCACCAGGCCTTGGATATGAGTCCAGTACCAATTAAAATTCAGTTAGGAAAAAGCCTAACGGACGGAAGAGGAGCAGGAGCGTTGCCAGACGTTGGAATGAATGCTGCTATTGAAAATATTGAAGAAATAAGAGAAATTCTTGAAACGAATACTAAGATGGTATTTGTTACTGCAGGAATGGGCGGTGGAACGGGAACTGGAGCTGCTCCAGTTATCGCTAAACTTGCCAAAGAGATGGGGATTTTAACCGTAGGTATTGTAACTATTCCTTTCAAATTTGAAGGAAGAAAAAGAATCTCACAAGCTGAAGAGGGACTAGAGAAAATGAGAGAATCTGTTGATACACTTTTGGTAATCAATAATGATAAGCTTCGTGAGATGTTTGGAAACCTTTCATTAGGAAATGCATTTGCACAAGCTGATGATGTATTGTCTTCTGCAGCAAAAGGTATTGCAGAAGTAATATCAGTAACCGGGCAAATAAACGTCGATTTTAACGATGTTAATACAGTAATGAAAGACAGTGGAGTTGCTATAATGGGAACAGCTGAAGCTGAAGGTGAAGGTAGAGCTCAAAAAGCGACAATGAAAGCATTGGCTTCTCCATTACTAAACGACAATCAAATAAGTGGTGCTCGTTACGTATTACTTAATATAACTTACGGCGACCAAGAAGTATTGATGGATGAAATTTCTGAAATAACTGACTATATCCAAGACGAAGCAGGAAATACTGCAGACGTAATTTGGGGTCATGGTCATGATCCTAGTTTGGGTGATAATCTTTGTATTACTATAATTGCAACAGGATTTAAATCAACCCCTGATACTGGCCTTCCGCAAAGAGAGGTGGCTAGAACACGAATGAATTTGGAAGAAGATAGACCAACTATCATTACACAACCTATTCAATCACCTACGCAAACTTCTACACCTAATGTAGATAATGGAATGTGGAAAGAAGTTGATGAACCATTTATGGTAAAGAAATTCAATTTAGAGGATGATGTTGCAGAGAATAGAGTTAACGAAGTTGATAAAATTGTTGATCAAGACCTAGGTTTGATTGCTTCGGCAGAATTAAAAGAAATTCCAATTTCTGAAAGTGAAGATGGTAAAGTTCGTTTCATGTTAGAAGAAAATGATGCGTCTAAACCTGAAGTTATTGCAGAACCTGTCGCTGAGGCATTTAATTTTACACCTATCGTTGATGAACCAATTGTTGAAAGTAATTTCGATAGGCCATCTTTAGATGATAACAGAGAGTTAACACAAAAGCGTTTGGATAGAATTCGTGAGACAAGTCAGCAGATTAAGACATCTATGACTTTAACGGATATGGAAAATGAACCAGCTTATAAAAGAAGAAATATTCAATTACACGATGTTGACCATTCTTCAGAATCTACGCAGTCTCGTTTTACAATTGGAGATATTGAAAATGAAGATGGGGAAAAGAGAACAGGTTTAAGCGATAACAATTCGTTTTTACACGATAACGTAGATTAAAATACAGTATGTCATTAATAAACACCATTAGCGCTGATATAAAGAAAGCAATGCTTGCCAGAGAGAAGGAAAAGCTTGAAGCATTGCGGTCAATTAAATCAGCATTATTACTAGAAGCTACAAAAGAAGGCGCTGGAGGAGAAATCTCTGCAGAGGCTGAAGCTGCTATTGTACAAAAACTTTACAAGCAAAGAATGGATGCATTAGCTATTTATAAAGAGCAAAATAGAGAAGATTTGGCGGTTGTAGAAGAGCAACAAGCTGAAGTAATAAAAACATATTTACCAGCTCAAATGAGCGAGGAAGAAGTAATTAAAACAGTTCAAGAAACGATTTCTGTACTGGGAGCTAGCGGTCCTTCAGATATGGGAAAAGTGATGGGAGCTGTTATGGGTAAATTGAAAGGTAAAGCTGATGGTGGTCTAATCTCTTCAACTGTAAAAGAAGAATTAGGTAAGATGTAAATGGATATAAATAAATCACTTAAAATCCCGTTCCTATTAGGTTCGGGATTTTTTTTTACAAAAAACTTTAAAGGTTCTGTTAAGATATTATATTTTTCTAATTGAATGAGAACACTTAGTTGCGATAATACATAATTTAAGATTAAAGACGTATCAATTCGAAATAGCAGCTATCATTTTCACAGTTTCACCAATCTTAATAAAATATAGGCCACTTGTATGTTGAAATTCTAATGAGAAATTAGTTTTGTTCAGAATCTTCATTCGTCTTCCCAAAGCATCATAAACCTCAACCTCATATTCTTCTAGATTAACATTCGAATACACTATATCCTTAAACGGATTAGGGTAGAATACAAGCTCATTTCCTTCGATATCTGTTATACTTGTACAACTCTCCACTTCTATGGTTATTTCGTCAATTGAGGAGCATCCGAATTGATTTGTAACGCTTACTGAGAAATCAAATATTCCTAAGGTTGATAAATCAGGAGAATAGGTCTGTTGATTTGAATTGTCGTTCCATAGATATGTACTTTGTACACCCGCATGAAGAATCAGGTTGCTTCCTTCACAAACCAGCGTGTCGTTTCCAAGAAATACATCGGGAAGGGGGTGGACATCTACCTGAAATGTATCTAAAATAGATACAGACCCATTAACTGCTTCGTAATATACAGTAGTGGAGTTGTTGAAAGTACTATTGAGACTAGGTCCGGAAGAAAGGATGTTTCCATTTTGATCAGTCCAAATTTCTGAATAATCAGTGGAGCTGAAACCTGTAATATATTCAAGATCTGAAACAAGTGACTTGCACATGACTCCGTGATTTTGTTCTGAACTTGCATCCTCTAATGTATAGGTGCATTGCGCAGGAAGAGTATAAAGAGCAACAAGGTCAGGGCTAGAAGCTACATTTATGGTGCTCATCATATTGGCATTTATCTCCCCATTACTTAATGTGGTTTTCCAAATGGATATATCAGCTAGTTTTCCATTGAAGAAATTAGTGCATTGAAAATCATCAAATTCATGTCCCAAGGAAGCTCGATCGGTGCTTTCAATAGTCAGATCTTCGATAAATGAATTCTCTAGCACACCATCCACGTAAATCGAAACGGTATTCGATACCACATTCCAAGTGTATCCAATGTAATGCCATTGGTTATCATTGATAAAAGTTGTGCCTGAGAGATAAGTCCCAGGAACATAGATATTGGCCTTTCCGTTATAAACACCGAATAGGAATCTATTGTCACCATACCTATTATTTATGGAATAGATTCTTTCATCACTGCTAGGATTCAATGTTTTTATCCAGGCAAAGAAGGAATGAGAATCGTATTGCAGGTCATTTACAACGGGCTCAATATTCACATAATCCATTCCATCAAATGTATATACGTTACGCGGTAAATCGTATGACGCCGTTACATAAAAAGGTGGACAGGCAATGACATCATCATGAACCGAAGGTGAATAGCTTGAAAGAGCGTAATCAAAATTTTCATTGAAATTACATGTAGAAAAATTCATTTCATATTGGTCAATCACTTCTTGTCGACTTAGCGGTCTTTCATAAATTTTCAATTCATCAATACTTCCTTTAAAATAATTTCCATTATCCCTTCCAATTTCCGCATCCTGATTTGATCCTAATGTGCCAATTCCAGTAGTGGTATGGCTATCTATCAATTCTCCATTTAAGTAGATCATAGCTTCTGTGCCATTGTAAACACCAGCTATATGAATCCATTGATTAAGGGTTAAAGCAGACTGTGGAATTCCCGGTCGGGACGTTAGTCCCAGGCCATCTTTTACCTTAAATCGAAGTTCCTGGTTAGCTTTATCTAAATACAGTACATAATAATCTTCATCAGAATCGTAAATCGGCCCATAGTCGTCAGGCATTTGAGAGGGTAATTCCTGTAATTTGACCCATGCACTGATGCTGACTGCATCCAAGTCAATGTCTAGAGAAGGGGAGGTAGGTACGTTCACATAACTCGAAGTGCCATTAAAATAAAGAGCAGACTGACTTATTCCCGGATTCCAGTTGGCATTGGCTGTGTTCAGGGTGTTTCCATTAAGGGAAAGATCACTCGCACTGGAACCCGAATTTTCATCAAAGGACCAATGTGCAATTAACCCTCCGTTTCTCATGTAGCTTTTTAGCCCAATCATATTCTGGGCATTGTCCGTAATAATCCCGTCCATTCCTTTAGACATCTTATTGAGCATAGACCGCGCATCGTTCACAGTATAATTCCATACCTGAATTCCAGCTGCTTGTGCAGCCGTTATATTGGCTATGCTAGGATCAAGTCCTACACCTAAATACTCCGCATTGATGGACAGTGCATCCGATATGTTACCAGAAGTCATGATACTCGATAAATAACAAACCTTTACATTGGGGTTGATGTTCTTTACAATCTGCAGCTGAGAAAGACTAAATGAGAAAATAACTACATCGTTAAGCATTCCCATATCTTCAATGAGCTGCATGGCCTGACTTTCAATGTTGCTTGCCTTTAGTTCTACACAGACCTTAATTTTTCCTTGAGCCAGAGATAGGACCTCATATAGAGTAGGGATTTCAGTGCCTATATAGTCATTAGAGAACCAACTTCCTGCGTCCATTAACTTTAGGTCATTATACGAATAAGAGTTTACTAAACCGGAGTAGCTAGTTGTTGCATCAACCGTCGCATCATGCATAACAATTAAGCTGTCATCCGAAGACTGTTGAACATCTAATTCGATGTAATCTACATTAAGGTCTATTCCCAGCTGAAAAGCAGGTAGTGTATTTTGAGGAGCCAACGACGATACTCCTCGATGGGCAATAATTTTAGTGGTGTCACACGCATACGTCTGAAAAAAGCCTATAAATGAAAAGATGAAGGATAAAGTAATTGCTTTTGACATAATAGGCGTGTTTCATTACAATGTACACAATCTTCTTTGGATAGAGAAGACTTAAACCAATTTCTTTCCTACTGCTTTATAGTTTTTAAGGTTTTCAATACTTCACCTTTATTTTGTATTTGAATAAAGTAGATTCCTGAATTCTCATTACTTAAATTTATTAAGGTTTTGCTCTCAGAAGTTTCAATTTGCTTAACTAATTTACCAATTACATTTAATACGACTACATTGTCGAATACTCCTGTTAAATGTAAAATAACTTCAGCGTCAAAAGGGTTTGGAGAAACAAAAGCATTTAAGCTCTCTTCATTAATATCTAATGAGTTTAATACTGTAACAGATTCGGTAATACTACATCCTTGCGCGTCAGTAACCGTTACGTTGTATGTTGCTCCACATAGTCCAGTCGCAGTTGCTGTGGTTTGCGAGCCGGCTGCAACATCCCATAAATAGGTGTATGTTCCAGATCCTCCGGAGGGTGTTACCGTTCCTTGTCCTTGGCACATATTGTTTATGTCATCCACAGTGGTTGAGCTTATAGTTAGTGCATTGGGCTCTATAATGTCAACAGTTTGAAAAATGGTATCACCTTCTGTATCAATAACTCTCACAGTGTATGTTCCAAAACATAAACTGTCAACAGCGTTTGTCGTAGATGCGTTTAAGTCATCCCATAAGATTAAAAAGGGAGGTTCATCTCCAGTAGCAGTTACAGAAACGCTACCATTACAATCTCCAAAGCAAGAAACACCTTGGCCCGCACCTGTTACATCAAATTGTTTCGGTACAATTGGACTAATCGCGGTATTGGTAATCACTGGAGCGTTGAAGTCAAAATAAATATTGGCTGTGTTTTCAATAGTGTCTCCAATTGCATTGGATACATTTTGACGAATGGAATACATCAAAGATCCATGACTGGCAGGTTCGTTTACGTTACTGTCCGGTAGCAGGATATCGCTAAAAGTAAATTCCAGAATATTGTTATTTACTATTTGGTAAGTCATTGGGTGACTAGAGGAAATAATATTTAATGAAGCCACTTCTAAGTGTTGGCTCAAAGTGTCTGTAATTACAACCGTAAATGCTGTGTCCGTTCCAGTGTTCTGAAACCTTACATAATATTGAAGAGTGCTATCTTTGGTTCTGATTCCTCCTTCAGGAAATACGGACTTGTCATTAGGATCATATGATCCTGTAACAATCTGGTCTAAACAAGTGTTGTTGTTAGCTAAGCTCGTTTCCGTTTGCTGTGAAGTAAACCAAGCGCATTGTTGTACAATACTTCCAATTGGAGCGTTTGGACCAAAGCCATATATATGGTAAGGATTGGAGTAGAATCCTATAGTACTAAATGCAGCAATATTCCACATTAGGGTGTCTCCATTAATTAAATCTGGAGTTGGATTAGCGCTACTAAATGTCATGCTTGAATCAATTACATAATAAAGTTCTCCGCCTATGCTGGTAGTAGTAGGGTTTTGCAAATATACAGTATGTGTAGAGCTTAGTTGAGGTCTTACGTTCCATCCAGAGATATATACTGAAGCATCAGCGGTTATTTCCAAAGAGTCTCCAAAGCTAACATCTGTCGCTGAAGGTGTTCCTAAGTTTGTTGTAACTGATGAGCCGATAGGTAGGCAAGTTGGAATGTATCCAGTAACTGAAGTTCTGTTAATTGTGTACGTCCCAAAAGGGATATTGAATTCATAATATCCATTTGCATCCGCAATGGCAATGTAGTTACCTGGATTAGCAGTAACTATTCTATTAGGTAAATACTGATCACCACCATCGAATAAACATGTAGAGTTTAGGTCGGAATAGATAGTTCCGTTAATAGAACCACAGTTGGAACCACCTAAATCAGCAATCGTAACAGGAATTGTAATATCACATCCATTTGCATCTTCAAGATATACAGAGTAATTACCTGCATTTAGGTTACTTATCGTAACTATACTATCTCCATTGGACCAATTAACAGTATATGGAGCTGTACCTAGTGTAATATTTACTATGGCACTTCCGTCTCCGCAAGTAGCATCTTGACTAATAACGTTTGCGTTAATTCCTGATTCAGGAATGTTGTTTAAAGAAACGGATGTAAGTCCAGTACAGCCTGGTGAGTCTGTTACTACAACAGCGTAAGTTCCATTTGGGATATTAGAAATGTTTTGATTTGTTGAGGAAAAACCATTTGGCCCAGTCCAGGCAAATGTCCATGGTCCTGTTCCTGAAGTAGGTGTTATTGAAATGGCTCCATCTGATTGACCGCATGTGGGATCTGAATTTGTAGTGGTAGCAGTTATTATTGTTCCTAAAATATAGGAGTTACTAGAAAGGCAACCGTTTGCATCAACAACGTCTAATAAGTAGGTTCCTGAACATAGTCCGGTTTGAACAGCAGTTGCAGCACCGTTAGACCATACATATGCGTAGGGTGGAGATCCCCCAGTTGTAACATTAGCATCTAGGCTTCCATCACAGCCCGGCACACAAGATGGCTGTGTTATTATAGCATTTGTTATTATAGGAAGCGGTTCTTGAATACTTGCTGAAGCATCATTAACACATCCGTTCATATCAGTTATGAGTACTGAATACGTACCCGCACATCCCATAAACATTGTTGGGGATGTTTGATTAGCCGGGTCGTTCCACATATATGTATAAGGTGCAACACCTCCTGATGCTAAAGCTTGTATAGATCCGTCACATGTGCCAAAGCAAGAAACATTTACTACAGAGGGAGTTGAAACTGTAAGTAATGTAGGTTCTGAAATTAATACTGAAGTCGCAACCGTACTTGGAAGAGCGTCAGCAACTTCAATGTTCCAATTTCCAGCACATAATGCAGTAATTTGCCAAGTACTATCATTGGTTTGTACAATAGTCTCTGTGCCAAGTCCATTTATAATGGTCAATACTATAGGGGTTGTTCCTCCAGTTACCTGGATATCTGCTTCTCCATCACAATTACCATTACAATTTGCATCAGTAAATGAAAGGGTATTAATGGTCATCTGGCCAAATAGAAATGCAGGAGCAAAGCAAAGTGCCGTAAGGAGAATGTTTTTCATAAGTATTCTGTTAAGTGGATAAATTCTAAACGAATTGATTTCGAGATGGTTGCCAAAACAGAGTTACTTTCTAACACTCAATGACAAAACCAACACCATGAACATTTTTAATGTTGATAGTGTCATCTTCTTTTAAGTACTTTCTTAATTTAGTAATAAATACATCCAAACTCCTTCCGTTAAAGTAACTATCGTCTCCCCAAACAAGATTTAGGATTAAATCACGCTCAACAACATTCCCTTTTTGTTCGCAGAGAATTCGTAAAATATCAGCTTCTTTTTTTGTGAGTTTTTTAATCTCAGTATCTCCAATTGAAAGTTTGTAGTTAGATGAATCGAAAAAGTATTTTCCTAATTCAAACCCATTACTTTTTTTAGCAGAAAGGCTTCCAGTTCTCTTTAAGATAGCTTCGATTCTAAGAGAGAACTCATCCATACTAAAGGGTTTTGTAATGTAATCATCTGCTCCTGCTTTAAATCCTTTTATTTTATCTTCTGTCATGGATTTTGCAGTAAGAAATACAATGGGAACTTCTAAAGACAGTTTTCTAATATCTTCCGCTAAACTAAATCCATCTTTTTTAGGTAACATAACATCCAAAATACACAAGTCATACTTAGCTTCATTAAATGCTTTTAATCCCTCTTTTCCGTCTCTGCTTAAATGAACATGGTATCCCTCAACTTTAAGGTTGTCTTGAATTACAAATCCAAGGTTCATATCATCTTCTACTAAAAGTATATTTGCTTTCATTCTTGTTTTCATTAGGCAGGAAGCCAAAACGTAAATTTACTTCCTTTGTTTATTTCACTTTCAACCGATATTTTACCTCCGTGCTGATTGATGATCTGCTTTACATAATATAGGCCTAGCCCAAATCCTTTTACGTCATGTACACTTCCAGTCGGAACACGATAAAATTTATCAAAAATGAGTTTTTGTTGCTCTTTGTTTATGCCTTTCCCGTTGTCCGTAATTGAAACCGAAATCCCATTATTTAAAGTAAATGCTTTAACATCAATAGTAGGGCTGTCTGGACTGTACTTGCTTGCATTGTCTAAAAGGTTATGAATAATATTTGTAACATGAACTTTATCTGCAAGAAGGTTGTTTTCTTTCATGTCAAATGATGTAGTAATGGTACCTCCATTTTGCTCAGTGGAAATTCTAAATACTTCAACTGATTCTTTGATTAATTGTTCAATATTTATAGTTTCCTTTTTAAGGTTTATTTCTCCTTTATCCAGCATTGCTAATTGAAGAACTCTTTCAACTTGGCTTTCTAAACGGCTGTTTTCATCCTTTATTATTTGAGCATAACGATGAATCCTTTCAGGATCCTTATGTATGTCTTTATTCAAAAGCACTTCACTTGATAACCCTATGGTAGAAATAGGTGTTTTTAATTCATGTGTCATATTATTAATGAAGTCTGTTTTAACTTCAGATAACCTCTTTTGCTTCAGAATAACAACAATTGCATAGGCGAAAATGAGAGTAATGAAAACAATGACAATTGAAGATATGTAAAAAGATTTTGAAATATTTTCTTTACTACTAAAGGATGTGTTTTTCCTTTCTGGAAAATAAATGCCAAAATAATGTCCATCATGATTCCATTTTTCTAATTCAGTTCCTGACATATTATTGAGTTCCTTTCTAGATGATAAATTTACATATCGATCAAATATTATCGAGTCAGTAAAGCAGTCATAGATACCATATTCAAAAACCTCTTTAATGTTATATTCTTTGAATTGCTCAACCAATAAATTTTTAAGTAATTCTGGATTTAAAGTATCGTAAAAACTTACAACAAAATAATTAGGGTTAATTTGCTTAACAGGTTCTAGGTAAAGTCCAGATGCTTCGATGTTTAAGGAAAGTAATTCATCTCTTACGTTTACAAGTGCAAGCGTTACTTGGTTGTTGAATTGACTTTTTTCAATTTGAATGTTTTTTTGCTCAATTTTCAGTAGATTATCCTGAATTTTAATCTCTTTATTAATCCAGAAAAAATGATTAGTAACTACTCCAACTAATGCGATCACCGCTAGAATAATTATTATACGAATTGATTTACTTTTCATGCTGAGTTAAAGGTAATAAGATAATCTAATATTCAATATCGGTTAACACTTCATTAACAGATTCAATCATTATAGGGGAGTTCTAATAATTCATTCGCATCAAAATTCACATAGAAAGAAATGAATTATTAAAGCTCCCCTAATGTAGTATCTTTGTTGGACAAATATTTTGCTATGAAAGGATTCATCCACTTGCTATACGATTTTATATTAAAAGAAGGAGGTTCTGAGACTCTAGCAGTGTATGCAAATATGTTTGCTTTATTGGTAATCGGCCTTGCTTTGGTTTTCGTAATTGACCGTTTAGCAAAATTAGTGTTGGTGAAGTTATTCAATAAGCTTGCAGAACGAACTAAGACTAATTTTGATGATTTATTAGTTAAGAATAAAGCTCCTAGAAACTTAGGTCACATCTTCCCTTTATTAGTTGCCTTGGAATTACATCCTTACATTTTTGTGGATTTTCAACGTTTTGAAAGAATCGCAGAAAAAGGCTTAGAAGTATTTACTATCATACTTGCATTATGGATTAGTAGAAGTTTATTAAATACCCTAAAATCTTACTTTAAAACACTTCCTAAATTAAAAGACAAGCCGATTGATAGCTTTATGCAGGTGTTCATGATATTTGCATGGGTAGCTGGCTTCATTGTAGCAATTGCAGTTATTACCGATACCGCAGTTTGGAAATTTCTCACAGCATTGGGCGCTACCTCTGCAGTGTTAATTTTGGTTTTTAAAGATACAATTCTGGGGTTTGTAGCAAGTATTCAAATCTCAATAAACGATATGGTTCGGATAGGAGATTGGATTACATTTCAAAAATATGGGGCAGATGGAGATGTAATTGAGATTAATTTGGCTTCAGTTAAGGTGCAAAATTTTGACAATACGATTACGACAATTCCAACATACTCGTTAATCTCTGATTCTTTTCAAAACTGGAGAGGAATGGTTGAATCCGGAGGAAGGCGTATTAAGAGATCATTGATAATAAAACAAGAAAGTGTAAAGTTTTTATCAAACAAAGATGTAGATAAATTGAAGAAAATTCACTTAATATCCTCGTATATTGAAACGAGACAAGCGGATATTGAAGAATATAATTTGCAAAACAAAATCAATAAAGAGTTAGCAATTAATGGCAGAAATCTTACCAATATTGGTGTCTTTAGGAAGTATATGGATAGTTACCTTGAGAATCATTCTGCAATCAATGAAAACATGATTATTATGGTTCGGCAGATGGAAGCAACACCACAAGGAATTCCAATCCAAATTTATGCTTTTAGCAGTGATAAAAGATGGTTGAATTATGAATATATCATCGCTGATATTTTTGATCATGCATTAGCGGCTGTTCCATTTTTTGATTTGGAATTGTTTGAATTACCAAATAGCACTAGTTTTAATAAGATAAGCAAGTAGTTTTTATATTGATGCGCTTTAAATATTAATATATTTGGACATGGGGAAATCATATGCAAAAGCCTTTTATCTTTTAACCTCTCTCTTTTTTATGTGGGGATTGATTACCGTATTAGTGGATTTTCTAATTCCGCGTTTAAAAGATATTTTTGAGTTAACGTATACACAGGCAATATTGGTTCAATTTGCTTTTTTTATAGCTTACGGTTTAATTTCTATTCCAGCTGGGAATATTCTGCACAAAATAGGATACAAGAAAGGCATTGTACTGGGTTTAAGTGTAATGACTTTGGGCTGTTTGATGTTTATATCAGCAGCTTCAGTTAGAATGTTTTCAGTTTTCCTGATAGGATACTTTACGCTTGCTTCTGGTATGACAATTTTACAAGTAGCTGCAAACCCTTATATAACCGTTTTGGGAGATGCAAAATCAGCCTCAAGTAGACTTAATCTGGCACAGGCATTTAATTCTTTAGGGACTACTATCGCACCAATATTAGGGTCAGTTTTAATCTTAAGCGATACTATTAAAACTTCTGAGGAAATAAAATTACTAGATACAGCAAGTAGGGAATTATATTATAAGAATGAAGCTTCTGCAGTTAAATTTCCATTTTTGTTCTTAGCCCTGTCTCTTGGGGTACTAGCAATAATTGTTATAACGGTTAAACTTCCTAAGTTGATTGATTCAAATACAAAATCTAATTACGGAAAAGCTCTAAAGGACAAGAAGTTAAGCTTAGGTGCAATTGGGATTTTTTTGTATGTGGGTGCTGAAGTAGCAATCGGTAGCTTTTTAGTTAATTATTTTATGGATATGAATATGGCTGATGTTATCCGTGAGAATAATTTTATGAATGGCATAGCTTCTTTATTCCATGACGACATAAATTCTATTGATAAAAAGGCTATTGTTGGAACTTTTGTAGTTTTTTATTGGGGCGGAGCTATGATAGGAAGGTTTATTGGAGCATACCTAACTCGTATATATAAACCAAATAAAGTACTAAGCCTCTTTGCTGTTTTAGCTATCTTATTGGTGTCTCTGTCTATGTCCACATCTGGGTTGGTTGCTTTGTGGTCAGTTTTGGCAGTAGGGCTTTGTAATTCCATTATGTTTCCTACAATATTTAGTATTGCAATTGAGGATTTAGGTGCCTTAAAACCACAAGGGTCCGGTGTATTGTGCACAGCAATTGCTGGAGGAGCGATTATTCCGCTTTTATTTGGATTTGTCACGGATATGCATGGCTTTAATATGGCATTTATTGTTGTGCTTTGTTGCTATGCTTACATTATTTTTTACGGCAGAAAATCATTGAAATTAAATTCCTCATCTCTTAATGAAAATTAATAATTATCTCTTATTGCTCTTTTGTCTTGGCGTATTTAGCTGTACTGAAAAAGAACATAGCGAAATGTTAATTGATCAAACTCCTGCGTACGATTTAGTTAACTCTTTTATTGGAACAGGCGGACACGGCCATACATATCCTGGAGCGACACTTCCTTTTGGAATGGTTCAGTTAAGCCCTGACACTCGATTAGAAGGATGGGACGGCTGTTCAGGTTATCATAACACAGATTCAATTATTTATGGCTTTAGTCACACTCACCTTAGTGGCACAGGTGTAGGTGATTATGGAGATGTATTGTTGATGCCAACCTTTGGAGATATTCAATTTGATAATGGTTATAAAACAGGAGTTGATAATGGTTATGCTAGTACTTTTTCAAAAGTAACGGAGAAAGCTTCTCCTGGGTTTTATGAAGTAAAGCTAGATGAACATGATATTGATATTAGATTAACTGCAACAATTAGAGTTGGAATTCATGAATATACCTTTAATGAAGGGGGAAATTCTAATATTATTTTGGACTTGGTTCATAGAGATGAACTAATTAAAGATAGTCTCCATTTTGTCGGCAATAATGAAGTAGAAGGATTTCGTGTGTCTAGCGCTTGGGCAAGCGAGCAGCATGTATATTTTGTTGCGCAATTTTCTAAAGAATGTAAATCCCATATATTGGATTCTACTGGAAAAAGAGCCGCTTTTATTTTTGATACAAAACCGCACGAAAAAATAGTAGTTCGCGTGGGGATTTCTGCCACAAGTATCGAAGGGGCAAGAAAAAACTTAGAGGCAGAAGCTCCTCATTGGGATTTCGATAAATACCTAAGCGATGCAAAATCAACATGGGAAACTGCTTTACGTAAAATTGAAATAGAAGACGAGAACAAAGACAAGAAATCAATATTCTATACTGCATTGTATCATTCGATGATTGCTCCAAATACATTTAGTGATGTAGATGGAAAATATAGAGGCATGGACCACAAAATTCATGAATCAGATGAAACTACTTATACCGTTTTCTCTTTATGGGATACGTTTAGAGCAGCCCATCCATTATACACAATTATTGAGCAGAAGAAAACAAATGAATTTATCAATACTTTCTTGCATCAATACCAGCAAGGTGGGGCACTGCCAATTTGGGAGTTAGCAGCTAATTATACTGGTTGTATGATAGGTTATCATAGTGTTCCAGTTATTGCAGATGCCTATGTTAAAGGCATAAGAGGTTATGATACCGAATTAGCTTTAGAAGCTATGATTCATAGTGCTGAGCAAGATAAACTAGGCTTGAGTGCATACAAGGCGAATGGGTTTATTGCTGCCGGAGATGAATCTGAATCTGTTTCTAAAACTTTAGAGTATTCTTATGATGATTGGTGTATAGCTATCATGGCAAAAGGTTTAAAGCAGGAAAACGTGTTTAATAGGTTTATTGAACGCGCTCAATATTATAAAAATATTTTCAATCCGGAAGTAGGGTTTATGCAAAGTAAAATGAATGGTGGCTGGAGTACTGGATTCGATCCAGCGGAAGTTAATTTTAATTTTACCGAAGCGAATTCCTGGCAATATAGCATGTTTGCACCACAAGATATTTCTGGGTTAATTAAATTGTATGGCGGTAATGAGGCATTTGAGTCGAAGCTAGATTTATTGTTTTCTACAGAAATGGAGTTAAGCGGAAGACATCAAGTAGATATTACAGGTTTAATTGGTCAATATGCGCACGGAAATGAACCAAGTCATCACATGGCATATTTGTATAATTATATTGGAAAGCCATGGAAAACACAAGAACGTATCCATCAAATTTTAAATGGGCAATATTCTAATCAACCAGACGGTCTTTCGGGAAATGAAGATTGTGGACAAATGTCAGCTTGGTATGTTCTAAGCAGTATGGGCTTTTATTCTGTAACTCCTGGTTTGGATTACTATTCAATAGGAAAGCCGCATTTGTCAAAGGCTACAATCAATTTAGAAAATGGAAATAAATTTACGATTATAGCCAATAACTTAAGTGATGAAAATATCTATATACAAAACGCAAGTTTAAATGGGCGTGACTTTAATCAATCTTTCCTACAGCATGAGGCTATAATGCAGGGGGGGGAATTAGTTTTTGAAATGGGAAATATGCCAAATAAAAATTGGGGAGTTGAGAACTTACCAGTTGCAGCAATCAAGAGTGTTTATTCAATTACTCCAGTTCCTTTCATTTCGGCATCTTCTCAAACATTTACTGATTCAATTAAAATTGAAATCAAATCAGTTGAAAGTGAAAATGTCATTTACCTCCGTATTGATAGTTCTGGTTTTGAGAAGTATGAAGCTCCGTTTTACCTAAAAGAAAGTGCAAGTGTTCAGGCCTATGCTTTAAAATCAAATAGAAAAAGCGCTACTGTAAACACATTATTTAAAAAGATTGATGGTGGCAGAAGCATTTTGTTAAATAGCAAGTATAGTAATCAATATCGTGCAAGTGGAGATAATGCTTTAATTGATTTTCTTAAAGGGTCCGCTAATTTCAGAACAGGTTATTGGCAAGGATATTATGCTTCTGATTTTTCTGCGGTTGTCGACCTAGGAAGGGTAAAGCCTGTGAAAAAAATATCTGTTGGCGCTTTACAAGAGATCAAGTCTTGGATCTGGTTTCCCAAAAGTGTAAAAATTTCATATTCAGAAAATAACGAAACCTTCAAAGTGTTGGCAACGATAAAAAATGATTTTGCGGATAATGAATACGGAGGATTCACCAAAGAGTTTTCTAAAATAATGAATGAGTCAATCCAAGCGCGCTATATAAAAATTGAGGCTTTGAACTATGGGGTTTGTCCGGGTTGGCATCCTGGAAGTGGCAATGATACTTGGATGTTCTTGGACGAGATTGAAGTAGAGTAATTTTTTGCGTCTTTTGTGTATATTATACCAAAGGCAATCTGCACAAGAGTGAAAACCATCAGCATCAGTAATATGCTGACTCTTCTTTCTGAAATTATGTTTGTTTTTTCTTCAGGCATTCATCAAATTTTAACGGGCGCCAATATACAAATAGTTATTGTTTAATGTTTGATTTGTTTATTAACGGCATTAATTAAGGTACAAAACACTTCTTTTCAAGGATGAAGTTAATGTTTGGTACAATAGAAAAAATTAAGGGTGTATGGAATATTCAATTTTCACTACATCATATGCTTGTTTTTCCTTGCCATAATAATCAATAACACTCCAGCTTGGTCCAGGCCAGCAATCATTCAATTGCCAGAACAATGATCCCATACAGTGAGGTTGTTTTCTTATATGGGCTTGAATTGCAATTTGCATTGCTTTAGCTTGTGTTTTCTGACTCAGCATTATGAACTCCTCAAAGTTATCCGGTTCTTGGAAATTTCTTTTGATATGTTCTAAAATCAATCCGTTTCCAATATAACTTTTTTGTCTATTCTTCATAACAGTTGAGGTTAATGATAAACTACTGTCGCTCATAACTTTTTTCAAAGTACTGCGTTCAGGAAACGATTGAAATCCATATTCTACCATGAACCTACCCACGTTAGAAGTGAAATTTGTAAAGGGTTCTTTTCCATGCCATACTCCCCAATAATGCATGGAGCTGTGATTGAAATTTTCTTTTGTTCCCCAATTACTTTGAGGGGATGTTGATGTGTAATTTGTTGTAGTATGTTCCTTGACTAATTCGGGAATCATTTCTTCAAAAATAAATTTGTAATTGTTCCAAATTTCTGTAGAATCTTCTGAAGAGTAACCAAATTGTTTTTGCCACCCCCAATTGTTCCATGCGACTTCTATTTCATTATTTCCACACCACAATGCAATACATGGGTGGGGTCTAAGCCTTTTAATGTTTTGAATGACCTCTTGTTTAATATTCTCATTAAAAGCAGGATCTGAGGGGTAGAGACTTCCGGCAAACATAAAGTCTTGCCAAACTAATATTCCATTTTTGTCACACAGACTGTAAAAAGCATCGTCTTCATAAACTCCCCCTCCCCATACTCTAAGCATATTCATGTTTGCGTTTTTGACTTGGGTTATTAATCTATTGGTTTGTTCACTTTTAACACGAGGAATAAACATGTCTTGCGGAATGTAATTAGCCCCTTTCATAAACACAGGTTTTCCATTTAGTTTAAAATAAAAGGAAGTTCCAATACTATCCGATTCATTGATTAATTCAATTGTTCGAACGCCATATTTAATTTGTTTCGATTCAATCAACTTATTATTTGAGGTAATAGAAATTGTTTGGTCGTAAAGGTGTTGAGTTCCGTATCCATTGCACCACCATAATTTTGGTTCTTTTATTTCGAATTCGAAAGTTGTAATGTTTAACCCTTCTTTTAAAAATTTTGAATGAATTTTACCTTCAATAGCAATCTCATAAACATTCTCTTTCAAAACTTCAATTTCTACTATAGTAGCCATTTTGGCAATAGAATCATTGATTAAAAGAGTAGAGGTGGAAGCATTTGTTATTCTTGCACTGTTCCAGGCTCTTATCATAATAGGTCTCCAAATCCCACAGGTAACAAAACGTGGGCCCCAATCCCATCCAAAATGGTAAGCTGCCTTCCTTGTATAGTTGCTTACTTTGGTTTCAATGTTGTCATTTTCATTTCCAGAAGGGAGCTGATAGTCACTATTTTCAACTTTTTCTTTGTTGTGCTTAATAGGAGATTCAAAAATGATTTTTAACCTGTTCTGTTGCTTTGCAAATTCAGTTATGTTTACATCCCAGGACCGAAACATGTTATCGGATGTCAAAATTAGAGAATCATTGAGGTATACTTTTGAATAAGTATCTAGCCCTTCAAAATGTAGTTCTATTCTCTCCATTTCTAATAGTGTATCTAATAATTCGACCACTGTTTCGTAAACCCAATTTTCATTTTCAATCCATCTTTGTTCTAATTCATTGTTTTCCCAATAAGGATCATTGATAATGTTGTTGTTCATTAAATCTAAATGCACAACTCCTGGCACCGTTGCTTTATATTTTTCAGGTTTTCCTTGCTGTGAAAACCTCCATCCTTTATTTAATTCAAACTCAAATAATTGTCCAAATCCTTTATCTGTAAAGGACATAAAAAGAGATAGTATGATGATTGTTTTAATCATTATTGGAGAGAACAGATGAAATTGCACTAATCTTTTTGGGGTCAGGAATATTTAAGGAACTCATCCCTAGTTTAGAATTATTGGCATCTTTTCGATGAGAAGTAAAATGGATTGCATTTACTCCTGTTGTTACAATTTCTTGAACATTAATAGAATTTATTCCACTTCCAGCCATTATTTCTATTCGATTCTGTGCTTGTTTTACTATTTGCTCAATTATTTCTTTTCCTTCAAAAGCTGTAGGTTTTGTCCCTGAAGTCAATATTCTATCGAATTTTAGGGCTATTAATTCTTCCAATGCTTTAGAGAAGTTGGAAACGAAATCGAAAGCCCTATGGAAAGTAACTTCTAATTTTAAATCCTTTGCGAAAGCTACTAGCTCATGGTTTTGTGCAATGTCTATTTCATTATTTTTCGTTAAGCACCCAAATACAACTCCATTTGCTCCTGCTTCTTTCGCTTTTTCAATGTCTTTTTTCATGATAATGATGTCAGAATTTGAATAAATAAATCCACCTTCTTTGTGCCTAATCATAACATGAACTTCTACATTTTTCTTTGCACATTCATGAATTAGGCCATAATTTGGTGTTAATCCCCCAACTGAAAGTGCAGAGCATAATTCAATTCTTTTAGCTCCAAAGTTTTCGGCAAGTATTGCTCCCTCTAATGAATCTGTACATATCTCTATTGTCATTTCACACTTATTTCGTCCATGAATATCCAGGCATCAGAACCAGCAGCTTCATGCCAGCTTGGTACTTTACCTACGTTTTTTACTTTTATTTTTAAATAACGAAAACTCTTTTTTTCACCATTATCAATCGTTAGCTTGTGAATGAATTTTCCACGCAGTTTTAAATCAACTTCACTTATTACTTTTCCCCATCCTGTCCAATTTTTTCCATCATCAGATATTTCAGCACGCATCTCTTGCGGAATAAATATCCATGAATTACTGTATTGATAAAAATTCGCTGAAATAGATGAAATTCCTTTAATCTTGTTGTCAAAATCAATTATGCATTCCATGTCTTTCCCCCAGAATCCTTGCCAAGAGCCATCCCGAAAGTCCAGTGTTCCTAATTTTGAATCAACCAGGCCTTTATTTCCTCCCGCTGTATACCATTCGCTGAAAGGAGTATCGTATTCCACGTTTTTATTCACGGCTGCATGAACATCGAATGGAATTTTAATAGTCCCTCCATAGATTTTGTTGTTTTTGTATGGCTGAACTTGGAGTAGGGAAGTGTGATTTATTCTAAATGTTGATTCGTAAATTTTAAACAATGTATCGCATAAATCACATTTCATTCTGTATTGTAATGTTATTGTCGAATCATAAGGGTAAAGGGTCATATAAGATCCTTCTTCAGAGGGTTTAAGGAAATAAGTCATAGGTAAAGATTCCTCACCATAGTTCACGTTATATTTATCCAGAATAGTGTATTGGTTTTGTAAGCGTTTGTTGAATTCAGTATAGTTTTTTTGTTCAAAATTGGATACTGAACCTGACCATAGCACTTCCGCCATAGCAAGTAGCCTCGGAAAAACTTTACTATCTAAATTATTCTCATCGGGGACATGTTCTGTCCACATATTACACTCTCCTCCAATTATCAATTGTTCTTCTTCGTGGGATAATCCTTCTGGAACAGGGTTAAAGGAGTACACTTTTTCCAAATCGATCGCTTTTAAGTCGTAATCAAAATAAGCATGAGAAGTTGGCGACATAATGGCTTTGTTTCCATTTTTCACAGCCTCTTTACCTCCTTCCATACCTCTCCATGATTGCACGATAGCTCCATCTGCTAGTCCGCCTTCTAATATTTCATCCCATCCAATTATTTGTTTACCCTTGGAGTTTAGAAATTTTTGTATTCTTTTTATAAAATAACTTTGTAATTCGTGTTCATCTGCAAGGTTGTTCGCTGCCATTCTTTTTTGACATTTATCACACTCTTCCCACCTTACTTTTGGTGCCTCATCTCCGCCAATATGAATGTACTTGGAAGGAAATAATTCAATAACCTCTGTTAAAACATCCTCTAAAAAAACAAATACACTATCATTTCCAGCACAATAAATATCTTTAAAAACCCCCCAGTCATTTGCAACGTCAACATGTTCTCCAGTGCACGATAAATGAGGGTAAGCAGCAAGCGCAGCCTGAGAATGTCCGGGTAGTTCAATTTCAGGTATTATTTCTATGTGTTTTTTGGATGCATACGAAACGATTTGTTTTATATCCTCTTTTGAGTAGTATCCTCCATACTTACTTCCGTCTAGCTCTGTTCGATAAGCGCCAATTTTAGTCAAGTTAGGGTATTTATCTATGGCTAATCTCCAGCCTTGGTCTTCTGTAAGGTGCCAATGCAATACATTCATTTTGTATAGAGCAAGTAGATCTATATACTTTAATATAACTTCTTTCGAAAAGAAATGCCGTGAACAATCTAAAAGTAGCCCTCTGTGTTCGAACTCTGGAGTATCTGTAATATTTACATTGGGAATAAAGTAATTCCCATTAAGCTCATTGAGTAAGGCTAATTGTTTCAGCGTTGCTAATCCTCTCGAAATTCCTGAAGGGTGCTTAGATTTAATCGTTAGAATGTTACTGTCTATACCAATTCCATAAGATTCATCTTCCAAAAACCCATCGGGAATAATTGATAGTAATATGGTTGGATTACTCTCTGCAAAGGAGGTTATTTTAAACTCAATGCCTAATTTATTTATTCCAAAATTTTGCAAATCTTTTACTTGTTCTTTTAATTCTTGAGCAGGAGAAAACCGATCATCAACTAGTATTACTGTCGAACTATTGAGTAAGAAAAACCCAGAATCTACCGATAAGTGCTCTGGTTTTGGAACAATAGTATAATTTGCAACGGTTGGTTCTGAAATAATAACAACATCCTTAATAATCTTGTTTTCTGAACAAGATCCAATACCAAGAGTAATTAGAGTTACTATAAATATTTTACCACTCCAAGTCATAGTCGGCATCTATCATTTTGTCATTATTCTCATCTTTTAAAGCATAGTTAAAACCTGCATACACACTGTAACCTCCAACTTCTCCATTTTTATTCATTGCTATAAACCCAACTTGGAGTCCGGTTATATCTTTATGCTTTTTTTGGATTCTTTCAACGGCCAATTTGCAAGCTTCTTTAGGAGAATGTCCATGTCGCATTAGTTCTACAACAGTGTGACTTCCTGCAATTCGAATAACGGCTTCTCCCATTCCTGTAGCGCATGCTGCTCCAATTTCATTATCTACAAACAACCCCGCACCAATAATAGGTGAATCTCCAACTCGTCCAGGTAGTTTATATGCCCATCCACTTGTTGTGCATGCGCCTGATATGTTGCCCTCTTTATCCATGGCTAATAACCCAATTGTATCATGATTTTCCGAGTTTATTCCAGGCTTTTTTAAGTCTTCACTTTCTTTCCATTTTAACCAAGTTTCTTTTGCTTCGGGAGTCAATAAGTTTTTCTTCTCAAATCCTTTTTCAATGGCAAAGTTGAAAGCGCCTTCACCAACAATCATTACATGCGGTGTATCTTCCATTACTTTTCGTGCAACAGAAATTGGATTTTCGATGTTTTGCAAATAAGCAACTGCTCCACATTCACTTTCATGATTCATGATACACGCGTCTAGTGTTACATTTCCGTCTCTATCAGGTAATCCACCAAGTCCAACACTTCTGTTTGTTTCGTCTGATTCCGTAATACGCACACCCGCCTCAACTGCATCCAAAGCACTTCCTCCACTTTCTAGTTTTTCCCAAGCAGCTTTGTTGGCAGCTATTCCATGATTCCAAGTGGATATAATCACGGGTTTATTCACATTTAAAACTGATTGCTTTCCGATTTCTGTAGGAATTATTTCTTCACTTGCTCCAATGCACCTAGATAATAAAACACCAGCTCCCGTTAATGATGCTGCTTTTATAAAATTTCTCCTTTTCATGGTAAAATAATTTGATTCTAAAAATAAGAAAATTGGTTTGATGTTATTTGAATTGACAGGAATAACTTTTTACATGAATTTAAAATTGAAGAAGTTATTGCGCATTAGAAGTTTTCGGAAACTTACTCCTAATAATGTGTTTTAGCTAAACTCTCTAGGGTTATCGAATGTAATTTTTTGCGCTTCTTTCGAGAAATTTGAGTGAGGATTTAGTCAATAAAATAAAAAAAAATAGCCACTACATTACTGCAGTGGCCTTTATATTTGACCGTTCCGTTTTATCTTTATTTTACTAAGGGAAAAACAGTCCGAGAAAAAAGCCTTCTCTCATCGGGAGAAGGCTTTTGTATTTTATAAAGTTAAAGAAAAATATTCAACTTTTATTATCAGTGTAAATAGACAAGAATTAAAAGTCTTAGAGCGGAGCGATCTAAAGTCTTTTAGTCTTTTGTCTCACAATTACATCATTCCGGGCATTCCGCCGCCCATTGAAGGCATTGAAGACATTCCTTCTTCTTCTTCGGTAATAACACATTCAGTAGTCAATAACATTGCAGCAATAGAAGCAGCATTTTCCAAGGCAATTCTAGAAACTTTAGTTGGGTCTATAACTCCTGCTTTGAATAAATCTTCATAGACGTCAGTTCTAGCATTATATCCAAAAGCTTTCTTTCCTTCTCTCACTTTCTGCACAATTACTGCACCTTCACCTCCAGCATTAGATACAATCTGTCTTAAAGGCTCTTCAATAGCTCTCTTTACAATAGCAATACCTGTGTTTTCATCTTCGTTAGCTCCAGACTTGATGTCTAATGCATCACCAGCTCTAATAAACGCGACACCACCACCAGGGATAATTCCTTCTTCAACAGCAGCTCTTGTTGCAGCAAGTGCATCCTCAACTCTGTCTTTCTTTTCCTTCATTTCCATTTCTGTAGCAGCACCAACATATAAAACAGCAACACCACCTGCTAACTTAGCTAAACGTTCTTGTAGTTTTTCTTTGTCGTATTCAGAAGTAGTGGTTTCTACTTGAGCTTTTATTTGATTCGTTCTAGCAACGATTTCTTTTTTAGAACCAGCTCCATTAATAATAGTTGTATTGTCTTTATCTATTTCAACTTTTTCGGCAGTACCTAAAAGATCAATGGTAGCATTCTCCATTTTGAATCCTCTTTCTTCAGATATAACAGTTCCACCAGTCAAAATAGCTATGTCTTCTAACATTGCTTTTCTTCGGTCTCCAAACCCAGGAGCTTTTACTGCAGCTATTTTTAACCCACCTTTTAGTCTGTTGATTACTAAAGTAGCTAATGCCTGACTATCTACATCTTCAGCAATAATTAACAGAGCTCTTCCTGTTTGGGCCACTGGCTCAAGAATGGGAAGTAACTCATTGATATTAGAAATCTTTTTATCATGAATAAGGATATATGGATTTTCTAAATCAACAATCATTTTTTCTGCATTCGTAACAAAATATGGAGATAAATATCCTCTGTCAAATTGCATTCCTTCTACTGTAACTACTTCTGTTTCGGTTCCTTTAGCTTCTTCTACAGTAATGACGCCGTCATTACCAACAACTTTCATTGCTTTAGCAATAAGAGATCCTATTGCTTCATCATTGTTTGCAGAAATAGAAGCAACTTGTTTAATTAACGCATTGTTATTTCCAACCTCTTTAGAGAGCTTTTTTAATTCAGCAACAACTGTTAAAACAGCTTTGTCTATACCTCTTTTTAAATCCATTGGGTTTGCCCCAGCAGCAACATTCTTCAGTCCTCCACTTATGATTGCTTGAGCAAGTACGGTTGCTGTTGTTGTTCCGTCTCCAGCAATATCGTTGGTTTTAGAAGCAACTTCTTTAACCATTTGAGCTCCCATATTTTCGACAGGATCTTTCAATTCTATTTCTTTGGCAACCGTCACGCCATCTTTAGTGATATGTGGAGCGCCATATTTTTTGTCGATTACAACATTTCTTCCTTTCGGTCCTAATGTTACTTTAACTGCATTTGCCAATGCGTCAACGCCTTTTTTTAGTCTATCTCTAGCGTCTATATCGAATACTATTTCTTTAGCCATGTTGTAATTATTTTACAATTAATAAAATTTCTTCTTCCTTCATGATAAGATATTCCTTTCCGTCTATCTTAACTTCAGTGCCACTATATTGTCCGTATAAAACCATGTCGCCAGTTTTAACAGTGAATTTGTGGTCTCCACTTCCTGTTGTTATTACAGTGCCTCTTTTAGGTTTCTCTTTAGCAGTGTCTGGTATGATAATCCCAGCAGCAGTTCTTTCTTCTGCAGCAGCAGGCTCAATCAAAACTCTTTCTCCTATTGTTTTAGCTTTTATTCCCATTGTATATTGTTTTTCAAATGTTAATTTCTAATTATTCTCGGTAAGTCATATTTTATGCCAAGGCAAAATATGTATGGCATTTAAGCCACAATGTCAATAAAAAGTTTTTTGCATAAAAAATGTCAGCCTGAAATGACAGACTGACATTTTTTATATTACTAATATTGTTATTCAGGCTTTGGAGTCAGTGGTCCTTGTAAATTCATATTCATAGGTGATGGCTCTTGCGCTTTAATGTTCGTTTTAATAGAAGTTGCAGATGTTCCAGGTCCCAGCATAGCTGAGGCAAGACTTAGTACTACAACCGTACCTGCTAATGTCCAGGTTGCTTTTTCAATTGTTTCTGTAGATTGAGCGGCTCCACCTAATTGGTTTGTACTTCCGAAACTTGAGTCTAATCCTCCTCCTTTCGAGTTTTGTACAAGCACCACTAGTATTAATAAAATGGAAGCGGCTATGATTAAAACTGTAATTATTGTAGGCATATTAATCTATTTTATTTTATTTTTCTTTTAAAAACCTAATTCGGCTTGCAAAGAAAGTCTTTTTTTCTGGATTATCAAGCATCAACCTTTCATAAATTCTAATTGCCTTTTCAAAATTACCTTGAGAAGCATAAACTTTTGCCAAAGTTTCCGTAACAAATTCTTCATTGTCAACTAAGCTAATCTTAGCTAAATTAGTTGGCGAGAAAAAGTCCTTCTTATTTACCTTATTATCATCGACTTCTAAAAACCCTTCAACTAAACTGGAGATGTCTTTTCTTTTCTTAAAACTGGAGTTACCGATTGAAAACCAATCTGTAAACTCAGATTTTGGTTCCTGTTCAGAACTAGTAGGGCCCATGGGAGCTTCATTCTGTGGGGTTGTTAATTCTTCTAATGGAGGGATAATGCCCGAAACATCCAAGTGCATGCTAGAGTTAATAGCTTCTATTAAGATGTTTTTCTCTAATTCATCTATTTTTTTTCCTGAGTGAAGGTCAGGCTTTGGCTGTGTTTTAGTTAAGTCTGATGAATGCTCTAAATCTGTTTTTTCTATTCCCTGAGTTTTGGTTTGAATGTCAATTTCAATCTTATCAATTATCTTTTTAAGCTTTGGTTGATGTATAATCTGATACAACTTTTTTCTGTTCGCGTTTACAATAGCCGTTTTTTTAAGTTGCTCCTCAAAAAAGATACTATCGCAATTGTGTAAAGCTTTGGCATAAAGTGTTTGAAGGATACCCGAATAGGGGTAATCTTCGCTTAGTTTTTTCAAGTCCGAAAAATCACTCTCTCCCAGAAGCTCTGGATGATCAATATGTTTTATGATTTGTGTTTTGTTCAAAATCTAATGTAATAATAAAAATCTTACCAATCTCCTCCAAATGCTTTGTCGTAAACATTCTGTATCAATTGATAATTTAATTCTTTAATTAATTCTTCTTCAATTGCGCTAAAGTTAGCTGTAGCACTATAATCAACATAGGCTGAAAAAAGTATGTTATTAAAGCCCAGACTGTCAATCTTAGAATACGAATGGCTTACATTAACGCTCATTGTAAGCCTGTTTTGTGCAGCAGTTTCACTTCCTGCTTGTATTGCAAGTGGAGAAATTCGATAACCACTAATAAAGCCTTCAAAAAGTAGATCTCCATTTTTTGCCACAAGCTCTAAAGGGGTTTGAGAAAGCATAATGTCTCTAAGTCCTTCGGTAAATGCAGTGCTAACCGTAGAGCTTCCGAGAGGAGATTTGTTCTCGAAAAAGTCAACCTGAATAGTTTTTCCTGGGATTTCTTTATCGTTCCCTGCCCCCCCTGGTTTCATAGATAATCGAGGCAAAGCACATCCGATTAAGAACAGTAATATAAAAAAGATAAATATGTTTTTACTTTTTGATATCATATTCTTTAATTTTCCTATAAAGAGTTCTCTCGGAAATACCTAATTCCTTAGCAGCGTATTTCCTTTTATTGTTATGTTTTATAAGTGCTTTTTGGATTAATTCAATCTCCCTTTCTCCCAAAGATAATGATTCTTCTATTTCAATATGATCTTCTATTGGTTCCTGATAGCCGTAGCTATCATCTATAGTGGGTTGTTGATCTGTAAAATTGTTTTGGCTTTCGCCGGGGTGAGCAAATCCTTTATTATCTTGAACGTCGCTCTTGTATTTTGAGATAATTGCAGATTTTTCATTTGTCGATAAATCAGATTTGTTTTGCAATAACCCTGCAATTATTTTTTTCATCTCCGTTACATCACGGCGCATATCAAAAAGGACCTTGTATAAAATTTCTCGATCTGATAAGTCACCTTTGCCGGAGGTCCTGTCATCTATAACCATGGGTAAGTTGGATCCGGTATCTTTCGGTAAATATTTAAGCAGAATTTCAGGTGTAATAATCCTTTCTTTTTCAATTACAGAAATTTGTTCCGTAATGTTCTTTAACTGTCTAATGTTACCAGGCCATCTATAATTATCAATCATTTTAATCGACTCATCTGATAATCTTATTGCAGGCATTCTATATTTGTCTGCGAAATCTGCCGCAAACTTTCGAAAGATGAGATGAATATCATCATTTCTTTCTCGCAGTGGAGGCAAAGAAATTGGAATCGTACTTAATCTGTAGTAAAGATCTTCTCTAAATTTTCCTTTTTTTATTGCTTCCGGGATGTTAACATTTGTTGCAGCGATTATTCTGACGTTGGTTTTTATAACTTTAGATGAACCAACTTTTAAAAATTCTCCTGTTTCTAATACTCTTAATAATCGGACTTGCGTCTGCAAAGGAAGCTCCGCTACTTCGTCTAAAAATATGGTTCCACCATCTGCAACTTCAAAATATCCCTTTCTGGCAGATTGGGCACCAGTGAAGGACCCTTTCTCGTGTCCGAATAGTTCAGAGTCAATGGTTCCTTCTGGAATAGCGCCACAGTTTACGGCAATGTATTCATTGTGCTTTCGAGAGCTATAACCATGAATTATTTGAGGTATGATTTCTTTACCTACGCCACTCTCTCCAATTACTAAAACAGAGATGTCCGTAGGAGCTACTTGAGTAGCAACTTCCACAGCCCTATTAAGGCCTGACGAGTTTCCTATAATCCCAAATCTTTGTTTTACTTGTTGTACGCTCATTTTTCTGGATTTAGGCTTTTACAATTCTTCCTTTTAATGTTAAAGTAGTGCATTCTTCTACTAGCACGTTTACATACTCGCCGATATTGTAATCTTCTCTTGGAAAAACAATGGTAGAGTTATAAGTATTTCTTCCACTGAACATCTTATCTGATTTTTTAGAAACTCTTTCTATTAGAACTTCATAAACTTGCCCTATTGCTTTAGTGTTGTAATCTAGTTGGTATTTATGTTGCAGTTTAATCACTTCAGCTAATCTTCTTTTTTTGATTTCCAGAGAGACATCATCTTGATATTTTCTTTCAGCTAATGTTTTAGGACGTTCTGAATAGAAATACATAAAAGCAAAAGAAAATTTCACATTCTCTATTAAGCTCAAAGTTTCTTGATGCTGTTCTTCTGTTTCACCACAAAACCCAGTAATGATATCTGTAGAGATTGTAGCTCCAGGCAGTATAGTGTGAATAGCTTTTATTCTATCTAAATACCATTCACGCGAATATCCACGGTTCATTTTTTTAAGTATATCTGAATTTCCAGATTGCACAGGGAGATGGATGTAGTCACAAATATTTTGGTATTTCGCCATTGTATGCAGCACATCATCCGTCATGTCTTTTGGATGTGAAGTGGAATATCTAATTCTCAACTTGGGGGATATTTTAGCTACCATTTCAAGTAGTTCTCCAAAATTTGTTGTTGGGATAGATTCATCCTGAATTTCTCCTTTTTTAGAAATATTCCAGCGATAACTATTTACATTTTGACCTAATAAAGTTACTTCTCTGTAACCATTTTCGAATAATTCTCTTGATTCAGCAACAATAGAAAGAGGATTTCTACTTCTTTCTCGACCTCTTGTAAACGGAACAACGCAAAATGAACACATATTGTCACATCCTCGGGTGATAGAGACAAATGCTGATACTCCACCTTTAGCAAGCCTTACGGGGCTAATGTCAGCATAAGTTTCATCTCTAGAAAGCAATACGTTAACACCTTTTTGACCTCCTTCAACTTGTTTAATTAAATTGGGTAAATCTCTGTAAGAGTCAGGGCCTGCTACTAAATCAACTAGTTTTTCTTCATCTAGTAAATCTTTTTTTAACCGTTCAGCCATGCAACCAAGAACTCCGATTATTAATTCAGGCTGTGAGTTTTTTCTTGTTTTGAAAGCTCTTAAGCGAGTTCGAACAGATTGTTCTGCCTTGTCCCTTATAGAGCATGTGTTAATCATAATAACGTCCGCTTCTGCTTCGTTCATCGTTGTGGTATAACCAGCTCCTTGAAGGATTGAGGCAACCACTTCACTGTCTGCAAAATTCATTGCACAACCATAGCTTTCTAGGTATAATTTCCTTCCTGAGCTTTCAATTGGCGGACCCACCAGTGTAGGTTGCCCTTGAATTGTTTCGTCAATTATTTTTGAACTCATCTATCTTCTTGAAGTCTTTAGTTTGCAAAGGTATTTAAAATAGGGTGCGTGACAAAATGTCATTCAATACTTTTATTTTTTCTAACATTTTTTTTTTCAAATATTTTTTTTTCAAAAACTATATTATATTATAATATATATATATGTTTCAAAACTTTTATTTGGTAGAGTGCATTATTATTTCATTTATTTGCACAATCGAATTTGAAAACACATCTGTAAAAACAAATACAAAATGGCAAGTAATTTAGTAATTGTTGAGTCGCCTGCAAAGGCTAAAACCATAGAAGGGTACTTAGGAAAAGATTTTGTAGTAAAGTCAAGTTTTGGCCATGTTAGGGATCTGCCAAGAAATGGTATTTCTATTGATGTTGAAAACGATTTCACTCCTAACTATGAAGTTTCTGAGGATAAACAGAAAATTGTTTCTGAATTGAGGAGCCTAGCTAAGAAAGCAACTACTGTTTGGTTAGCTACGGATGAGGATCGAGAAGGAGAGGCTATTTCTTGGCATTTAAAAGAAACGTTAGGGTTATCGGAAGAGAAAACGAAAAGAATTACTTTCAATGAAATTACTAAATCCGCCGTACAGGGAGCTATTGAGAGTCCTCGCGATATAGATATTAATTTGGTTAATGCACAACAAGCTAGAAGGGTATTGGATAGAATAGTTGGGTTTGAGCTTTCGCCAGTACTTTGGAAAAAGGTTAAGCCATCATTGTCTGCCGGTAGAGTTCAGTCCGTAACTGTAAGGTTAATTGTAGAGCGTGAAAGAGAGATTGAAGCTTTTACTTCGCAAAGTTCATTTAAAGTAATTGGAAATTTTACAGTAAACGGGAAAAATTTCAGAGCGGATTTACAGAAAAATTTTAAAGCGGAGCAAGAAGCAAATGCTTTTGTAGAAAAATGTAAAAGCACATCTTTCAAAATTAGAGATTTACAAAAAAAACCTGCTAAAAGAACACCAGCTCCTCCATTCACTACTTCTACTTTGCAGCAAGAAGCTAGTAGGAAATTAGGGTATAGTGTTGGTAATACTATGTCAGTTGCACAAAGACTATATGAAGCTGGGCGAATTTCCTATATGAGAACAGATTCATTGAACTTGTCTGATTTTGCAATGACAAGTGCAAAAGAAGAAATCACTAGCTCTTACGGCAATGATTTCTGCAATCCTCGAAAGTACAAAACAAAAAGTGCTGGAGCTCAAGAAGCTCACGAAGCAATACGTCCAGTTGATTTTAAAGTTCATTCCGCAGGTGCAGACGCACAGCAAGAAAAATTGTATCAGTTAATTTGGAAAAGAGCAATTGCTTCTCAAATGAGTGATGCTGAACTAGAAAGAACCACAGTCCATATCGAAATTGATGGTGTGGATGAGGAGTTTGTAGCGAAAGGAGAAATAATCAAGTTTGAAGGTTTTCTGAAAGTTTATCTAGAAGGTTCGGATGATGAAAATGAAGACGACAAGGATGGCATCTTACCTCAAATGAATATCGGAGATAAACCATCTTGTGATCAGATTGCAGCTACTCAAAGATTTTCTCGTCCTCCAGCTCGTTATACGGAGGCTGCCTTAGTAAAACAATTGGAAGATAGAGGTATTGGTAGACCATCTACATACGCACCAACAATTAGTACAGTTCAAAAAAGAGGATACGTTGAGAAAAAAGAAATTGAAGGAAAAGAAAGACAATTTGTTCAGTTTGTTGTAAAAAACGGAAAAGTTACTAGGTCTGTGCAAACAGAAACTTATGGTGCTGATCGTAAAAAGATGACTCCAACCGATATTGGAATTGTTGTAAACGATTTTTTGGTTGAGCACTTTGAAAGAATTTTGGATTATAATTTTACTGCGAGTGTAGAAAAAGAATTTGATGATATTGCCTGCGGGTTAATTGAGTGGACCAAAATGATTGGGAAATTTTACGATCCTTTCCATTCAAGTATTGAACATACTTTAGAAACCGCGGAAAGAGCTTCTGGAGAAAGACACCTTGGAGAAGAGGCTGAAACAGGAGAGCCTGTTATTGCTCGATTAGGTAAATATGGGCCAATGGTTCAAATTGGGAAGACGGATGATGACGGCAAAAAAGCAAGGTTTGCAAGCTTACAAAATGGTCAAACTTTAGGTAGTATTTCACTGGATGAGGCTCTGGAGTTGTTTAACTTTCCAAAAACCCTTGGAGAATATGAAGGAACTGAAGTTGTAATCTCACAAGGTCGATTTGGTCCGTACGTGAAATTTCATGATTCATTTGTCTCTCTGCCAAAAGGCGAAGATATGGGTGCAGTTGATTTAAGTCGTGCTATTGAATTGATTAAAGAAAAGCAACAAGCAGATGCACCTATTGCCGAATATGAGGGATTACCTGTGCAGAAAGGAACGGGGAGATTTGGGCCATTTATTAAATGGAATGAAATGTTTATCAATGTCAACCGAAAATATGATTATGATAACCTTTCCCAAAATGATATTGTAGAATTGATTGAAGTCAAAAAACAAAAGGAAATAGATAAATTCATTCATAATTGGGAGGAAGAGGGTATTTCTGTTCAAAAAGCACGTTGGGGAAGATTCAATGTTATTCAGGGAAAATTAAAAATTGAATTGCCTAAAACTTTCAAGGTTGAAAAATTGACATTGGAAGATGTGAAGAAAATGATTGAGGAGAAAAAACCAGTTAAAAAGAAACCGGCTAAAAAGAAACCAGCATCAAAGAAAAAATAAACCATTCCTATGGATATTGATATTTATTTTCAGCCAATTAAAGCTTTAGAATACGCTAAAAATACCTTA
>CAWUXI010000014.1:0-39857 GCA_963926405.1 uncultured Flavobacteriales bacterium
AGCTCCTCCTAGACCTCCACTTCCATCAACTACACTGCTGGCTCCTAAATGAATTTCGGCTTCGTCAATAAAAGCAACAGGCAACGTAGCTAAATCTAATTGACCTAAAGTAGGAGAGTTAATTGAAATGCCATTCCAATACAATTGGGTATGACTTGCGCCAGCTCCTCGAATTGAAATAGTGGAAAGTCCACCTGGTCCACTAGACTTTATGTAAATAGGTGTTTCTTTCGAGAGTAAGTCAGCTAGATTATCTGTAACATGTGATTCTATATTTGGTACTTTAATTAACTTATAAGAAGGAGCCGGAGTAATTGTTGTCGTAACGACTACCTGTTTTAATGTGTCCTCTTGCGCAAAGCAATTTGAGGATGCGATTAAGCAAATAAGAATTAAACAGTGATTTCTCAAGACGCTCAATTGACGAGTAATTTTTTTATGCTAACGTGTTCTCCTTCTATCGATTTTAAGATATAAATTCCTTTTGCATAGTGTAATAAATCCAACTCAACTTGGTTGGACCTTGTTTTAATCTGCTTAACAATAATACCATTCCAGTCAATTAATTGAATTGTTTTATCTACATAATTATCAAAGATTATTGTTGCTTGATTCGAGGCAGGGTTAGGAAAGACTTTAAACGCATTTGTCATTTCTTGAATCCCGACAAAGGAGTGAATAATACCTATTGCGTCTAAGTCAAAACCACCTGTTTCGAAAGGCGTAGGAAATGGATCATTAATGATGTTCCCTTGTGAATCGTAAGAAGCATAAGGCTCGTTTATGCTTCCAACCACATCTATTATTTTGACATGTGTCACATTATTTATATCCAGCCCGGTTATTCCAATTAGTTCTTCCAAATCAAACGGAGTACCATATTGCGCTCTGTACTTACCTGCTAGATTATAAATTTCTGTAGTATTTACAATGTTTAATATTTGCGTGTTAATTTGAGATAAACTAACACTTTGAAATCGGAAATAATTAATTCCATCAGAACTTACTTCTACGTGTGCTAATTCTAAAAAGGTATTGTCGAAAGCATTTTCAAAAACAGCAAAATCAGGTCCGTTTCTGTTAAGTATAGGAGAAGAAAATGTTAGAACTGCTATCCCTCCATCACCTAAACTAACAACACCATTAACACCTGATTTATCAGTGGCGCTAAAACTGTCTCCACTGCTAGTCTTCCCCAAAGTTGTGTCTGTAATGTTTTGCCAACCTCTTTCAATAAAGCATGCTGAAGCCCAACCTATAAAAACAGAAGAATCCTTGTGTATGGCTGTTGAGCCTAATGAACCTGCAACAGGGGCATATGGCCCCTGTGCAAATATATTTAGTGAACAGAAAAATAATAGGACTGCAATTAATTTCATTACAGTTTCACAATTTTAGTTGTTTGAAGGGTGTTTTCAGTAGCAGTAACTAGTTGATATATTCCTTTTGGAAAGTCTAAAAGAGAGATCTGATTGTTAGCAGTAGTAATTGTTTTTGTCATTACTAATTTTCCGCTTAAATCAAATAATTCCGCTGAACATTCTCCCGAAACGTCAATAGAAAGTATGTCGTTTGTTGGGTTCGGATATATTTTTATGTTTTCAATTGACTGTTCTTGAACTGATACCGGAAAATAATTAATGTTATCAATTGCAAAGATAGCTGGGGTATTCATTCCATACTGTCCAACATCAGAAGAAGATAATTTAAATTTTATTGATGACACAACCCCTAAAGGAGACACATCAATGTTTGTCCAATCTTTAATTATATAGTCTTGAGAACTATTTGAGAAGCGATAATCTGCTAGATAAAACTCTACCGAGTCTTTTGCGTTTCCATTTACATCATATCCAACAATTGTCATTAGAAACCAATCTTCACCATTAGTGCCATCAAGATTTCCACTTGCGCTATAAGCTGATCCAAATTGTTTAGCATAAAAATCTCCATCCAACATTGAATGAGCAGCATAATTGGAATTGGCAACGACAATGCTTGTTATTGCATTTGATGTATCAGTAATCATCATGGAAGTGTTGTTGAACCCAAGAGCATAATTTGAACCAAAACTTGCTCCTCCTGCATAAGAAGAGTATTGCCCCGTCAGTCCTGTTAGGGTATCTGAAGTTTGATTTGAAAAAGCCCATCCAGCAGACCAATACCCGGGTAATCCCCATGTTGTGTCGTATTGGTTGGAAAATTCAAAATTACCCTCGCTAAATGTTGAATCAAATAAACCGGCTCCGTTTGAAGTCCCTGTTAAGTCTGAGCCGTCCCAATAAGTTTCTGATCCTGAAATAGAAATGATAGACTCAAATCCTTGCTGAGCCATTGATAAATTTGCTGCAAATAAAGCAGCCATTAAGTAAATTTTTTTCATCCTTTTTTATTTTTTAAATGATTAGTAAAAAAGAATAAAAACGAAAGAATAAAAACACCATTTAGGTATCTTACATCTTAGCTTTTATCCCGAAAGCAAAAATTTGTGTTTAATGGCAGGTCTTCTGACTTACTCAACTTTTTTTAACCTTCCCATTCCGATAGCCATCGGAACAGTGGTATTATTAAAAAAAGCTTAATTGAGCTTACAGCTACGGGAATAGTTCAAGATTTACACTCGATTCCCTTTTAATCCTCCAAAGGAGAAACCAATAAAGCGATGCAAATTTACGGGTATTAATTTAAATAAAATGTGATTTAGGTTCTTTTTTAACTCACTCCTGCGAAAAGCAGGAGTCTTATCCAGTTGTTTCTAGGTCAGCGTTGAATAAGTTTCCTGCTTTCGCAGGAAAGAAGAAGAAAATAGGGATACGAAAACAAACTTTTCAGTACTGAATATTTATTTAAACGAGAAGTAACTTCTGATACAAATCGACCTCGCTTGTCAATCATCCAAACTTTATTTAATCCTTTATTTCAGTAACATCTCTTATCTCTTTTCTACTAAAACTTGCTTGCAAAAATAAGACAATCAAAACCTGCAAAATAATCAGTAGGTAATGTAAAATCATAATCTGTGACATAGTGTCAACAATTTCAAATCCATCATTTAGAGTATAGTAAAATATAAATGAGGCACCTAAACCAACTAAATAACCCAATTGTTTGTTGAAATCAATTTTTCCTAAAAGTTCTTTGTCGCTGGCAACTAATGTTTCGGCGCGAACCAAATATCCACCAAATGTAAAAGTAAACTGATATCCGATGTAAATAAGAAGCGCAGAAACGAGAGATAGTTCCCAAAAGATGAATATCAATAAAGTGAATAACATCATTATCTCTACCATTAGTGAAATATAATAAAAGCTCTTTATATTCAGTAATTTTTCGTAAAACTTGGCAATAATCAACATGCCAACTGCCAGGAAAAGACCTCCAATTGAATATACTAAGGGGTCTAATGGTCCATAAATTGTAAATAGCATACCAATAGATAGTCCTGTGAATGAGGAATTTAGGAGTTTGTATTTTAAAAATGCTCTATTGTTTAACTGCATGCAACCTGTTTTCTTTGTCTAAAACAATTTGAAAGATTTAAGACTAAACTAGCCAAATCCTGTTGAAATATTTTATTCAAAATCATATGAAAAAAAATTGTATCAAATGGCAAATATAACTTTTATACATTTCTTTTTATCTTTACAGTGAAAATTGAAAACATGAAATACATCCTCCCATTTGTTTTGTTGTTAATTAGTGCAATAGGGTTTACACAAACCAGTCACCAATTTCAGGTAATAAAAGCTGGAGTTGTTGATTTTAAAGCAACAAATAACATATGGTATGCTTCTGTTCAAAACATGGAAATGCCTTCTCCAGAGGGGAACTCTGACAAAGCTAAGCTGTTACGATTAAAGAGAGAACTGGAGTTAAAGTACCCGAGAAAAAAAATAAGTAAATTAGCAAATAAAGCATCTGCTCCCGAAGTATTTGACATTTCGGGGTTTGAAGGCAATGCATATAATAATCGTGTGCCGAATGATAATGCAATGGCTATTTCGGATGCAGGAATATTAATGTCATGTACAAATAACAGAGTAGTTATATACGATACAGAGGCAGATACATTAATGGATACAGGTTATTTACAGGATTTTGTGATGCAATTTAATGTAACAGCGAGTAGGTATGACCCAAAAATGATTTACGATCAAAATGAGGATAAATTTATTCTGACTTTTTTAGTCGGAACTCACCATGTAAATAGTAAAATAGCAGTTTGTTTTTCAACTTCTAATAATCCTATGGATGGGTGGAATGTGTACTTACTTCCTGGAGATCCATTACTTACAGATCACTGGACGGATTATCCTGCGATAGCCTTGTCAGAAGATGAGTTTTTTGTAACGGGAAATTTATTAGCAGATAATCAAAGTTGGCAAACAGGATTTAATCAATCTATCATTTGGCAAATAGATAAACATTCTGGTTATGGAGGAAATGATTCATTAACGACGCAACTCTGGTCAGATATATATGATGGTTCCATTAAAATTAGAAATATCCATCCAGTTAGAGGAGCAAGGAAATTGTACGGACCCAATCAGTATTTTGTATCTAATAAGAATTTTTCAGCCGAAAGTGATACTGTTTATTTACTGGAAATAACAAACAAAATTTCTTCTTCTGAACAATTGAATCAAAAACTTTTAAGTACACCGGATCATTATTTTATGAGCCCTAGTGGGAGACAATCAATTGCAAAGTTATTGGCTACCAATGATTCTCGAATGTTGGGTGCGATTAGAGATGATAGCTGGATTCAGTATGTTCATAATTCGATGGATACAGCAACAGGAAATGCGGCAGTGTATCATGGAACGATTGATAATTTTAAATCTACGCCTCTTGTTTCGGGAGTGATTCTATCTGATTCGATTAAAGATTATGGTTATCCAAATATTGCTTCTACAGGTATTGATCCGGACGACAAAGAATGTGTTATTGCATTTAATTATACCTCTCCTATAGATTCAGCTGGAGTGGGGTGTTATTATATGGATACAAATGAAGTCTATTCAGACTTTAACGTAATAAAACTAGGAGAAGCCTCAATAAACACATTTGTTGATTCATTGGATAGGTGGGGAGATTATTTTGCAATTCAAAGACAATATAATAGCCCTTGCAATGTTTGGACAGCCGGGATGTATGGTAAAGTTGGAAGTAACGGAACGTGGGTAGCTAGAATAGCAGTTGAAGAGGATTGCAGAATACCTATACCAATTGAAGATAGTTTGACTCCTGCATTTAACAATGGCGTAATATTTCCAAATCCCTTAGTAGATTGGGTAACTTTTGATTTTGAATTGGATGAGTCTATTTTTATTAAAGTAGAATTGTTTGATTCTAAAGGAGGGTTAATTAGAATCCTATACGAGGATGTTGCACTTCAAGGAGAGAATAGATTAACATTTAACGGATTTTACCTCAAGCAAGGAATGTATATCTTAAGAATATTGAACAACGATAAAGTGCTTTTTACAGAAAAATTGGTAAAACAATAAATCATTTCTTTTTTAACTTAATTAGTAAGCGGAATGATAAAATGGATGTCCTTAATATTAATTGTTGTTTTCCTGTCAAGTTGTCTTGCACTGTCTTTGGATAGCGCCACTCCCGTTAGTCCAATTCAACCTGCAGTTGGTCATTATTCCAATGGGAAATTAAGATTTAAAGGAGAATATTATAATGGTTACAGACATGGAGCCTGGACAGATTGGAATGGAAATGGGGATACAATATCTATTGTAAATTACGATCAAGGGAAATTATCAGGATCTTTTAAAATTTGGGAATTGGAAAAAAGTTACGAAGGTAATCCAGAATCTACTCCAGATTATGCAATGGATTATGGAGAAATTATTATTAAGGAAGGTTATTACGTAAATGGTGTTATTAATGGAGGCTTTAGAGTAAGTTATAGTTCAGGTAGATTAAAGGAGTCTGGAAGATATAATAAAGGAAGAAAAGATGGGGAATGGACAAAACTTAATTCAATGGGAGATACGCTGCATATAATTAACTATAGCTTAGGAGCTAGGAAAGGTCTTTTTACTATTTGGAGTTACTATTCTCATGGATTGTTAAATGATGCAATGCGCAATATTGTTAATATTAAGCATCAAGGGATTTATAAATTTAATATGTTAAATGGAAATTATGTCGAGTCGTTTCCAAATGGGAAGGTGAAATGCGCTGGAGCATACATCGAAGATAATAGAGAAGGAGATTGGATCTGGTATTTTGAAACCGGATTAATAAAAGAAACTGCCGTTTATAAATTAGGTCAGCTGATTAGAAGCGAAAAGTTTGAAGAAGCTAAGGGCAATTGAAATTTATCTATGGATACACCCTTTACTATTGCAACTTGGATCACAATCTTTTCAGTAATAATTACAATTAAAAATTCTTATCCCTTCTTGAATTAAAAATTAATAGAATTGAGCTCTATACCTCCAATTTTGTAGTTTGACTTCACTATTTTATCATTAATTCGAATTAAACTATAATAACGCTTGTTTTTATTGGCCAAATTAGGGTTGTTTATTTGAATGTTAATTTCTTCCTATACGCTTAGGTATTAAAAGGTTTATTTTGTTTTTGCTTAGCCTCAAGTATAAGTAATCCAAGAATGATTGTGTATATGTATTGTTTCAGGCTATTGACATTTACCCGTTTTTATTCAATTTTTACAATGTAATTGATTTCAAATACAGTTAATGAAACAAGAAAACAATCATATCGGTCTCATCTCTTTAAGGGTGTTTTTGCTGCCAGGAGAGCAAACGACACTTCATATCTATGAGCCTAGGTATTTACAATTAATTACGGAGTGCATTTCGAATGAAGTTGAATTTGGGATTCCATATCAAGGGAAAACAACTTTAACGGAATTTGGGTCTTTGGTAGCAGTGAAGCAAGTACTGAAGAATTATGATAATGGCGAATTAGATATTTTAGTGGAGTGTAAACAAAACTTTAAACTAAATCATTACGAAGGACAAACCGAAGGGAAATTATATCCAGCAGGGACAATAACATCTTTACGGTCAATTGAACATCCACTAAATGCGGAATTGGTAGATCATATTGGCAAGTATTTACAATTATTACATGGAGACAGTTTTAATGATGACCTGCATGAGATGTTAGGTATAAAAAATATTGTCAAAATGCTTAATCTAAAAGACGATGAAAAATTACGTTTTATGAAAATTACGGATGAGCAAAGGCAAAATGATTTTTTATTGAGAAAGACTCGGTATATGACTATTTTACTCGAACAAGAAAGAAAAGTGGATCAAAATTTCTACCTCAATTAGGTGCGTTTAATACATCTTCAATAGAACTCCAAACTATCTTGGCAGTGTTGTCCCAAGAAAAAGAAAGCACCCTTTTTGTTCCAAGCTGAACAACTTTTTCAACTTTCTCTTTATCCAGTAGTTGTTCCATACCATTAGAAATAGAATTTACTGAAAAGGGATCTACTAAAACGGCAGCGTTTCCGGCTATTTCAGGCATGCAGGTCACATTACTTGTAATAACAGGGATTCCACATTTCATTCCTTCAATAATTGGAATTCCAAAACCTTCGAAATAGGAAACGTATACTAGCCCATTAGAACTACCAACAATCTTATTTAAGTCACTCGAAGTTAATCTTCCAGTAAATAGAATATCTTTTTTAGAACTTAATTTTTCCATTGTTGATTCAAATTTGGTGTTTTTCCAAATTTTTTCACCAACAATCAGCATTTTATAGTCGGAGTTTGTATTTTTTTTAAATTGATCAAATGCAAGGAGCATTCTTTTTATATTTTTTCTTGAATGAAGGGCTCCCACATATACAAAATAAGGTTTCCCTTCCGAAAACTTCATTTGCGTAGATTTAATGGCAGGAATATCTGATGGACTAAAATTATCATTCACGCCATTGTACGCGACATCAATTTTGTTCAAAGAGATAGCATATTGAGAGCTAATATCTTTTTTTGAGAATTCAGATACCGTAATAATTCGGGCTGCTTTTCTTGCAAATAAAGGGAAATACTTTTTATAGTACTTCCTATATGATTTCGGTAAGTCTTCTGGGTAATGCTCAAAGTTCAGGTCATGTATAACGGCAATCTGAGGAATTGAAGTTTTTAGACTTAAAAATCCATCTGGAGATAAAAATACATCAGCTCTTATTTTTTTTAAAGCGCGAGTTACTGAGTAGTTAAACCAAATTTTAAATAGAATAGGGTGCCTAGCTGGTGGTCCAATTATTACGGGAGTAACATTTTTTGCAAAAATAAATGAAGGATCAAATTTTCTATCGAACAAAAAATAAAATTCGTGTTCAGGATGATTTGTCACAATTATTTTAAGTGTCTCCAGTGTGAACCGACCAATTCCTTCGAGTTTGTTTTTTAATAAAAGGCGTGTATTTATAGCTATTTTCAATGAAAAGGAATTTATCTGCTACAAATTTATTATTTTAACATCAGGAAAACCAAACAAATATCTGAATAAACTGAAAGTACTTAAAACAATATTGGTAGAAGATGAAGAAACAAGCAGGGAAACGCTTCGGAATTATATAAATAAATATTGTGAAAATGTTGAAATAATCGCTGAGTGCGCCAATATAAAAGAAGGGAAAAAAGCCATTGAAGAACTGAGTCCAGATTTAGTTTTTTTGGATGTTGAAATGCCTTTTGGAAACGCTTTTGACCTTCTAGAGCAATTGGAGGTTGTAAATTTTGAAACAGTTTTTGTTACTGCTTATAGTCAGTATGCTTTAAAAGCATTGAATTATAGTGCTTCTTATTATATTTTGAAACCAATTGATATTGATGAACTTGAGTCTTCAATAAAAAAGGTAAGAGAAAATATGGAAATGAAAAATGAAGATGATTTTACATTGCAGACTAAAGTTTTATTAGAAAACTTTAAGCATTCCCAAAATAAAGATAAGAAAGTCGTCTTGCCTGTTCTTGACGGATTTGAAGTAGTGCAGGTAAATGATATTATCAGATGTGTAGCCAATGATAATTTTACAGATTTTCACTTGTTGGATGGTTCTAAAAAAGTAATATGCAGAACGTTAAAGTTTTACGACGATGTTTTGAATGATTCGGGCTTTATACGAGTGCATCGTTCACATTTGATAAATGCACAATACGTTAAGAGCTATAAAAAGGGGAAAGGAGGGGTGGTCATTATGACTGACAATTCTCATGTGGATGTATCTGCATCAAAAAAACAGAATTTATTGGATTATTTTAGCTGAAAAATTATCTTTGTACCCTATGCAAATAATTGATTCTCTCGTAGATCCAATAATTAATCCAACTTTAATCATAGGAGATTTCGAATGGCGGGAACCTATTACTACCCTAACAGATTCATTAATTGCATGCGTATGCATTTTTGCTTTTATTTTGTTCTCTAGGTTCAAGGGAGAAAAGTCAGAGAGCTTTATCTATTTCAAAGCATTCTTTCTATGTTTTGGTATTGGAATGCTATGTTCAGCTTGGTTGGGGCACGGTTTGGCAGCTTATCTTCCTCCTCGGGTTAAAGTTATTGGTTGGGTAATTAATTCGGCAGCAAATCTATTTTTAGGATTAGCTACTCTTAGGGAGATAATACATTTAATAAAGCCACATATAAGGCGATTTATAAAAGTGATTTTCATAGCACAAGTTTCCATTTTTATTGTATTTATGCTTATTCCAAGCACTAGTTTTTTTGGGTTAGCTCAACTTTGTTCTTTAGTATCATTGATCGGGATGATGTTACCGATGCATATCTTTAATTTTTCTAAAACGAAATCTCCGGGGAGCAAGCTTTTTATAATTGCTATTGGAATGGGAGTGTTACCAGGAATTATATTTAATACTCAATTAAGCGTTAATCGTTGGTTTAATTACCATGACATTAGTCACGTTGTGATGGCTGCTATTGTATTTGTTATGTTTTTGGCAGCACGTAAGTTTTCTTTTCTAAAACAACATACTTAAATTTTATGGCCTTCATAATTTTTGAATCATAAGTAAATTAGTAATTTTGTGCAAAATTATTGATTATGGGCTATCTACCTTATATAATTATTCTTGGTGTAGTTATCGTTATTGGAGCTCTTGTTCTAGAATCGGCTGTAGCTAAAAAGAAAAAGTTGAAAATTTATCGACTTTCTGATAGTGTAGCAAATGTATCCTGCGGTATGATGGAAAGAATTTTTGATTTTTTCTTATCCGTATTAATTCTTTTTGGATTCCATTTTATTTGGGTAAATTATGCTCCATACCAAATTCCAACCAATATCGGAACTTGGTTAATCGCACTTGTAGTTTTTGACTGTATAGCCTACTGGTTTCATCGACTTAGCCATGAAATTAATTTTTTATGGGCTGCTCATATTGTTCACCATCAAAGCGAAGAGCTGAATTTAACAACGGTGTTTAGAGCTTCATTTTTTGCTGTAATATTTCGAGCATTCTTTTTTGTGTGGATGGCATTAGCCGGATTTGATGCATTTACAATTGCTACTTGTTCCGTTACTTTAGGCGTATTTCAATTGTTTACGCATTCAAGAGTTATTGGGAAATTAGGTTTTGTTGAATGGTTTCTTACAACACCATCACATCATAGGGTTCATCATGCTAGAAATGACAAGTATATGGATCATAACTATAGCCACATATTTATTATATGGGATAGAATGTTTGGCACTTTTATCGTAGAAGATGAAGATCCTGATTATGGCATAACCACTGGTTTTGAAAGTGCAAATGCATATAATGCATCTTTTGCATATTGGCGTAATTTATTTACAAGAGCGGGTAGAACAAAAAAGGTTCGTGATAAAATTAAAGTATTTACTAAAGGTCCGGCATGGACACCAGATGATGTTCCACATTTGCCTAATGAATATAAGATAGACGAAAAGGGTGACAGAATACCCCATAAAATACCTGTCAGTTTTGAGCTAGGGGCCTATGTTTTGATAAATGTATTAATAACGTTTAGTGCTTTTGTTGCTCTGCTTATCATTTATAAGCCTATAATGCCAAAAACGTTGAGCGAACTATTTGTTACGATGAGCGAACTATCTTCAAATCCTCAAATATTATCTTTAGTTGGAATAATTTTAATATCAATTTTTGCCCATGCTCGAATGGTAGAGCAAACTAAAGCATCTGTTTATATTGATGGTTTTAGATTGATAACTGTAAGCACGTTGATTTTTGTAGCTTTTAATGCCATGCCTTATTCAACCTGGTTGATACCAGCAGCATTAGGTTTTTGTGGATTAATGTTTTTGTGGCTTATTAAGCTCGGAATACAAAGAAAGCTTAAAATTTCGTAGCTCCTTGGTGCTTGTTTTTAAACGAATATTGGAGGTATAATTCGTTTGTTCCAACAGAGTAGCTTTTAATGTTGCTGCTTGTAAAGTCATGCGCATAACCTATAACAAAACGATCTCTTTCTAAACCAACCATTAAAACGGTAGCTCCACTGTTTCTATATGAAAACCCTAGCCAGACATTTTCACGGTAAAAGAAACGTGCATTTAAATCTATTTCTGTAGGCGCCGGACCAACAGTTTTTATTAAGAAAGAGGGTTCCATTTTATAGCCAGGCCCCAGTGCTATTGTCATACCTCCAGAACCATAAATATGATTTACTTGCCTATTTTGAATAAGATTTTCTCCAAAACTATATTTAGCTTGTAGTAACTGATTCGCAGAAGCTCCAATAAATAGATTTTGACTAAAATAAAATATACCCGCAGAAGCATCTGGAGCGAATGATTTTTGCTTTACTCCAAGTAAAGTTTCGTCAGAATAATCATTTACAATAAAATTAGTTCCATCAGCAGTAGTTTGCGATAAAATCGCCGAAATCCCAAAGGATAATTTTGAGGTTTCATTTATTTTAAGGTGGTATGCATAGGTGCCTTGCAGTCCCATGTTTTTAAAAGCCCCATTTACATCATTGAAAAGTTGGGTGCCACAAGCCATTTTTTGCTTTTTACCTAGCCTGCGATTAAAGCTGATGAATTGAGTTACAGGGGCGCCTTGCATTCCTGCCCATTGCTGTCTAACAGATAAAGAAATTGGGGCCTCCGAGTATTGGCCTGCAGCAGCAGGGTTTATCATATATTGGTTTAACATATACTGGCTGTTAAACGGCAGTTGCTGTGCAGAAAAATTGCATCCAACAATTAAAATGGATATGAATAATACAATTTTCATTTATCTAATAATTGCTACAGGTCCAGTATAGGTTTGTTCAGAAATAGTTACGATATAAAAGTATCCATTAGTTGGCAAATCTTTTCCACTGATTTTGCCATCCCAGTCATTTTGATAAGCAGAGTTTTGATATAACAGCGCCCCCCATCGGTTATAAATTTCTACATTATTTTCCAAAGTAAGATCTAAACCTTCAATCAACCAAACATCATTTTTACCATCACTGTTAGGCGAAAAAGCTGTAGGTATAATTAAGCAATTGTTACTTTCTGAAGCAATAGTTATTGATTCGTTCTGCATGCAACCTGCTGTATCTGTTATTTGCACGGAATAAGTTCCCAAAGGAAAACCTTCAATAATCAGAGACGTATCTCCAGTGCTCCAATCAATTAAATAAGGAGGTGAACCTCCAGTTACAGTAATTTCAACTCCTCCATCTGCTGTTGTGTTACAGCTAGAGTTTGTACTAATTGACGTAACAAATATTGCGTCTGAAGAAATTATTTGTTCCATGCTAGAAAATACACATCCATTCGCATCTGTTATAGCTACTGTGTATTGACCTGCTGCTAAATTCAGAGCAACAGAGGAAGTTTGGTTATTTACATCGTTCCAAAGATAAGAATACGGCGAAGTTCCTCCGTTTATTGTACTAATAATCAGTCCATTATCGTTTCCGCAAGAAGTTTGAACAACTGATAAATTTCCCGTTAATAATTCCGGCTCATTAACACTGGCATTTCCAAATGCTACACAGCCATTGTTGTCAGTCACTTGACAAAGGTAAGTTCCAATATTTAGTCCTATAGCAATTGCGGTAGTTTGGTTGGTTCCGTCATCCCATAAGTAGGTATATGGAGCGGTTCCACCACTAACATTTGTTGAGATTTGCCCCGAAGAGTCATTATTACAAAGGGTATTGGTGCTTACTAGGAAAACACTGGGTCCACCAGTATTTCCAATAAAAACAGAATCAACGACGGAACAACCGCTTGCATCCGTAACAGTTACATGATACAAACCTGCTGGAATGTTAGATGCTGAAGAAGAGGCTTGAATATTTGCGTCATCCCATAAGTATGAAAAATTTCCATCACCGCCAGTCGCCAGTACAGATGCACTTCCGTTAGAATTTCCACATCCAGCATTATTGCCAAAAATAAGGGTGTTGATTTGGTTAGGTTGAGAAAGAGTTACGACTTGAAATGTCTCACAGCTATTGGAGTCTTTAACGTAAACGCTGTATGAACCTGGACCTAAGTTTTGGAAGAACCCCAGGTTTTGTGGTGAAGTTGTTGCGTAATTTGCACCACCATCAATACTATAACTTAAACTACCTCCGTTAGCTGCAATTACAATCGAACCGTCGTTCGTTCCAAAGCATGTTGGCGGATTAGTATTTATAATTACAATAGAAGGACCTCCATTTGAAAGTACGTTTTCAATGCCTAATTTTTGACATCCATTGGCATCTTTAATGACAACATAATACGCTCCAAGGCTAAGATTTATAAAAGAGTTAGAACCTTGAAATGTTGTACCCGCATCAATACTATATTGAAATGGAGCTGTTCCTCCGGAGGCATTTATTATTAAACTTCCATCTGTTGCGCCACAGTTCGAATTTGAAACGGTTGCATTATAATTGATAGTCGGCATTATCGTAAAATTTTCAGATCCAACATCATTTAATGTATTAGCATCTGTCGTGCCATTTGGGAAGTTGGTTGTCGCATTAAAAGTATGCGCTCCAGCTGTTGAAGAAAGATCTGGCAATATTATATTAACTGTGCCTCCAGTTGTTAAGCTCCCAGACCAAACGAAACTAAAATTAGGAGCCCCATCAATATTATAGAGAATGTCTACCGTAGTTAGAGTTGTTCCTCCAAAATTTTCTAAAGTGACGGAAGGAGTCATACTTCCAGGGCAAATATTGCCAGCAGGAGAGTTAACAGCACTTATTCCTGCATCTACTTGCCCAAAACCCTGTAGGCCAGCTATTAATAAAGAAAAGAAAAGTATCTGCTTCATAATTGAGAATCGTGAAATTATGAAATTATTTAATATCTTGTGTTTTTATTAGATATATCCTTAAAATCAACCAGTAGAGGGATTGAATCATTTTCACAAATCACTGTGCATATATTCAAAAGCAACGTCATTTCCACCAACTCTTTTGAACTAAATTTGATTGAAATATTATGCTTAGAAAAATTATCATAGGAATAATTATAGCTGGTTGCACTGCCTCTTTGTTTTTATCTTATTCTTTTTTAAAGGAAGAGGTAAAACAACATCAAGACCCAATTGTTGCAATTCCTAAAAGTGCAGCCATAATAGTGGAGTGTCAAAATATTCGTGAAATATGGTCGCGAATTTCGGAAACTAATTTAGTTTGGAGTGATGTACTTGCTATTCCTGAAATTCAAAAATTAGATAGGAAGATCAGAATCGTTGATTCGCTTTTTTCTACTATTCAAGGTTTAATAGATATTGTTGATAATAAGAAAACCGTAATATCATTTCATTCCAACGGAAATGGATCAGATTTTTTTATAGCAACTGTTTGCAATGAATCGCAGTTTATACTATTCGATAAATTGGTTAATAAAGAAATTGGCAAGGTTGAAACGAGCGAATTACAGGGGGAGGAGATAAAGTCTTTTGCTACGGAAGATGGATTATATGCGTATGTGTATATATCTCCATTTATACTGTTCAGTTCTTCAAAAGAAGTCTTAGAACTAAGTTTAACGCAGATAAAAAACAAGAACTCGATTTTGGACTTAAAACCTTTCAGTGATTTACGTTCGACATCTAGTAATTCTTCCGCATTGAACTGTTATGTTAATTTTGATGAGTTTGCAAGAATAGCATTTCCATATATTGAAAAAGAAATTGCCGATAAATGGCAAAACGGAGAAGTTTTTCCAAACTGGATTACATTTGATTTGTCATTGAAGTCGGATGCATTTTTATTTTCGGGAATAAGTACTACGAACTCAAAGAATAATTTATTATCTACAGTTTTAGGGCAAAGTCCCCAGCAGTCTTTAATAAAACCAAATCTGCCAAAAGATATTAAAGTATTGAAAAGGGTCTCTATATCTGATCCGAAGAGATTTATTATCGAGAATAATTCTGCATATCTGGAAGAAATGGAAGTAAGTTGTCAGTGCGAACCAATTGAAACGGTAAGCTCTTGGCTTGGGGATGAAATTGTATATTTAGAGCATTCGCACTATGATTCCAATTCAATAAAATCTTTGTTAATAGAAACAAAGGGAGGTGAAAATGTGTTGAGTAGATTAACGCTTCTAGGTGTTTCCGATTCAATAGTTGAGAATATTCACGGGGTAAATATTTATCCAGTTAATGATAATAACTTATTTCACATGTTCGGAGGTGAATTTATTTTGCATGGAGATGTTTTTTTCTGTCAAATGGATAACTATGCCATTTTTTCTTCTCGAATGGGAGTGAATAAAATTCTGCGACAATGGAGAAAAGAACATGCGGTTATTCAGCAAACCATATTTTCTTCTTTTTCAGACAGATTTATGGCAAATTTCTCATCAAATGACTACTACTGGAAATGCAATAAGTTAGCTGAGTCACTTGAAAATATACTAAAACATGAATATTTCCTTAAACTAAATTCGTATTCCGATATTTTCAAAAAGATGGGCAGCATTTCTTGGCAAACGTCTCCTTCGGGAAAAAATTATCAATACCATTCAATTGCACTAAACTCTAGTCACGGCGAAGAAGGAGTCTCAAACTCCTTGTGGAGTTTAAAGTTAAAGTCATCGGTAATCCGTGCTCCTGAGTTGATGAAGAATCATAGAACAAATACATTGGAAGTTTTAATCCAGGACGAGGAAAATTCAATGCATTTGATAAGTGCTACGGGAAAAATAAAATGGTCTAAAGAAATAGAAGGAGCGATCATCGGGAAAGTGAAGCAGATAGATGTCTATGGTAACAATAAGTGGCAAATGCTATTTAATACATCTTCTAAAATTCACCTAGTCGATATTAACGGTAATGAAGTGAAAGGATTTCCAGTTGAATTAAAAGCACCTGCAACCAATTCGGTAACTGTTTTGGATTATGAAAAAAACAAGGAGTATAGAATATTGGTGGCATGTTCCAATAAGAAAATTTACAACTACAACCAGGAAGGGAAAATTATAGAAGGGTGGAACTTTAATTTGACAGAGAGTCTAGTTGTTAATGAGCTAAAACATTTCGTTTCAGAGAGTAAAGATTATATTTTATTTACTGATATTTCAGGTAATATATATATGGTGGATAGAAGAGGAGGGAAGCGAATTGACCTAACCCAGAAAATTAATACGAACCTACATGAATTAATAGAATTTGAAAAGGGATCCACTTTTACTGCATCTAAATTGACTTACCAAGACAGTAATACAATCTGTAAAATTGAGTTTGATGATACTAAAACATGTTTTATGTTGGACAGTTCACATTCTGAGTTTGATTTGTCCATGGTTGATTTAGATGGAAATAATTTATCTGATTATGTTGTGAATTATTTCAATCGAATTGAAATATATGGGCCCGACAAAAAACTATCTTTTTTTGAAACTTTTGATTTTAACATTAATCATCAATTAAAGATTATTGGGGATAATTTAAAGTTTTTTCTCATAGAAAATGAGGGTGAGATTTATTTGTATTCTAGCAATTTAACTCCAATTCCAAATTTTCCTGTTTCAGGAAGTATCCATACAGCCATTGGTGATATAAACAAAGACGGTCGAACGAATGTAGTAACGATTTCTTCTTCTAATGAATTGAAGGTTTATTCTATTGAAGGTTTAGAGGCCTTGTAACCGTTTTGTAATTCCTTTAATAAATTAAAGTCAATCCGTAAATCTTATTCGGTTTGCAGCTATCTTTGTTTTGTAATACGATTTGAGATGAAGACCATAGCAGAAATACGAAATGATTTCCCAATTCTTAACTCTAAAGTTAGAGGTAAGGAATTGGTGTATCTTGACAATGGTGCTACGGCACAAAAACCAGCTCTGGTTATTGAGGCGATTAATACCTATTACAAAGAGTACAACAGTAATATCCACAGAGGTGTCCATCATTTAAGCCAAGTTGCGACAACAGCTTATGAAGACGCTCGAGAGAAGTTAAAAGGCTTTATAAATGCTCCGAAACTTGAAGAAGTGATTTTTACAAAAGGAACAACAGATAGTATTAATATAGTTGCATCTTGTTTTGGTCGTAATTCTTTAAAGAAAGGAGATGAAGTTATTATATCTGCAATGGAGCATCATAGTAATATTGTTCCTTGGCAAATGATTTGTGATGAGCGTGAAGCCGTTTTAAAGGTGATTCCAATTAATTTTAAAGGGGAGTTGTTAATGGATGAATATAAAAACCTACTTTCTGAGAAAACAAAGATGGTTGCAGTAACGCATATCTCGAATACATTGGGTACGATTAACCCTGTTAAAGAAATTATTGAGCTAGCGCATGAAAAGGGAGCATTGGTTCTGCTAGACGGAGCGCAAGCTGTTCCGCATATTAAAGTAGATGTACAAGATTTAGATTGTGATTTTTATGCTTTTTCTGGTCACAAAATGTTTGGTCCAACGGGCGTTGGGATTTTGTATGGAAAATCAGAATACTTAAATGATATGCCACCTTATCAAGGAGGTGGTGATATGATTAAAGAAGTTACATTCGAGAAAACTACGTATAATTGTTTGCCGCATAAGTTTGAAGCCGGAACACCTAATATTGTAGGAGGAATTGGGTTAGGTGTTGCGGTAGATTACATGCAAGAGGTGGGGATTGATTTAATGCACAAAAGAGAAGAAGAATTATTGACTTATGCAACTGAAAAGATACTGAAAGTAGAGGGTGTTAGGATAATTGGAGAAGCTGAACATAAAGCTAGTGTATTGTCATTTGTAGTAGAAGGTTTGCATCCATTTGATGTTGGTACTTTATTAGATCAATTGGGAATTGCGGTTCGAACAGGCCATCATTGTACACAGCCGCTTATGAGCTTTTTTGAAATTCCAGGAACGATTAGAGCTTCCTTTGCATTTTACAATACAAAACAAGAGGTTGATGCGCTAATCAGCGGATTGGAACGAGCTTTGTCGATGCTCAGGTAGTTGTTCTTTTTCAACTGACATTGTAGTATTTGGATATTCAGTGGTTAATTTTACAAAGAGAACAATATCTATCAATGTATGGGCAAGCATGGCAGACGTTAATCCATAATATTGATGCAAATATCCAATAACGACTATCGCTAAGGCCATATAACAGCCATAGAGGCTTATTCTCCAGTCGAGTGGATTTAGGTATCCGTGAATAGCTACAAAACCTACTGCAGTAATCCAGACCCCAAAGTACGATTGTAATACGCCTCTGAATAATATTTCTTCTCCAACACCTGCACAGATACTAACCAGAATAATTGTCCCAATATTCATTTTTAGTGATCCAATAACTCCTTGGTATTTTTCTCTGACGGGTTGGAGTATTTGGAGCTTAATAATTACCCAAGCTAATATTCCAGCTAATATTCCGATTGATAAGCCTAATAGTGTTTCATATAGAATGCCTTGTTTAGAAATGAAAATATCCCAAAATGATTCTGACGAAAAAATATAATTTATTACAAATGCTGCTAATGGAAATGCAATAATTGTAAATAAACCTAATGTTATTATTTTTCTATTTCCCATTTAGATATGAGTTTGGGCATAAAAAAAGCGACCTATAAAGTCGCTCGAATAAGGTGGATAAGTGTTAGCCTTTATCAGTATTCTCTTTATCGTGATCTTCGTCGTTATCTGTGTCAGTAATGTTACCATCAGAATCATGATCCTCGTCGTTATCTGTGTCAGTAATGCCGCCTTCTGTGCCTAATAAGTCAATGTTACCTTCTCCATTTTTTAACGTTAAACCCTCATCAGTAATACTTTCACCGCATGTCTCACTTACACGTTCTAAGGGAGCAAGTTTATTGCAACTACTTGCGAAAGCAAGTAAAAAAGCAAGTAAAAATATGTTGAAGCTGTTGTTCATGGTTCTTGTTACTTATCAAAAGTACAAAATATAGTTGAATAATACAAAAAAAGTGTGCTAAATACTTGGAGATGTTGCAGTAATAGCTATTTATTATTATCTATTGTAATAATAACGCGTGTTCCAAAAGCTATATTACTCTTGTCGTTTATCTGGAATGGACCAACTATCTTAATGTTTTTGTTCGTAATTTCTTTAAGTATTTCCAGCCTTCCTGCAGTAAGTTCCATTCCTTTGGAAACGTGTGAGTGCTCATTTTTTTGTGCTAAACTATTATCAATCCCAATCCCATTATCTTCAATTATGAATGTAATCTCATCGCTTTGATTTCGATGAATATCAATGTTAATTTCCCCTGGTTTCTCCATGGGTAAAATCCCATGCCAAATACTATTTTCAACAAATGGCTGCAAAAACATGGGGGGAATTAAAACAGTGTCTATGTCAATGTCTTCTCCAATTTTTATTTTATATTCAAATTTATTTTGGAATCGCATATGCTCTAAAGTGATGTACAATTGAAGTCTTTCTAATTCGTCGCTTAAGGGAACCAGACTTCTCCCTGAGCTGGAACTATCTAAGTTTTTTCGAATAAGTTTAGCGAAGCTTGTCAAATATTTATTTGCAGATAATTTATCCTGGGTATTAATATAATATTGAATAGAATTTAATGCATTAAATATAAAATGTCTATTCATGCTAGCGTTTAAACTTTGTTGCTCGAGAGCTAATAACTTTGACTTATAGACTAACTTCTCCGTTATTCTTTTTTGCTTACTAATATTTGCTCTCCATCTCCATACTGTATAAAATAGGCTGAGAAGTGCAATTCCACCCATCAAAAAGAACCACCATGATAAATAATAAGGCTTTTTAATAATAAAAGAAAATTGAGCAGGACTGCTCCAGTTTTCTCCATCAATTGAGGCGATAACTTCAAAAGTATAATCACCATAAGGTAGGTTTGCATAAGTAAAAGATTGCTGAGTAATAACAGGTGACCAGTCTGTATCGAATCCATTTAGCCTAAACTTATAGCGTAGTTCCTCTGGTCTGGAAATACTTATCGCTTTATAAAAAAAGGTAACGTAGTTTTTTTTATGACCTAATTCTAAATTATTAGGTAGCAAACTATAACTATCCATGTCCTTAGTAATTGCACTCCAATCTGTCGCTTTTAAAAATAATTGAACATCTTCTATTCTAATTTTAGGAACAGTAATAATTTCTTTCTCATGGATTTTTTTTCGAATATATCTTAAAAGACCTTTCCCTGTGCCCATCCAAACAGAACCATCTGAATCCTGAAACCCTGCATTTAAATTTGTTTCAGGACTTTTTAACCCGTCAGATGTCGTGTAATGATTTATCCCTTTTATTCCTTTAAAACTATAGATGGAAAGATCGATTTCAAAAACCCCAAAATTGGTTCCTATCCATAAGTATTGATTATCTTCTAGCGTAAGGAAATTAATGTAATTAGCGCTAAAAGAACTATGCAGTTTTATATCTTGAACAGCTACCCCGTCAAAATAAAATAATCCATTGCCAGTTCCGATGAAAATTCCATCTTTCCATTTTTTTAAGCAATAAACGCTGGTTCCGTCTATATCCTCATTCTTTTCCCATGGTAAAAATCCTTTTTCATTAGCAGTAAAAACCCCATTAGCAGTGCCAAGCCAGATAGTGTTTTTATATTCCGTAATTGCACGAATGTTTTTAGTTCCTAACCCGGATGAATTGGTATAAGTTGTTGTGTCGCTATTGGAAATTTGAGTTACACCTTTTGCGGTTCCAATCCAAATATGGCTTTTAGAATCTTCAAATAAAGCAGTAATTTTATTTGAAGGCAGCCAATATGTGTTTTGGAATACGGTGAATGCACCTTGACTTTGTTTTATTAATCCCCCGGATGATCCAAACCATAGTTGGTCTTTAGAATCAAGCATACTAGTCCAAATTGTATTGTTAGTTAAACTTGAATTCAAGGAGTGATAATTGGTAAATACTTGATTCTTATATCTTGTAATCCCATCTCCATAAGTCGAAAACCAGTACGCCTTATCATTGTCTTGAATAATAGACATTACACCTGCTAATCCATCTTTTTCATCAAAATTTACAAATTCATTTCCTGAAAATCGAAATGCCCCGGAACCATCTGTTCCCAACCAAATGTTTCCTTCATTATCTTGGGATACAACTTTTATGTTTTCATTTTCAAGCCCGTTTTCATTATTAAAAATGGTCGGTATTCCATCTTCTAATACCGTTAATCCGGTTTTGCTACTTAGCCAGATATTGTCACTTTTGTCAATGTAAATAGAGCGAACCAAATCGTTGTCAATACCAAACAATTCATTGTAATTTTTAAAGGACTCCAGGTTATATTCATATACACCATCGTTATATGTTGCTATCCATATATGATTTTTGGAGTCTTCTCCAATGTCACTAATGTTATTTGTTGAATTTGGAATCTTTAAAGTTGTCCATTTATTGTTTAAATAATAGCCTAAATAACCTTTAGACGCCATCCATAGTTTGTTTTGGGAGTCAATAAATAAACTCCTAATGTTTAGATGTTCTGACGGCACATGCAAAATAGGGTCTTTTAAATCCGGAACGTTGTCTGTCAGTTTTATTTGAAGAACACCTTTGTCCTTTATTCCAATCCATAAAAATTGTGCACCTATTACAAGGGCTGTAATATTATTATTTTCTGTTAATTCTTCTAGATTGTAGGTTTGAACTTGTTTCTCTTTTATTCTTGTAATCCCATGCTGAGTTGCAATCCAAATAAAACCATTTTTCGATATTATTTTCGAAACAAGGTTATCGTTAAGACCATTTTCGGTAGAATAGTTTGTGAAATATTTTCCGTCAAAACGACTTGCACCGCCCGCTGTTGCAAACCATATATTCCCTTGATTGTCAGTGCAAATGTCGAATACCTGGGTTTGCGAAAGCCCTTCTTCAACAGAAAATGGTATAAAACTATATTGTTGCCCAAACCCAGGTTTGACAAACAACAAGGTGATAATAATAGAAGTTAAGTATGTAAATTTATTGATCCTCAATTGAAATTATATTGATAAAGAATTAGAATAGTAATTGCCAAACTGCTAATACAAAATTAAGGTTATATTGTCAATAAAAATATGCCGATGTACTACTAAAAAGTATTTATTCGAGACAAGAAATTCGACATCTTACGTCTTGCAATCGGTACGTTAATTCCGTTTGTAAGCACTGCCATGTTTCCTTCAGATCGTGAGAACTCTTTTAAATGATGTTCTACATTTATTATATGAGACTTGTGCGTTCTAAAAAATACTTCTTGATTTAAGTTTTCTTCGTACACCTTAATATTTTTACTGCTTAAGTGGCGACTGCCATCAATTAAATAGATCATTGTATAGTTGTCGCTAGCCTCTAAGTGTATGATGTCAGTATTTCTAATTATAATATAACCATCTCTGGTAGGAATACTTATTCTGTCATTTTTATCTTCCATTGCTACATCTACCAATTTCGATAATTCAGCTGGCGACTTTTGCTCATTGCTTCCGTGCACTTTAATAACCTTCATAACTGCTTTTTGCAAGTCGTCGATGCTAATTGGTTTCTCTAAATAATCAATAGCATTTTCTTTAAATGCTTTCAAAGCATATTCATTGTAAGCTGTTGTAAAGACTACTGAAAAAGTTCTATCCACATAAGACTTCAATAAAGAGAACCCATCTTCTTTTGGCATTGCAATATCTAAAAAAATGACATCTGGTTTTTCTTTTTCAATTGTTATTCTCGCTTCTGCAGCTGATTCAACTAGTCCGATAATTTTTAATTCTGGACAAAATTCGTCAATTAAAATTTTCAGATTGTTTCTTGCGTTGAATTCATCATCAACAATTAGTGCTTTTAAAGTCATAACGTAAGGTGCTAGGTGTGTGGATTATTTCCGACAACTAACCAAACTTAACGAAAGGTTTAATACTATTTTTCGCCATGTCGTGAACTGTAGCTTTCACTGATTAAACTGTGGTATTTGTTGATTAAACTGTTATTGGCAGAATTAAATATTTTTAATCCTGTCAATAAAGACGTTCACTTTTGAGCGGCTAATTGAAATTGTATCACCGTTATTCATGATCGCAAAATTTCCATCTTGGTTAGAATATTCAGAAAGAAAATCCAGGTTAATGATATCGGATTTATGAACTCGAAAGAATTTGGATGCGTCTAAAAGGCTTTCGTAAATTTTTAAAGTTCTTGTGTCGAGGTAAGTGCTTCCGTCTGTAAAAAAAAGCCTCGAACAATTTCCTTCTGCTTGCAATCGGACTATTGTATTGTCTCCAATTATTTTAATCCCTTTAGAATGATTGATGGTAATTTTGGAAGATTTCGATTCGGAAAGATTAACCGTTAATTGCTCCAATCTTTTAAAATAATCAGCGTATTGTTCAGAGCTTTCTTCAATTGCAAGCTTATTTAACTTAATTTTTTCTACTGCACTAATTAATTCTTCAATGTCTACGGGTTTGAGTAAATAGTGAATAGCATTTGCATTAAAAGCTTTAATGGCATAATCTTTAAATGCAGTTACAAATATTACTTGAAATGTTTTGTTAGGTATTGCATCTAGTAATTCAAAACCTTCAGCACCAGAGGGCATTCTAATGTCCAAGAAAATAACATCTGGAGTTGTTTTGTTTATAACTTCAATAGCTTCAGTCTTTCCACAAGCTTCTCCAATCACTTCTACACCTTTACAAAACTCAGTAATGAGTAGTTTTAAATTTTCTCTCGCATGCAACTCATCGTCAATTACTAAGGCTTTTATTTTTTGTAAGGATTGAGTCATTAGCTTGTGAAGGTAACTAATCTTAACGAAAAATTGAAATTGCCGGCCATTTGGTAAGTGATTAAGCTCGATATTAAAATAGAAACTATTTTCCTCCCCTTTTAAACTATATTTCTAGAGTATATTTACTAAAACTTTGTGATTATGAAAATTTTAACGATTTCAATATTACTAACTATAAGCAGTTTTACAACTTATAGCCAATGCCTAATAACACAATTAAACATTTTTATTGGCGCTTGTAACTCATCCACAAATGATTATACGGTTACCGGTGATGTTGATTTTATTAATGCCCCTGCAACGGGACAGTTAATTGTAATTGATGTTTTTTCTGGAGCTTTTGAAACTTTTAATGCACCATTTACTGGGCCATTACTATTTGCATTACCAGGTTTGAACTCGAATGGACAGCTATCGACAATTGAAGCCTATTTTACAGCAAATACTTCATGTGATTTAGTTATAGATTATAATGCTCCGCCTTCTTGTGGATGTAGTAGTTTTGCAGGTACCGTTTCAGGTAATATTATTGGGAATGGAATAAACTCGTACATTCTTTGCGACGGTGATGAAATCAGTGTGTTTTCGAATAATGATTATGTGTTACCTGTCTCCATTGGTCCAGGAATAGGATACCTTTTATATGATTGTGCTCCGGATGCATTAAATAATGACCCAATGGGAGATACGTGTATGTTTTCTCCGTTTTCAGGGATGTCTAGTTTTACAGATCCAAATATAGGAGGTGCGTCTGATGGAACTCTTGGAACTGTAATTAATAGTGGAGGTCATGCTCCAAATAACACCTTATGGTTTGTTCCAATTACTTATATAGATAATTTATCCAATTCATACGATCCAAATTGCGTTGATTTAGGGCCGCCAATTGAAGTGATTTATTTAAATCAAATTTCAATTGATGAGGCAGTAGACTCTATTAATGGCACTATTACGGTAATAGTTTCTGGGGGGTATTCTGAATTTTATTCAGGACAATATCATGTTACTAATAATGGTGCGGGAACAATTTCTTCAGCAACAGTTGATTCAAGTGGCGGTTCTTTTCAAATTTCGGGATTGACAGGTGGGTCAATATGGGATTACACGGTATTGGATGATAATGGCTGTAATGTCTTTAGTTCAGGCTCTCTACCTGGCTCTTTGGAGATAAATGAAAGGGTGCTAGATTATTCTCTCAGCCCCAATCCTTCAAAAGAATTTATCACTATTAATTTTCAACGAAATATTAAAGGAACAGCTTCGATTATAAATCAATTGGGAGAAGCTATATACAAAGTTGATGTTAAGGGTAATACGGTTCAATTGAATGTTCAGAATTTAGATTCTGGAGTCTATATTATAAAAGTGGAAAGTAATGGTAATAGTTACCCCGCGAAAAGAGTTATTAAAATTGATTAGATAGAAATAAAGTCTTCAATTGCTTTTATACAAGTGTCTTGATTTTCAACAAACCCCATATGACCAGAATTGGTTAATGTGGTAAGATTTGCTTTGGTAATTTCAACTTGTTCTTTAATGCTGGAAAAAGGAATTGTGTTATCATATTCGCCCGCAATAAAATGAAGAGGAAACTTTTGTTTGGAGAGCCAGCTAACATGATTGTCTCTAATTCTCATTCCCCTGAGGCTTCCTTGAGCTCCTTTGGTAGGAGTGTTTTTAGCCATCTCTGTCAGTTTCTGAACTTCTTTTGAGAATACAGTTAGATTGGGCTTGTAAAAAAGATTTTTTATCGCTTCATCAATAAAGATAGAGGGATTCATGTCGAATACCCTTACAGCTTTTAATCGATCCGCTTGTTTTTGTTCAGTATCTCCATATGCCGTGCAGTTAAATAATGTAAGGCTGTTGATTGTTTTTGGGTAAAGTTTTGCAAAGGCTAATCCTATATATCCCCCCATTGAGTGTCCAACGACGTGTACATTTAAAATATCTTCTGTATCAAGAATTTGTTTAATGAGTTTTGCAGAAAACTCCATAGTCATTTCTTCTTCAATTATTGAAGTTTTGCCATGTCCTGGTAAATCTATAGTAATGACTTGATAGTTGGATTTAAAATGATTTACGAATGGTGTCCAAACCTTTTTATTACCTAGGAAACCATGTAAAAATAAGATTGTATCTCCTTTTCCAATAGAGGAATAAGAAATGCTTCCGAGGTCTGTTTTGTAGGTTTTTTGCATTTGAAAAAATAAGAATCGTGAAGGTAATGGTTTTCTTCAAAACGTAAAAAGTTTACGTTTCTTCTTCTTACATTTGATTCATGGCTAAAGTAAAAGTTAAAACAACCTATTTCTGTCAAAGCTGCGGCGCTCAATCTCCAAAGTGGATAGGTAAATGTTCTTCTTGTAATGAATGGAATACTTACGTGGAAGAAGTAGTCCAAAAACAGCAAGGAGCTGAAAAAATATTTTCTATTGGTAGCCAGAAAAAAGTTCGGCCACATCGGATTGATGAGATAAAACCATTGGATAACCAACGTTATAAGCTTGCCGGAAATGAATTTAATCGTGTCTTAGGTGGAGGTTTGGTCGCTGGTTCCGTCACGTTGATAGGAGGAGAGCCAGGAATAGGAAAGTCAACATTATTATTAAAGACGGCATTAAAAAGTGGTCTTAAAACCCTATACGTTTCTGGAGAAGAAAGTGAAGAGCAAATAAAATTACGTGCTGAGCGGATAGGTGGTGAGATGACGAATTGTTATTTGCTAACTGAAACGAATACACAAAACATATTGCACCATTGTAAAGAACTACAACCAGATTTTGTGATAATCGATTCAATACAAACCTTGCATACCGCGGTAATAGAATCTTCTCCTGGAAGTATTTCTCAAATTAGAGAATGCACTTCAGAATTATTGAAGTATGCCAAAACAATTGGAGTTCCAATTGTCTTAATAGGTCATATAACAAAAGATGGAGCCATTGCGGGACCAAAGATTTTAGAGCATATGGTGGATACAGTTTTACAATTTGAAGGTGATAGAAACCATGTTTATCGAATATTAAGAAGTGTGAAAAATCGTTTTGGAAGTACCAACGAACTAGGTATTTATGAAATGGATGCTGCTGGATTGCAGGAAGTTAAAAACCCCAGTAAAGTTTTAATAAGTGACACAGACGAAAACTTGAGCGGTGTAGCAATTGCATCTACGATGGATGGAGCAAGGCCTATGTTAATTGAGGTGCAAGCATTAGCAAGTACAGCGGCTTACGGAACACCGCAGCGCACGGCAACTGGTTTTGATTTGAGAAGATTAAACATGTTGTTAGCTGTTCTAGAAAAACGCTGTGGGTTCCGAATAGCTCAAAAAGATGTCTTTATAAATATTGCTGGAGGAATTAAAGTAGATGATCCCTCAATTGATATGGCAGTGGTTTGTTCTATATTATCCTCTAATGTAGATATTGCAATAGCGCCAAATACTTGTTTTGCCGCGGAAGTAGGTTTGTCAGGTGAAATAAGGCCAGTTCCTAGAGTTGATCAACGAATTTCAGAGGCTGAAAAAATGGGGTTTGAAAGAATTTATATCTCCAAATATAATAAGGGAATTTCTGTATCTAACTATAAAATTCAAGTAATTCAAGTTGGTAAAATAGGAGAGGTCTTAAAGAGTTTATTTGGGTAATTTTTGAATGAACAATCAAATTAGATCATATACTTTTGCCGCTGCAACTGATTTAACTATTTTAGAAGGAATAAATAAATTTATATGATAAAAAAGATAGTACTTATACTAATTACATTGCCATTTTCTATTCTTGGGCAAGAAGAATCTGTTGATAATTCGGTTGTCCCTGGCTCAGGTCAATATCGTTGGGAAATTGGGATAAACGGAGGGGTAAACATTACAAATGTTTCAGGGCTAATACCTGATTCAAGTAATTCAAAGATTGAAAATAACATTGGAAGACTATATGGCGCAACGGTGGTCTACCATATGAATAAATTTTTTGCTATCAAAACGGACATCGATTTTGAGAGTAAGGGGTGGACAATTACGAATACAGAAGTTGTTACAGATCCAGTTACAGGAGTTTCGAGTAAAGAGGATATAATTCAAAACTTGAACTATTTTGATATACCCGCATTTCTGCATGTTGGATTTGGAAATAAGCTGAAGTTTGATTTTAATTTTGGGCCTTACTTTGCATTTTTACTTGAAGATCAAGCGTCTTATAAAAATGCTGCCGGAGAAATGATTCCTGTAACACGAGATGATCTTACCGGTTTTAGTAGCACTGATTTTGGCATTACTTACGGTGCAGGAATTGATCTAGCCCTTGGAAAAAGATTTTCTTTTGGGTTTGATTTTCTATATGAACAAGGGTTAAAATCAATTAAAGAAGGGGGAGTTAAAAACACCTCCTTAGATTTTGATTTTGGAATAAACTTTTTGTTCGGAGAAAAGAAATAGAGAGAAAAACATTATAATAAAAAACCCCCTAATTCAATTGAATCAGGGGGTTTTTAAGTTCAATTATATTACTAATATTATCCTGCTAGAATAATTACTTTATTATTCAGTACTTCAATAACGCCCCCTTTAACAGTAAAAGTTTTTTCACCTGCTAAAGTCGTCAATTTTATTTCTCCTTCTTTTAAAGACGAGATAAGGGGAGCATGATTATCTAATATTCCTAATGAACCATCACTCCCGGGAGCGATTATAGAAGAAGCTTCTCCAGTAAATAAATTTTTATCAGGTGTTATAATGTCAACGTTCATAATAGAATTAATTTTACGTTAATTAAGCTTCAGCTACCATTTTCTTTCCAGCTTCGATAGCTTCTTCAATTGTTCCTTTCAAGTTAAAAGCAGCTTCTGGATACTGATCAACTTCACCATTAAGAATCATGTTAAATCCTTTAATTGTGTCTTCAATAGGAACTAATACCCCTGGTAATCCAGTAAATTGCTCAGCAACATGGAAAGGTTGAGACAAGAAACGCTGAATACGTCTTGCTCTGTGCACAGCTAACTTATCTTCTTCAGAAAGTTCATCCATACCAAGAATGGCAATAATATCTTGTAATTCTTTATATCGTTGTAGTATTTCTTTTACTTTTTGAGCAGTATCATAATGCTCATTTCCTAAAATAGCAGGAGTTAAAATTCTAGAAGTAGAATCCAAAGGATCTACCGCTGGATAAATTCCTAGCTCAGCAATTTTACGAGAAAGTACAGTTGTTGCATCCAAGTGAGCAAATGTAGTTGCTGGTGCTGGATCCGTTAAATCATCTGCTGGCACATAAACCGCTTGTACAGATGTTATAGAACCTCTTTTAGTAGAGGTTATACGTTCTTGCATCGCTCCCATTTCAGAAGCTAATGTTGGTTGGTAACCAACTGCAGAAGGCATACGTCCTAATAGAGCAGAAACCTCTGAACCTGCTTGTGTAAATCTAAAAATATTGTCAATAAAAAACAGGATGTCATTTCCTTGCCCGTCGCCATCTCCATCACGGAAATACTCAGCCATTGTAAGACCAGATAACGCAACACGAGCACGTGCTCCTGGAGGCTCATTCATTTGTCCGAAAACTAATGTAGCTTGAGATTTCTTAAGTTCATTTTTGTCAACTTTAGAAAGGTCCCATCCACCTTGTTCCATATCTTTTTCGAATGCTTCACCGTATTTAATTACACCAGACTCAATCATCTCACGCAATAAATCGTTCCCTTCACGTGTTCTTTCTCCAACCCCTGCAAATACAGACATTCCTTCGTATCCTTTAGCAATGTTGTTGATTAATTCCATAATCAATACAGTTTTACCAACACCTGCACCACCAAATAAACCAATTTTACCACCTTTTGAATAAGGTTCAATTAAATCGATTACTTTAATTCCAGTAAATAATACTTCAGTAGAAGTAGATAAATCTTCAAATCTAGGAGCATCTCTGTGGATAGGATAACCACCTTCTTTATCACATTGTTCAATTCCGTCAATAGCTTCGCCGATTACATTAAATAACCTTCCTTTCACTTGTTCTCCAGTCGGCATTGTTATTGGTGCTCCAGTTGCTACAGCAACAGCACCTCTTCTTAAACCATCAGTAGAGTCCATGGAGATAGCTCTAATGCTGTCTTCTCCAATGTGCTTTTGGCATTCTAAAACGAGCACTGAACCGTCTTCTTTTATAATTTCAATAGCATCCATTATGTTTGGAAGGCTATCCGCATCTTCGAAGTTTACATCAACTACAGGTCCAATTACCTGTGATACTTTTCCTTTAATTTGAGACATATTATATGTTTTGTAAAAACCTTAATTCTAAAATTCGGCACAAAAATAGTACATTTTTATTAGTTTATACTACCATAAATAAATAAATTTTTCTCTGGATTTTGTCAGGTTTTTAACATCCCATTAAGTAATTGAAAGAACCTTAATATTTTCAAAGTAAAAGCACTAATTTTGGTCGCTTCGAAAAATAGATTTAGATTGAAAGTTTATCACAAAATAGAAGACTTTAAGCAGGTTAAAAACCTAGTTGCAACAGTTGGAACCTTTGACGGTGTGCACGTTGGACATCAAGAAATTATAGGGAAACTTAAACAGGTTGCTAAACAAATTGATGGGGAAACTTTATTGCTAACCTTTTTTCCACACCCAAGAATGGTGTTGTTTCCGGATGATGATTCATTGAAATTAATAAACACTTTAAAGGAAAAAACAGAATTGTTAGCATCTTTTGGGTTGGATCACCTTCTTATTTTACCATTTAGCGTCGAATTTTCTAGAATAACACCTACCGAGTATATTCGCGACTTATTAATCCGAGATATTGGTGTTAAGACTTTGGTTATTGGGTACAATCATCAATTTGGGAGAAACAGAAAAGGTAATTTCGAATTGCTTGAAGAATTATCTCCAGTTTATGGGTTTGATGTAGTAGAGATTACCGCGCAAGAGATTAATGAGATTAAAGTAAGTTCCACAAAAATTAGAAGAGCAATCGAATCAGGGGATGTTTCTACAGCGAATAAATTTCTTAGATACAATTTTTCACTTTCAGGAACTGTCATTGAAGGAGAGCAAATTGGCAGAAAAATTGGATTTCCTACCGCAAATATTAAAGTATTAGAAAAGCATAAATTGCTTCCTGGAAATGGTGTGTATGCTGTTCATGTTACGGTTAAAAATCACCAGTACAAGGGTATGCTTAATATTGGTAGCCGTCCTACTATCAATAATGACGCTGATCGTTCGTCAATCGAAGTCCATTTATTTGACATGAATGAAGCGTTTTATAATGAAACAATTCAAGTTGAATTTTCTACTAAATTAAGGGATGAAATAAAGTTTGTAAATTTAGATGAACTAAAAACCCAATTGCATAAGGATAAAGAATGTGCGTTGTTAGTTTTGCAGTAATCGTTTATAGTAAAGAATAATTTCATAACTTTACTATATGCGTAATCAGCTTTTTATATTCATATTGTTTATAGGTTTTTTTTCAAATGGATCTTCTCAGGTTCTTTCTGAGCAAGACTTGGATACTTGTTACATATTTACAACTATAGAGAAAGCATCTAAAAATCCTGATGCCGTTTATGTTTTGGACTTAACAAAGAGTAAGTTAAATGCCTTTCCGGCCGAAGTATTACTATTTAAGAATTTAAATATTTTAAAATTGGGAAAAAACAGAATCGAATCTGTTCCTGAGGGTATTTCAAAATTGATTTTTTTACAAGAACTGGATTTAGGCAAAAATAAATTGGATGGATTCCCTGGAGGAATTGTTGAATTGGTAAACCTTAAAAAGCTTGTTTTGAATCAAAATTATATTGAGGGTATTCCTTATATGATAAAAAACTTGCAAAAATTGGAATATCTAGATATGTGGAGTAACAACCTCGGTTCATTCCCAGAAAGTTTAAACGACTTAAAAGCCCTGAAAGAATTTGATTTAAGGGTAATTCAATTTACTGCCGAAGAAAAAGAGAGAATAAAGAACCTGCTACCGAATGCTAAAATACATTTTTCTGCATCCTGCAATTGCGGATCTTAATTTTTTATAGACATTTTAAATCAGGATAATTTGTTGGAGCAGTGATATCATGTCCCTGCAAACTCCCATCCCATACAGGGTCAATGCAAAATTTATATGCACTTGTCAAAGCTCCATTACAAAGTACATTTGACGAATGCGAATTGAGGTATGAATAAAGGTTTCTAGAAAAACGGCTAGCAAAAATTCCTACCCCACCTTCAACATTTGTAAATACAGGCCGCTCCGTTACTACCCCTGTAGATGGTTCGTTAATTCCAATAAATAAGCTAAGGTTTTCATTTGCCGCGGTAACAATTATTTCAATATTATCTTCGGTAATTACTCTTTTTTCTACATCAGCTTCATAAGTATAGTTATTTAATTTGTTGTTTATTGCACTAAAAAATGCTTCTCCAGAAATTTCTTTTTTCAAATTACCATTAATAACAATGACTTCGCCTAAGTTCCATTCAACATATTTTGCTGTAGAAGCTCCAGCATAAGTAACTTCTGTAAAATGCAGGCGTAATTTAAATCCGTATTTATCAGCGTTTCCTCCAGGGGTACATTTAGGTGAAGAGGTTAAATAATCGTTTTGGGAAAGAGTAGAAGCATCGGCAAAAATAATTCCATTAATTGAGGCGCCATTTGCCGTAATTACGTCCCAGTTTAGTTCACTGCCTTTTATAAGGTTGGTCTCTGCCTCTATCGGCTGAGCTTCTTCAGAAACATCGACAATTATTTTATAGGTAGCGTCTTCGTTTAATGGAGCAGTAGGGACAAAAAAGTATACTTTTTGAGAATCTGTATAAAAAATACCTTCATCTAAGTTCTTAACCCACATTTCTTCTAGAGGGAATGTTCTATCAATTGCACCACCAACGTATTCCTCAACTCTTGCAACAACATTAGTGTATAAAGAGCTGTCATTTATCGCAGCATAAGTGTTGTTATCGCCATTACCAATAAAAGATTTATTTATTTTCACAAATTGTGTGTCAACGGATTGATCTAAAATCCCAAAGATGACAGGAATTTCATCGTATTCAGCATTCAATTCAAAATCCGTGGTACACGAACCAATAAATAATGCAGATACACTAATGCAGGTGATATATAGTAATGTGATTATGCGTTTCATTTAAATAAATTAAGTGGCGTAAATGTAAATAAATAAAACATTTAGTTTACCATAAATGGATAAACGGAATGTTTTAAATAGGATTCGGTCAGTCAAAATTATTTAATCACTAATTTTTGACTGATTGTATTTTTCCCATTGTTTATGATTACCAAGTACATTCCTGTGCTTAATGATTTTGTATTTACAGCATAAACATGATTTCCTTCAAGCGCATCTCCTTCGAAAACTGAAAGGACTTTTTTACCAACTAAATCGTAAATTCCAACGCTAAGAAAATCTTGTCTGTTTGTTAAATCGATTGATACTGATACATTTTCTCCTGCTGGGTTTGGATAAATACTAACAGCATTGCCATCAATAAATTCGGTAATAGATGTTGGACTACCAATTGGGTTTCCACTTAAATCTGTACCATATATATTAATGTTGTCAACATATAAATTGTTTCCTTTTCCGGACGTAAATAAGAATTTGTACTTAAATCCATCGGTTAAAAAACTCCCAACGATACTGGTTATGTTAATGTTTTTCCATTGAGCACTGTTTGGAACAAAATTAGATGATACAGTTGATCCACCAGTAGTAGTCATTTGGGAAGCGGAAATTGATTTTCGAACGGCCCAAGTAACTCCGCAATCATCCGAAGCTAAAATTTGTAGTTTATCTGTATTTGAAGTGTTTTTTTGCGCAAACGCATAACTAAAGGTCATTGTAACGGACGCCATGTTAGACAAGTCATAAGGCATACTAATCAGTTCATCAATGTCTCCCTCCTCATTATTAGAATAGTTATTTAGTCTTACAGATTTTGTCCCAAGGTCTGCGGCTGCACTTGTAATTTGCCATGTTGTTCCACCGTCAGAGTTTTCAACTTGCCAATCTGAATTAGGGACACTAGCCGCATTTTCAAAACCTTCGAAAATGGGTAAATTAATCCCTGTGCTTGGATTAACCGTAATATATGCATTTTTAGTTTCGGTTAATGTTGTGCTTCCATCAGAAACTTCCAATGACACAGCATAGGTTCCAGGTGTATTGTATGTAATAGACGGATTTTGTGTTGTCTCTGTAGCGGGTGATCCACCCGTAAATGTCCAGTTCCAGCTGTTCAAAACACCATTAAATGATTCGTCAGTAAAATCGACTGTTTCTCCTTGGCAAATCGTAAAGCGATTAGTAGAAAATTCTGCTTTACAAAGAGGTGGGTTACCCGTTGCGCCTACTGCATTTAAATTGGAAGTAGACCAATGATTGTTTCTGACTTGAGAAGTAGCAGCAGCTCTCATTCTGGTTACCTGTCCTTGCGTAAACATTTTTGAACAATAAGAGTAATCCATGTAGTTTTGAACGTTTGCAAGCGGTCCGCAAGAGCTTTCAGATAGGTTACATGAGGTTACACCAATCGTGTTTGGAGTATCCGATACTTGATCATCATCCTGGCAACTTGCTGCATTTCCTGGATTATTGTTTGGTCCCCAAGTGTGACTTAAGTTTAACCAATGTCCAACTTCATGCGTTAAGGCTCTACTAGCATATACAGCTGAAGTTCCAATAGATCCAGTGTAGTTATGTAAAAGCCAAATTCCGTTATACATACTTGATTGAGACCATGTGCTAGGAGTAGTTGTGTAACCAGCAGCTCCTCCAGCTTCAGCTACAATATATATGTTTAAGTATTCATCACCAGGCCAGTTACCTTGGTATACATCATTTCCAGACGTAATTGCTTGAATTTGACCTTGACCGCTGCTTCCGTCAAATGCTAATGGAGAATTAGTTCTTGTGATGCCGCTAAAACAGTTTCCGTTGGGAGCTTTAGTAGCTAATACAAATTCAATTTCTACATCCGAAGGCATTCCTTGAAAAGCTGCAGCCACATTATTGGCGTCCGTATTTTGCAGTCTATAATCTCTATTTAAAATTGATACAGCGTCTATTATTTGATCTCTTGAAATATTTTCATTTCCTCCGTTATGAAGAACATGAAATACCACGGGAAAAACATAAACAGTACCTTGTTGTTTCTCCGTTTTCATTTGCTCCTCCCTTTCTTTTAACATGGCTTGATCCGCAGCATGCATTTTAAGATAAATTGGATTAAGCAGCATTTCCTTCATTTTCTTATGCGTCTTGCAGTACTCAACGTCTTCACCTTCTCTGACATTAGTATAATCCAATTCATGTTGTTGAGTATATCCTATTTGAAAAAAGATAATTGCTGTAATTAGTAGTAAAGATTGCTTCATTTTAAGGTTTATTAGGTTTTCTGAGGTCTAATGTACAATTTTTGTGTTTAAAATGATAGCTTAGATTTACGAGCGGTTAAAACACAAGGTTAAACGTAAGCGCAAATAAACAAGGGAGTGAAATATTCCTATTGACATCACTTTTTACTGACAAGATTAAAAAATAACAATTGCCTACTTGATTAATATATTTTTAATTCAATGCCTGCTCTAAATCCGCAATCAAGTCTTCTTTATCTTCTATACCAACACTTAGTCTTATTAAAGAGTCGGCAACACCAGCAGCTTCTCTCTCTTCTTTTGGTATTGCAGCATGGGTCATAGTAGAAGGGTGACCAATTAGAGATTCAACTCCACCTAGTGATTCTGCCAAAGCAAATAATTTGCATTTTTTCACTATTTCCAAAGCATCTTCTAATTTATCGCCCACAGTTGTGAATGAAATCATTCCTCCAAAATCTTTCATCTGGCTTTTAGCAATTTCATGATTGGGATGCGATGGTAACCCGGGCCAATATACTTTATCGATTTTTGGGTGATTAACTAAAAACTCAGCAATTGCTTTGCCATTTTTACAATGCTCTCTCATTCTTAAGTGCAATGTTTTAATACCTCGAAGCACCAAAAAAGAGTCCATTGGTCCACAAATAGCTCCGCTACTGTTTTGAATACGGTACATTTGTTTAGATATTTCCTCATCTTTAACAACTAAAATCCCCATCACAACATCTGAATGACCTCCCAAATATTTTGTTGCTGAATGCATAACAATATCAGCTCCCAAATCTAAAGGAGTCTGTAAATAGGGCGTTGCAAAAGTATTATCAACGGCTAAAAGAACATTGTTAGCTTTAGCTAATTTCCCCATTGCAACAATATCAATAATTTTTAGGGTAGGATTAGTAGGTGTTTCTACCCAAATTAGTTTCGTGTTTTCATTTAATTTTTCTTCTACTGCAGATAGATCTCCCATTGGAACAAAGTGAAATTTGATGCCATACTTTTCAAAGATTGTCTTGAAAATTCGAAAAGTACCACCGTATAAATCATTTGTTGAGATAACTTCATCTCCAGGATTTAACATTTTGATTACACAATCAATAGCAGCAAGTCCAGAGCCAAAAGCAGCTCCATGCGTCCCGTTTTCAATCGCGGCGACATTCGCTTCTAAAGCAGCTCTTGTTGGATTTCCTGTTCTTGAGTATTGAAACCCTTTGTGATTCCCGACACTTTCTTGAACATAAGTTGAGGTTTGGTAAATAGGAGTCATTATTGCGCCTGTAGCGGTGTCTGGAGAAATTCCATTATGTATAGCTTTAGTTCCGAATTTCATATTGTGCGTTTTAAAAATTATTGAAACACGAATTTAAGTTTATTCTTTAAATTTATGCCTTGATGTAGTAAGTTTGCAACTTGATTAAGACCATTTCATAAAATTAGTTAAATGAAAAAAATATACTTTTTAGCTAGTTGTTCTACCTGTGTGCGGATAATGAAAGAGTTAGGGGTGGATGACTCTTGGAGACAGCAAGATATTAAAACGGAAAAAATAACGACATCTCAAATTGAAGAAATGGAAAGCTTATCTGGATCCTATGTTTCTCTGTTTAGTCGCAGAGCTATGAAGTTTAAGTCTATGGGTTTGAAAGAAAAGGCTTTAACCGAAGCTGATTATAAAAAGTTGATTCTTGAGGAGTATACTTTTCTTAAACGACCTGTATTAATTATTGAAGGGAAAATATTTGTAGGTAATTCTAAAGAAGTTGTCTTCGGTGTAAAAGAAGAAATTAATGTTTAAGGGAGCTCTTCCATTAATAGCATTATTTTTTGCTAACCTTATTTATTCCATAAATTATGGTGTAGCAAAAGATGTTATGGCAGAAGGATATCTTCAAGCATTTTCCTTTATCCTATTTCGAGTAGTTGGAGCCGTTTTCTTATTTTGGGTTGTTTCTATTTTTACCAAAAATGAAAAGATAGAGAAAAACGATTATTTAAAATTTGCTATTTGCGGATTGTTTGGGGTTGCCGCTAATCAATTGATGTTCTTTGAGGGCTTACACCATACTTCAACAATTAATGCATCCATCCTTATGGTAACAAACCCAATATTAGTCTTGATTTTGGCAACAGTTATGCTAAAGGAACGGCTGTCTATTAGGAAAATTTTAGGTGTCGCTATTGGGTTGATAGGTGCAGTGCTTTTGATTTTATTCAAAGCAAATGGAGTCAATGAGCAATCTTCTTTCGGTGGGGATATTTTAATCTTGTTAAACGCAACTTCGTATGGTATTTATTTAATTCTTGCGAAACCCCTTATGAGCAAGTACTCTCCTTTAACCGTTGTTAAATGGGTTTTCACTTTTGGGTTACTATTTGTTTTACCCTTTGGAGTAAGTCAGGTTGGTGAGATTAAATGGAACATGCCAAGTGAAATAGTGTTAGAGATAGTTTATGTAGTTGTCTTTACAACCTTCTTTGCCTATTTGTTAAATATTTATGGGTTGAAAAAAGTAAGCCCAACAGTTGCTAGTTCATTTATTTATTTACAGCCAATTTTGACAACTGTAATAGCGGTTTATTTGGGTAGTGAAACATTTGATTGGCAAAAAGTAGTGTTTGGAATAATAATTTTTACAGGCGTATTCATTGTTTCTATTCCGCAAAAGAGTCGAACTTGAGTATATTCCTTACTTTTGCACAAAAGTTGATTTATGATAAAATCTATGACTGGCTATGGAAAAGCCGAAGGTGTTGTTGAAAGTAAAAAAATTTCTGTTGAAGTACGTTCTTTGAATGGAAAGTTTTTAGACTGTAGTTTAAGGGTTCCTGGTCTTTATCGTCAGAAGGAAATGCTTGTTCGAAGTAAAACGGCTAAAGAGGTAGTAAGAGGAAAGGTTGATGTTAGTATTAGTTATGAATCACTGGAAGGTGAACAGAACTTTTTTATTAATACAGAATTACTTAAAAACTACTATAAAGGCTTATCTGAGGTGTCTAAAGAGCTGAATATAAAGGAAGAGAATGTTTTAGGTACATTGATGAAAATGCCTGAGGTTATGCGATCCGAAAAGCAAAAATTATCCGAAGGAGAATGGATTGGTATTGAGAAATTAATAGATGAAGCTCTGGTTTCGTTTAATTCATTTCGACTTGCCGAAGGTGATGTATTGAAAAAGGAAGTAGAAGCAAGGGTTAATGAGATTTCTTCATTATTAGTGCAAGTGGAGCCATTTGAAATGGAAAGAATAGAAACGATTAAAACAAGAATTAAAAAGAACATTGACGAAATAGTTTCTAAAGACGGTTTTGACCAAAATAGATTTGAGCAAGAATTGATATTCTATATGGAACGCTACGACATTACGGAGGAAAAAGTAAGGTTGAAGGCACATTGCGAACACTTTATTAAGACCATGAACGAGGAAGAAGCTCAAGGAAAAAAACTGGGTTTCATTTCTCAAGAAATTGGTAGAGAAATAAATACATTAGGCTCCAAAGCTAATCACGCAGAAATGCAAAAAATTGTCGTTCAGATGAAAGATGAATTAGAGAAAATTAAAGAGCAGGCTCTAAACATTCTGTAATTTATGAGTACAGGGAAAGCCATAATATTTTGTGCGCCTTCAGGGGCTGGTAAAACAACAATTGTACATCACCTTTTATCTAAGTTGGATGACTTAATTTTTTCTGTTAGCGCTTGCAGTAGAGAAAAACGGGTTGGAGAGAATGATGGAGTGGATTATCATTTCTTATCAGTTAATGAGTTTAAAATTCGAATTCAAAATAAAGATTTTATTGAATGGGAAGAAGTCTATAAAAACAATTTTTATGGAACTTTAGATTCTGAAATCCAAAGAATTTGGAAGTTGGGTAAGCATGTTATTTTTGATGTGGATGTTGAAGGTGGAATAAATCTCAAACACCATTTTGGAGAGAATGCAATGGCTATTTTTGTAAAGCCTCCTTCTATTTCGCATCTAGAGGAAAGACTGAAATCAAGAAAAACTGAAACTCCAGAATCTATTGCAAGAAGAATAAATAAAGCTGAAGCGGAATTGAGTTATTCTGAAAAGTTTGATTATATATTATTGAATGATGAATTAAATAAAGCTTTTGTGGAGGCAGAAGAAGTGGTGACCGAATTTCTAAAATCTTAAGAGATGAGAAAGATTGGATTATTTTTCGGAACGTTTAATCCAATTCACGTTGGACATTTAGTTATTGCAAATCACTTGG
>CAWUXI010000015.1:0-9657 GCA_963926405.1 uncultured Flavobacteriales bacterium
ACTTTACGCAATATTCTACTGGAGCTTTGAGCTATAACTGGAATTTCGATGATGGTAATTTTTCAAGTATATATAGTCCTACGCATACATACACCAACCCTGGTAATTATATAGTTTCTCTTGCAATAAATGATGGGTGTAGCTATGATACTGCATTTCAGTCCATTACAGTACATCCAGTTCCGACGGCTCTTTTTACAACACTTAATGATACACTTTGTGGTGTTCAAACTTTCTCCTTTATTAATCAGTCTCTCGGAATATATAGTTCTTATTGGGATTTTGGAGATGGGAATTCTTCAACTTTAACCGATCCTGTTCATTCGTATTCTTCTCCAGGAATTTATAATGTTACATTAACGATTACAGAACTTGTTAATGGATGTGAGAATAGCTATACCGATCAGGTAGTTTCTTTAATAGTTCCTGTTGCAAGTATTTCATCAAGTCCTGCATACGGATGTATGCCTTTGTTTGTTGATTTTATTAATAATTCCACAAATGCTCAATATTATTCATGGAATTTTGGAGATGGGAACACTTCAAATAACTCAAATCCTGTAAATACTTATTTAAATGCGGGGAACTATTATATTACATTGATAGCTCAAAATACAAATGGTTGTAATGATACTGCATCAATGAATATAGATGTATATCCAATACCTGTTGCAGATTTCAGTATGGCATATAATGATTCTTGTGTCCTACCCGCTTCAGTTTCATTTACTAATAATTCTACTGGAGCTATTAACTATAATTGGGTTTTTGGAGATGGTGGAACAGCTGTTTCTACAGGTCCTGTTCATTATTATCAAATTGATGGTCAATACAGTGTGCAACTTACCGCAGAGAATAGCTATGGGTGTGTTGACTCTATAAATGATATTGTAATTATTGATCCAATACCAATAATAAGTTTTACTACATCTCCTCTTTTTGGATGTGTTCCTTTAGTAGTTGATTTTACCAATACATCACAAAATGGAAATTTTTATAATTGGGATTTTGGTGATGGCAATGTGTCAACATTACCCAATGTGTCCAATAGTTACACAGATCCAGGTTATTATTTAGCTACATTAACAGGAGAAGATTTAAATGGATGTAGCGCTTCATCTTCAGTAATTATAACGGTATATCCTGAGCCTGTTGCAGATTTTACTTATGTTAATTCTGATCCATGTTACCCTCCTGTTTCTGTTGACTTCACAAATACTTCTACAGGCGCTACTAACTATTCATGGGATCTTGATCTAGGTCCACTTGTTAGTCTTACCCATCCTAGCATTGTTTATAGTTTAGCGGGCAATTACAACATTGAATTAATAGCTACAAGCGCCTATGGATGTGTTGATACGGCACAGACTAGTATAGGTGTTTATGACACCCCTATTGCTTCTTTTTTTCTACCTAATGATACAATTTGTTTAAGAGATTCTGTTTTTCTGACTTCCCAAAGCTCTTATGCAGATTCATTGGTGTGGGATTTTGGCAATGGCGACCAGGCTTATGGCAACGACACTTCATACTATTATGAAAACCCAGGATCTTATCCAATAACTTTATATGCTTATAATACTATTGGAGGGTGTTCTGATGCTTTAACCCTTAATTCGAATTTTGTTGTATTGCCTTCACCAATTGCGGATTTCTACTTTGAAGATACCTATGGTGAGAACCCCTATAGTGGAAGACTAGAGTTTTTTAATCAATCCATGTTCGCAGATTCGTATTTCTGGGATTATGAAGGTTGGGGTTCCTCAACTGTAGAAAACCCGATTTATTATTATCAATATCCTGTGGAAGGAACTTATACATATACTCTTTATGCGTATAATGACAATGGATGTTTAGATAGTATGATTCAGGAGCTGACCGTAACCTTTGACAAAGGATTATTTATTCCTAATGCAATGTATCCAAGCCATTCTGTTTTTAAAGTTGCTAATTTTATGCCGCAAGGCATCGGGTTAAAAGAATTTCACATAATGATTTTTGATACATATGGGAATTTTATTTGGGAAAGTAATGAGTTGGATGATGAGGAAGGAATACCTTTAGGATTTTGGGATGGAACTTTAAAAGGAGTTCCATTGAAAGAAGATGTTTATGTATGGAAAGTTACAAAAGCCGTATTTAAGGACAATAGTTTTTGGAAAGGTAAAGAATATCCAGAGGAAAATAAAACAACCTATACAGGCACTATTACATTGATTAGATGATAAAAAAGATAACATATCTAATTTTATTATTGCTTCAGTGCAATTTCATTTGGGGTCAAGATCCTATATACAGTCAATTTACGTATGACCCTATATATTTGAATCCGGGTTTAGCTGGGATAAACAATAATTATAAATTATCAGTGCATGAGCGTCTTCAATGGTCGAGAATACCAAGCCAATTTAATACAACAACGGTAGCTTTTGATTCTTGGCAGGACTTCAATAACTTTGGTGTGTCAGCGCTTTATACAAAAAACAATGAAGGGGAAGGTTCTTTGAAAACTTCCACTTATTCAGTGGGTGGAGCATATCGATTGTTTGATAAAAACCAAAGCCCATTAAAGTTTCAAATGGGTGCTCAATATCATCATATAACAAAAAGAATAGATTGGTCAAAATTAGTTTTTAGTGACGAATTGGATCCAATACATGGAGATGTTTTTGCTTCATCTTTCAGTCCTCCAACTTGGAATAGTTATAAGTTTAACAACTTTTCTGTGGGAGCAGTTCTAATTTATAGATTAATTGAAGGTAAAACAAGATTTAGAAGGAGGCCCCTTAAGATGAGTCTTGATACCGAATTTGGTTTTGCTATTCATCATTTAATTCAACGGGAAGATGGGTTTATTTATAAAGAGAATTTATTGCCGATAAAATATACTGGGCATGGTAGTGTTTTATTTGTGAAAAGAAATAAAAGGGGACCATCTACTGCTATTAAGAATAAACTAATGTATCAAGAACAGGGAGGGATGAAGACCTTGCAATATGGGATAGAAGGAATGATGTACCCTTTTCATTTTGGTGCTTTTTATAGGCATCAAGTTTCTTCCATTAATAGTGTATTTAATAAAAAAGAATCCTACGGTTTTATGTTAGGCTATAGAAAATTAATAGGTTCTAATTTGGCGTTCACATTTTCTTATAGTCGCGATTTGACAGCTTCTAAGCTTAATTACTCTACGAATGGAATTAATGAATTAATTTTAATTATTGAATCAGTTTCAGGAGGATTATTTTCAGGTAAGTTGGCTGAAAAAAGAAAGGATAAGGCGAAGAATCGACAAATCCCATGTTACGATAAGTTTAAGACTCAACCGGGAACGGCTACTCCTATGGGGGATTTGTAGGCTAACATAAAAAAGTCCAATGAGTTTTACTCATTGGACTTTGCTTTCTTCGTGACCTTGACGGGAGCAAAATCAAACCATATTCTGAAAGTCTTGATGGCTTTGAAAGCATTGGAATAGTTTATTTAATCAGACAAAGAAACAACTACTCCCTCACTACCCTAACCATTTCAGTTATATCTCCATAACTTACCTTAAGAACATAGATTCCTTTGGCGTGTTTTTTAAGAGATACTTTGGTGTTTGTAGTGGTTTCTAACAACCTTCCTTGTAAGTCATATACGGAAACATTAACAGGGCCATTATAACCTTTTATATCGATGGTTATTTGGTCTTGGGTTGGGTTAGGGTAAATTGTTAAGTTACTGTTCATTACTTCTACTATACCTGTACATTCTTCAACTGCAATAGTTAATGTATCTCTACCCACACAACCTGTAGTTGGGTCTGTATAACTATAAACCACATCATGTGAACCTACTCCTGCAACGGGTGGATAAAAACGATTATCAGTTACGCCATTTCCTGAAAACACACCTCCAGATGGAGACCCAGAAAGGGCTACATCTTCCCAATTTACACAGACAGAATCTTCAGCTGCTATTGAAACTACAGCTGGAGAGGGTGTAACTGTAACTAATATATCGTCTGTATTCGAACAGCCATTAACATCAGCACCTGTTACATTATAAGTTGTGGTAGTGGCTGCGTTAAATGCAACACCATCAATTACTCCATTATCCCAAGTATATGAACTTGCTCCTGTACCTGATACTATTACTTGATTTCCTTCACAAACTGTCTGGTCTGCTCCTGCACCTACAGTTGGAAGTGGATTTACCATTACATCTACTTGACCTGAATTTTCACAACCATTCCCATCGGCACCTGTTACCGTATAGGTAGTGCTCGCTATAGGGGAAACAGTAACACTTGAACCGCTACCTACCCCATTGCTCCATGCGTAACTGGAAGCTCCAGTAGCAGTCAATGTAGCATCATCACCTAAGCAAATGGAAACATTTCCACTAGTACCTATAACAACAACCGGGTTTTCAATTACGTCCACAAGTGTTTCAGATGAAACACATCCGGATGGGTCTGTGTAATAAACTGAATAGCCACCTGCGACATTCACAGAAATCGTTTGACTCATTTCATTCGTTGACCAGCTATTACCAAAAGTATAAGAAGAAGTCAGGTCAACTGACTGCCCCTGACAAATATTGATAGTGTTTCCCTGAATAATGGTAGGTGCAGCAGGAGGGTTCGTGTCAATTATAGTAGCAAAAATATCTTGAGCAACACATCCATTGATATCAGTAAAAGAGAAAGTGTATGTTCCTATCCCAAGACCGCTGGCTGCGTATGGCAAAGTTATATTATTAGCATTGCCTGCAAGAGGCCCAGTCCAGATAAGGTTCCCAGTACCTCCTGATCCAATAGTAATAATACCATCCGATACGGAACAGGAAGAAGGGTTCTGTGAAGAGGACAAACTAATCGTAGGATTAGGATTTACTATAATACTGACTTGATCAACATTAATACAACCATCCGCGCTCGACCCTGTTACTTCATAAGTTACTGATGAAGAAGGGCTAACAGTTACGTTTACTCCGTTCCCGGCACCATTATCCCAATTATATGATGATGCTCCAGAGGCAGTGAGGTCTAATGATTCTCCTGAACAAGTATTTGTTAAGCTAGCGCTTGCAACAACATTCGGTAAAGAGTTTACCGTGATAGTTTGAGAATAAGTATCACTTCCATATGCATTTGTCACGGTCAGAAATACGGTATAAGTACCACTTGCAAAATAATTATAAGTTGGATTCTCAAGATTACTTGTTCCCACAGCATCTCCAAAGTCCCAGGCCCAAGATGTTGGGCTTCCTGCTGAATTATCCGTGAAGTTAACATCCTCACCAAAACATAGGTTAGGATTTGCAGAATAATTCGCCACTGGAGGGTTATTCAGTTGGTTACCATCGATATTGATGTTATCTATGAATAAGTTATTCCCGGCAATACCGTTATTGAAACTTTCAAAACGAACAACCACCGAAGACTGACCGTCATAAGCAGAAAGGTCAATCGTAAAACAGTCAGCACCAACTGTACCTGTGCACCAGTCTCCTACTACAGGGATGAATTCCGCCGTATTTGTGTATGCTGTTGCCAGAGATCCTGTACCGTCCTCTGCATAGCCAGCTATTCTATCAAACGTGTTACCACAATCTGCAGAAACAAGCAACACCAAGGAGTCTACAGAGCTCGCATTGTACCTTCTAAAAGCATGATCAAAGGTCATACTAACATTGGTGTAATTTGAAAAATCTAACGGTGGAGTTTGCATCCCATCTCTTTCAAATCCATTTCCATAATTATATAAATCCATTTTTGCTGCTTTATCTCCTGCAGCACTTCCCGCAACCGTCAAAATTTCCCACGTTATTCCGTTATCAGGGTTTGTAATTGTCCATGAATTAGTATTAAACGTATTCGATTCAAAATCTTCACTGAAAGGGAGTGGCTGAGAACCGGTAAAGAGAGTGAAATTCTCATTACTTTGATCATTTAACAAATTCAGATCTGCAGCTGCATTGGGCAGGTCAGTATAAGCTGTAAATGTGTATGTTCCAGTAGTAACGGCCATATTTGGCAAGTTGACTGCAACACTTGCACCTTGGATCAAACTTCCTGTCCATGAGTAAGTCTGGTTGGGGCCACCGTAACCATAAACGATATCAACCGATGTAAGTGTTGATGAACCATAATTATTTAGCTGAACTACCGGATCTATTGATGAATTACAGATTGTACCAGATGGAAAAGAAATACCACTTAAACCCGCATCAAGTGACAGGTTAGATGTGATGCAAAAATTATGGCTTGTTTGGCTACCAAAATCACCGTTCGGAGCGGTCATCTGGAATAGATTAGCTCCAGTTTGATCTTCCATGAAATAATTTCCATCAACTGTACAGGTCCATTGAGAACCATAAAGTCCATCTCCATAAGAATCATTAATAATAAAAACATAACATCCAGAAGCTAAGCATACATTTTCAACGTTTGTTGCTCCCCCAGTAACATCTGCATAAGGACCTCCCGACGCCATAGTGTTTCCAGAACCATCCTCATCAATTTGCCAAGTAATTTCGGAACCATAGCAATCTGTGACAATAGTGAGATCAGCGATTTGGCCATTGGCTACAATCGTGAAACTAGATGTCTCAGAATTATTTGAGGTATTTTGATCTACCGCTCCGTTAGGATTTACCGAGGTAGCGGTAAGTGTATGAGAACCAGCACCAGGTATCTGGAAGGGCAGAGTAATAGTAGTAGATTGACCTTGCGCAAGATTACCAGTCCAATTAAGCACAGAAACAGTACCTGCGTCGATTTGATACTCTATATCCACATTAGCTATTGTGTTACCTCCATAATTGGTCAAAACTATTTGTGGATCAACGCTAGCTGAACAAACAGAACCGACGGGACTCTGAATAGATGAAACACCTGCATCTAGCGCATACGTGAATTGATTCATACAAAGTAATGCCTGGTATGCGTTTATTCTTCCCGCCCCGAGCTGTCCTATATAGTTTGAATTCGCACCATCAATATTATCAGCGCTACTCAGTAAACAATCCACAACTTGCTGTGGTGAGGCAGAAGGAGCATGAGAAATCATAAGACCAACCAAACCTGCAACAAGTGGAGAAGCCATTGAAGTTCCCTGTGTTACCTGGTAAGAGCTCCCTTCATCGGTACTCAAAATACTCGAACCAGGAGCTGAAATACTCACCCATGGTCCATACTGGGAAAAACTTGACTTCACATCTCCACTTGAGGTTGAAGCAACTGATACAACATCATCATATGCAGCCGGATAAAATTGCTGATTAGTTCCATCGTTTCCAGCAGCTGCAATAAGAATCGTACCGAGGTTCCAAGCATAACTACATACGTTCTGTCCATAAGCAGAAGATCCTCCTCCACCCCAAGACATATTGATCACATCCGCATCATTATCTGCAGCCCATATTATACCATCGTAACCACTCGTCAAAGACCCCGTGTTGCAGTCCCCAATTTTTACAGGCATAATACTCACATTATAACCAATAGAGGCAATGCCAATATTATTGTTCGTTTCTGCACCGACAATTCCGGAAACATGCGACCCATGAAAACCGTCATTACCGCCGCACGGCGAAGGGTCATTATCATTATCCACAGCATCCCAACCTGGGACCATTTTATTAGCTAAATCAGGATGACTAATATTAATTGCATTATCAGTTACGGCTACTACAATATCCGATGACCCCGTTGATATATCCCATGCCAAAGGAGCGTCTATTTGAAATAATGCCCACTGACCTGAATTGAATGAATTAATACAATACTGGTCGTTCGGTGTTAAGAAGCTTTCATGTAGCTCTTTTTTTTCAGCATATTCAAGAGGCGCTAACTTGCTTAAATAAGCAACCAAATCGCCCACTTTATTAATCTCACTGAATTCTACCTGATAAGTTCTGTTCAATAATCTATCATTAATTCCGGGGTGTAATTGAACAACTCTTTCAATACCGAAGATTAATTCAACATCTTTCAGGAACTGAAAGGCATCAATAGTTAAGGTTCCAGATTCAGATATCGGTCTTTTTTCGCTTTGTTTCAGCTGAAAAACAACTTTCCCATCTTGATACCATCGATGTACGTTTTGAGAATAAACATTAAGAACTGAAGCACAGTAAAATAGAGTTAGAATTAAATATTTCACGATTATTTGGTTTTTTATGGTTTAGGTTTAATTGAAAAATATAAGGATAAATTAATATAAAATAAAAATTAGATTGATGAACGGTAAGAAAAAGTTAAAGAATAGGAGTTATTTAAAAAGGCTATAATCAATATTACTGTATATTTGTTCTTGTACTTAATACAATAACATTATGGAAATCGCTATAATTGCCCATGACGGCAAGAAAGCTGAGATGGTTCAGTTTCTAAACGAGCAAGCAGAAACCCTTCATAACAATGAAGTATCTCTTATATCAACTGGAACGACAGGTTCAAAAGTCGAAAAAGCAGGTTTTAAAGTGACTAAGTTATTATCTGGTCCAATCGGAGGTGATGCCCAGATAGCTGCGCGCGTTGCCGAAGGTAAATGTGATATTGTTATTTTCTTCAGAGATCCACTAGATAAACATCCGCACGAACCAGATATCTCAATGCTTATGAGGCTTTGTGATGTACATGATGTACCCTTAGCAACAAACCCAGCAAGTGCCAATCTACTTTTCAGGGGATTAGTAAACAAAACTTAATTTCATCAACAAAAGAGATATTTCTTAATCGAGAGATGTTTTGAAGCTGTACTATTATTTTAGCTCCAAAAGAAAGCGTAAAGGGCAACCAAAATTAATATTACCGCAAATGAACCTGCATTAAATATTGGAGATGTTTTAAAGGTCGAGGTATTTATATGAATACCTTTTTCATCCACAGCTCCTTTGTTTTGGACAAAACTAATAACTGCTATAATAGCCATAGTTATAAGAACAGTATATCCCATCTGATGCAGAAATGGTAGATCGACAAACAATGTACTATCTATCCAATTTTTTGGTCCTATTTTGAAGTACATTGCAATTGGAATGGAAGTGATTACTCCTATTATTGCTGCTTTATTTGTAGATTTTTTCCAAAATAGACCTAACATAAATACTGCTAAAATACCGGGACTTACAACCCCTGTATACTCTTGTATAAAATGAAATGCCTGATCAATTCCGCCCAATAATGGGGCCATAATTGCACCTATAATTAATGCTACCGTTGCACTAATTCTTCCCATCCGAACAAGTTCCCGATCGCCTGCACTTTTATTAAAATAAGGTTTGTAAATATCCATGGTGAAAATAGTGGAGGTAGAATTTAACATTGAGGCAAGAGAGGACACAATTGCCGCAGAAAGGGCTGCAAAAGCCAACCCTTTTAACCCTACAGGTAAAAACTGCAAGAGCCAAGGATATGCATTATCTGGATGCTCTGAAGTTGGCATATTTTGCTGTCCTAATTCACCTAGTCCAGACATAACATCAACATCTGCTGTCATTACAAATGCAGCGATTCCAGGTATAACTACAATTAATGGAATAATTAATTTAAGGAAAGCTGCTAATAAAATCCCTTTTTGCGCTTCTTTCAAAGATTTTGCCGCTAGGGTTCTTTGAATAATATATTGATTGAACCCCCAATAATAGAGATTCGCTACCCACATC
>CAWUXI010000016.1:0-13502 GCA_963926405.1 uncultured Flavobacteriales bacterium
TATATTGGTGTTTTGATTGATGATTTGATTACAAAAGGCACAGAAGAACCGTACCGAATGTTTACTTCAAGAGCAGAATACCGCATATTGTTACGTCAGGACAATGCTGATTTACGGCTTACGGAAAAAGCGTATAATATAGGATTAGCGTCAGAAACCCGAATGAGAAAGGTTTCAGAGAAGCAATCGAAAACTGATGAACTTATAAAGTTTATTCGCAAAACCTCAATTGAGCCTGATAGAATTAATCCAATTTTAGAGAAAAAGAAAACGGCGCCAATTAAACAGAAGGTTAAAATGGACGGAGTTTTGGCGCGACCCTTTTTAACCATTCAGGATTTACAAATTGCAAATGATAGTCTATCGGAGTTTATTGATGCTATTGGAAACGAGAGGCGGGATGTCTTGGAACAGGCTGAAATAATGATAAAATATAAGGGGTATTTAGACAGAGAACAGGATGTTGCGGATAAGCTTTCTAGACTAGAATATGTTACGATTCCTCTTGATATTGACTACAGTAAGTTTTCTTCTCTTTCTAATGAAGCGAAAGAGAAACTGAACGAGATTCGCCCAGGAACCCTCGGTCAAGCGGGTAGAATTAGCGGCATTAAACCCTCTGATATCTCAGTGTTAATGATATATTTGGGCAGGTAAAATTAGAGTTGACTCATGTAGATCATGTTTGTGTGTTTCAATGAATAAGGTAAGAAAGAGCTATAAATTAATAAATTGTTTCACGTGGAACATCAGTTAAGAAATATTGAAAAGTGCCCAGTGTGTGGAAGTGAATCGCAGCACCCTTTTTTAGAGGCAGAAGACCACAACGTGAGTAATGATTTGTTTAAAATTGTGGAATGTAAAGATTGTTCTTTTCGGTTTACGAGTCCAATTCCTACGGAAGAAACCATAGGAGATTATTATAAATCTGATAATTATGTTTCACATTCTGGAACAAAAAAAGGATTGGTAAACCGGGTTTACCACATTGTCCGATCAAGAGCAATTAAGCAAAAGGAAAATCTTGCATCAAAGTATACAAAAGATAAAACTATTTTAGATATTGGATGCGGGACAGGAGATTTTTTGGGCTATTGTAAAGCCCATAATTGGAATACAATGGGATTGGAGCCAGATGTTTCAGCTCGAAAAATTGCACTCGAAAAGAATGCAATTGAAGCAAAAAACTTAAGTCATTTATATGAGATTGAAGAGAATACTTTTGACGTAATTTCTATGTGGCATGTGCTAGAACATGTGTATAATTTGAATGAAGACATTGAACAATATAAAAAGATATTAAAGAAACAAGGGACTTTAATGGTTGCTGTTCCTAATTGTTCTAGCAAAGATGCAGAACATTATATGGCAAGTTGGGCTGCCTATGATTTACCAATTCACCTGTATCATTTTAGGCCTGAGAATATGAAAAGGCTTTTTTCTAAACACGGAATGGAGGTTATTGAGATATTGCCAATGAAATTTGATTCTTATTACATAAGTATGGTTTCAGAAAAATATAAAAGGGGCAATATTTTTTCAGGTTTGATAAATGGGTTTAAATCGAATTTTGCTGCTAATTCAAAAAACAATAGATATTCTAGCCAGATTTACATAATTAAACACAAAAACAGCGTTTAGAGATGTTTTAAGAGGGTTTTGTTCTTCGTGGCACATAACGCTGTCAAAATGAGAAGTTGAGGCATTCTAGAGCTTTTTACTAATAAGCGCTTAATGTACAGTAAATCAGTTGGTTATAGTTTTTTTTATGAATTTCGATGATATATTTATTATTTGTTTAGGTTTTTGGTTTGTAATTGATCTTCCTCGTTTGGTGAAATTATGATTTTAGGACATAATGCAATAATAGTGTTACGGAATGTTCAAATTTAATTAAGGTACTTTAAATATAATGATAAGAGTATTTCTTCTTCTTGGTCTATTTTTTCTCTCAAGTGTTCATGTGGCGCAAACTTTATCAATTGAGATTACTGATGTTCGGAGTTCTGATGGGCACTTATTATTGGGATTATATACTAACGATAAAGATTACCAAAATAAAAAAGCTGTTTTGAAACAAACAGTTTTAAAAACAAAATTAAAAGATGGAAAAGTGATTGCTTCTATTGAAGGATTAAGACCAGGAGTTTACGGAATTGCTCTTTTAGATGATGAAGACTGGGATAGGAAAATGAGGTTTAAATATTTATTCCCCCAAGAGGGTTTTGCTTTTTCAAATTATTTTCACGTGGGCTATTCAAAACCTCATTTTCAAGACTTTAAATTTGTACTGGGCAAAGAAGATATAAAAGTAATTATGAAGTGTAAATATTTGTAGTGTTTTGGGTGCGTTGGTTTCAACTATTATTCATTTAACTTAAATTGTCAGATAAAATCTTCATTTCAATTGAGGGAGAAATCTTGTCATATAAGATATGATAAACAGCCTTTGTTATAGGTAACTCCACTTTATATTTTTCATTTATTTCCATAATGCATTTAGTAGCATAATAGCCTTCAGCAACCATATTCATTTCTAGTTGAGCGGCTTTTACAGAATACCCTTTTCCTATCATATTTCCGAAAGTTCTATTTCTACTATACAAAGAATAGCCGGTAACTAACAAATCCCCTAAATATGCAGAAGACTTTACGTCTCTATGAATAGGATGAACAGCATCCACAAACCTGGAAATCTCTTGAATAGCGTTACTCATTAATACAGCTTGAAAATTGTCTCCATATCCAAGTCCGTGGCAGATTCCACCGGCGAGTGCGTAAACATTTTTTAAAACAGCAGAAATTTCTGTACCTATTAGATCATCAGAAATAGAGCACTTAATATATCTACACGACAAGTTGTTGGCGATTTGATCCGCTAACGCTTTGTTTGGACTTGCAATCGTTAAGTAGGAGAGTCTTTCTAAAGCTACCTCTTCCGCATGACAAGGCCCGCTAATTATCCCAATATTTTCAAAAGGAACACTAAATTTGTTACGGAAATAATCTGCCGGAATCTCATTCGTTTGCGGGATTATCCCTTTTACAGCTGAGATAATATACTTTCCCTTAAAGTCTTTTTTTGAAAACTGCGCCAATGTTTCATCTATAAAAGCAGAAGGTGTGGCTATTATAAGAATATCACTTTCCTTTATTGTCGACTTTATATCGGTTGTAGCTTTTAGAATGTTATTGTTAATAACTACAGACTGCAGATATCTCGGATTATGGTTGTGCCCGATAATATGTTCCCTTTGATTATCATCTCTCATCCACCAAGTAAACCCCTCAATATTGTTCGATAGCATTTTTACAATTGCCGTTGCCCAACTTCCTCCTCCAATAATTCCTATTTTTTTCATGCAGCAAATTTAACAAATACTATCTAATCATTAAAAGTACATTGTTTATGAAGTTTTTGGAGGTTTTTCTTTTATTATTGTAAAGATTGTTCGTCTTTTGTCGCTTAATAAAAATCAAATGAAAATCAAATGAAAAAGGTATTTAAAACATTGGCGGTTGCATTAACTGCATTAGTATTAGTTTCTTGTGGAGGAACTGAGCAGACTTCAGCAGACTTAATAGGGTCATGGAAAGCGGCCCCTAGTTCTTTGAATTTAACTTTAGGAGATGGCCTTGCCGCATTTAAAGGAATGATTGAAGAAGGAAAGCAAGAAATGCTTTCTGAAGCATCTGCACAAATTGAAAAAGTTACATTTGATTTTAAAGAAGATGGGAAATTAGTGGTATCAGCTGAAGGAGAGGATGAGGCTTTTACTTTTAATTGGTCTCTTGCAGGAGATAAATTAACTCTTGAAGGAGAATTAGAAGGTCAAGAAGGAAAAATTGAATTATCTGTCGAAAGCGTTTCAGCTGACAAGTTAACGCTTGCTTTAACAGCCGAAGACTTAATAGCGCAAATAAAAGGGCAAATGCCAGAAGCAATGGATCAGATTCCAGGGGAATTTGATGTTGATGCAATGGCGAAAGGAACAAGCATGTCAATTTCTTTCAATAAATAAGATCTTAAAAACATTATTTATAGCCTCTAGCAAGTATTTGTTAGGGGCTTTTTTATTTTTGTGCTTTTACCTAGAAAAAAATCAGCTCATTTTAAATCGTTGGTTTCTTCGGTCAGCTAATATCACCATTCGTACCAAGTACTTCATTTCATCCCAAAAGACAGCTATTCGTACCTTTTAGTTTTTTTTGAAGAAGATCAGTTGTTTCTTTGTGCCATCAAAAATATGAAATGAAAAATATTGTTACAGTATTACTAGTTATTATATCTCTTTTTGGACAAACTCAGATTACACAGAATATTAGAGGGCTTGTTATTGACAAAGACTCTAAGTCGCCCTTGCCAGGAGCAAATATAATTATTACTTCAGTTGCGCCTCTGCAAGGTGCAGCCGCAGATTTTGATGGAAGATTCAAAATTATTGACGTTCCAATTGGCCGCCATAATATTAAAATAAGCTTTGTTGGATATGAGCCAAAGACACTATCTAATATTGAGCTTACTTCTGGGAAAGAATTGATTCTTAATATTGAGATTCAAGAATCGATTATTATGGAAGAAGTTGTTGTTAAGTCTGGCCCAGATAAAGATAAAACCGTAAATAAAATGGCAACTGTTAGTGCTCGGACTTTTTCCATTGAAGAGACCCAGCGATATGCAGGAAGTTTAAATGACGTGGCTAGAATGGCCCAAAACTTTGCGGGTGTGCAAGGGGCAGACGACAGCAGGAACGATATCGTAATTCGTGGAAACTCTCCGACAGGAGTTTTGTATCGACTGGAAGACGTTGATATACCAAACCCCAGTCATTTTGCTTTAAATGGCACAACAGGCGGCCCGATTAGTATTTTAAACAATAATGTTCTAGACAACTCTGATTTTATGACTGGCGCATTCCCGGCAGAATACGGAAACGCCTTGGCTGGAGTTTTTGATTTGAAGCTGAAAAATGGAAATAACGAAAAACACGAGTTCTTGTCTCAGATTGGATTTAACGGGCTTGAGCTAACTGCGGAAGGACCTATCAAGAAAGGTAAATATTCTTCATATATAGCAAGTTATCGCTACTCTACACTTGGATTATTTAAAAAAATGGGGCTTGATTTTGGCGCAGGAACTGCCGTTCCGGGTTATCAAGATGGAATGTTTAAGTTAAATTTTCCAAACAAAAAAGGGAGAACCGTTTTATGGGCTGTCGGAGGAGTTAGCGATGCATCATTTTTAGACAGTGAGCAGGAAGGCGAGGAAAATTTATTTACCGACAGCGGCGAAGACATTGTTTTTAAATCAAGAATAGGAGTAATTTCTTTATCCAATACATATCGGTTTAATGACAAAGCTTTTCTTAAAACAAGCTTTGCCGTTGACGCTACTGCAAACGATATAATAAACGACACGCTAAATCCCGCCACCGGCAATTACAATCCATACTATCGGAACAATAGTTTCGAAGGAAAACAATCTTTTAACATCATTTTCAATCAAAAGATTAATGCAAGAAACTTATTAAAAGTAGGGGTGTATAATCAGCGAAAATTCTTTCATTTACAGGACAGTATTCATCAGAGGCTGGACAGTGTGTTTAACCCATTTTCAAATTCATACGCCATTATACAACCCCAATGGAGACAGCTTACCAACTACGATGGGGCCACTTATTTTATTCAGCCTTTCGTTCAGTGGCAATTTAGAATAAACGAAGACGTAACTTTAAATACGGGTATTCACAGTCAATATTTTATTTACAACAACACTTTTGCTGTTGAGCCTAGACTAGGGGTTAAATACAAATTGAACGACAAAAACACGATTAGTGCAGCTTATGGCCTACACAATCAGCTACCACCGAGCAGGCTATTTTTTAGAGAGCTAACAGATATCTATGGAAATACCGTTTTTGACGATAAAGGAGAGGCTGTAATTCCAAATAAAGAGTTAAAGATGGTTCGAAGCCAGCATTTTGTTGTGGCATATGATAGAAGCTTAGGAAAACATTCAAGGCTAAAAATGGAATCATATTATCAGATACTGGATAACGTTCCTATAAGTTATCGCTATCCACAATATAGCACACTAAATTTTGGGGCCAATTTCGATTTAGCATTTCCCGACACATTAGTAAATGAAGGTACGGGAACAAACTATGGGCTAGAACTTACTGTGGAAAGGTTTTTAAACAATGGCTTCTACTATCTATTTACTGGATCATTATATAACTCAACTTACAAAGGAGCTGACGGACTAGAAAGAAACACAGCTTTTAATGGAAACTATACAACTAACATCTTGGTTGGGAAAGAGTTTTATTTTACGTCAAAAAAGGCATCTAAAAGGCAGAGTTCATTATTGCTAGACATTAAGTTTACCTTAAACGGTGGCCAAAGGTACATTCCAATAGACCTAGAACAAAGTCAAAATCAGAATGCTACGGTTTATGACTATGACAATGCATTTGCTCCGCAGCATCCTGAATATTTCAGAACGGACATTAAAATAGGATATAAATTAAATGGAAAAAAAATCACACAAGAATGGGCGTTTACAATGCAAAACGCTACCAATAGCAAAAATGTATTTAGCCAAGTATATGACGCTTCAAAACAGACGATCTTAACCAGGTATCAAATTGGAATGCTTCCAATTATGCAGTATAAGATTTTGTTTTAGGCTGAAACAGTTTTTATGATTAGAATTGTAATATGCGATTAACATATAGTACATGAAATTGACAGAAGATTATTGGAATAATTGTTATCAAAACAATGATACAAGATGGGATTTAGGAAAAATTTCTCCACCGATTGAGGCGTATATTAGCCAAATAACCAATAAAGAACTGTCAATACTAATTCCTGGCGGAGGTAATAGTCATGAAGCGGAATACATCTTAAACAATGGATTTAAGAAGGTTTTTGTAATTGATATTTCACCATTTGCAATTTCTAACATTAAAGAACGCGTGCCGAATTTACCGGTGAGTCAGCTTTTTAATGAAGACTTTTTTAACCTAAATGGCAAGTTTGATCTAATCATCGAACAAACTTTCTTCTGTGCTATTGACAAAAACCTTAGGCCCGCATATGCAAAAAAAATGGCGGAATTGTTACATTTAGGGGGAAAGTTGGTGGGCTTGTTATTTGACGCTCAATTAAATGAAGAACATCCACCTTATGGAGGAAATAAAAAAGAATATATAGGTTATTTTGAACCTTATTTTGACATTGAAATAATGGATCCATGCTACAACTCCGTAGAGCCGAGATCTGGTAGAGAATTATGGGTCAAAATGATAAAAAAAGTAAGGCAAGATCAAGGAGGGTAATAACCAATGTAACGCAAACAAGGAATACTTAACGGCACAAAACATCGTTTTTGAAAATGGAAATTTAAATTGTCTATGTTTTCACTGCCTATTGTAATAGATGTAAGCCCTTTTTTCCACCACAATTCCATGCAATCATGGTCTACTTGGATCGATTTTGATGATTTATATGTTTCAAAAATGTTTTTATTTAATTGCTCTTTTTGTAAAAGAACATAATTTCCTGGGCGCAAGTCGAATGAGTAGTTCCCATTAGAATCAGTGAAAGTACTGTCAACAATACAAGATGATAACTTGTTTTCAGACCCTTTTTTTACATAAACCATAAAACCACTCATAGGTCTAGTTGCTTGGGTGTTTTGAAGCATTTCTTCGGAAGGAGCAACTCCTCCACAGTAACTTCCGGAAGTGGTTATTGACCCAGTAATGGTTTGCCTCCTCTTTTTGTCTTCAGCTGGATTGCTTACTAAAAACCCAATAATAAGATATGTCAAGAATACATTCATGCTTTTGTTTTAATGGCTTACCTCGAAAGGCAATGTTTGTTAAGTTTTCCGTACCCGCAATAGACAAGCATCATGCCATAGGTGACATTAAGTCTCGCCCGCTGTGTTAATAAGGTTGTATTTTTAGAGAATTACACGATAGCGCATAATTCAGTAGTCGGATTATGACTACTTTACCTGGTCTAAAATCACTCCTATTTCTATGGCAAATTCAATAGGGTCATTTGGCATCAAATGCTCAATTTTATAATTGTATGTCCCCTTTTCTTCAAATATTTTATTAGCTACTATCAAATGTTCAGTGTCTATAATACCGAGCGAACCATCTCCTTTGTAGTATCCATTTTCATCTAACAGGTTTAAATCATACTCAACTGATTCTTTTTTGCCGCTAGGGCTGGTTTCACTTACTTTAACTTTTACTATTTCATGATTATGTCCAACAACATACCTATACGCTAAGCTCATATTGTATTCCTGATTTTCTTTTTCGATAGGAACTGAAAACGATATAACGTCTTTTTTTAACCACTCTTCCATTGGAGACAACTCTTTATGTTCTGCATAATCTCTTCCTTCTGTTTGACATCCTGCCATGCAGGTTAACATTAATAGAATTGCTACTATATTTTTCATGGGCTTTTAATCTTTAATTTATTTTGTTCAATAGAAGGCATAAAAATCTTGGAGTAAGGTACAGTTAAAAATACAACTCGCGTAGAACTTTGGTGAAAATGGATTCACCTTTAACTTATGTTAGATATAAATGCTTGTCAGCGTTTTAGTCTTCCATTTTAAAGACTCTTTCTGCGCTGCCGTCATCGTAGATATAAATTAGCGGGATGTTACTTTTAAGGGTTGTTTCTCTGCCAATTAAATCAATCATTTTGATTAATTTTCTATTTGGAGTCGCATAAAATTCGTTTATCCCAACAGAAGTTTCGCAAAGTTGATCAAAAAACAACCAAGCTTCTCTTCCTGCATCAATATCCATATTACCACCTGCCCCTGGCCAGTCGTGCCCTCCCCCTTGAATTGTATATAGCCAAACTTCTGCACAAGAGTTTTCTATTCCATATTTTTCTGATGAAACAGAGCTTCCATCACTTGTGTTTGTATTGGGAAGATTTGCGGTACTTAATAACTGTAACCCAAATAGGTTTTTAAAAAAAGTCATGGTTTCGGGAATACTTGGATATGCCCCCCATCCATCTAAATTGTTTGGGTCGCCATCAAAATAAGTTACATTGTCTTGTGTTCCATGAATTTCAAAAATGGAAACTTCACTATTCGGCGAGCAATTATCCATAATTTCTTGCAGAATCATACCGGAAACAGGAGCCACAGCTCTAAATGTTTCGGAAGCTTGACACGCTAGCATGTAACATAAGTCACCCCCATTGGACATCCCCGTGCAAAACACCTCAGAAGGATCTAAGGAGTAGTTTGTCTGGAGGTATGTATTTAAATTTACCAGATACGCTACATCGTCTACCGTTTCATTATTTTGAAAATCATATCCTACATTGAAAAAAGTGCTACCAAAGGAATCTTCGGTACCTTGCGGATAGCAAACTGCAAAGCCAAATTCATCGGCTAACGAATTGAATTCTGAATAGTCCATAATACCTTGAGCGGAGCCAGAATAACCATGACAAACAAATACCAGAGGGCAATTCGCGGGAGCTGTTCCAGGATGATAATATATATAATCTCTTTGAATCCCTCCATCTTGAATAGTCCCATATTCTACTACTTGTATGCTTTGAAACACAGAATTATTAGTGTTGTCATCATCCGCTCCTAGACCATTTACATTAGACACCGTTACGTCTAATTGATATTGACCGGATTGGGGTATTGTCCAGTTGTCTTGGTGCGTAAAATTATATGATCCAAGTGAAGGAATAGTAAGCCCAGAAAAAGTTTGAGTATAAGCCATAGCCCCTCCTAAACTCCAAGTTATATCAAATGAACTTATTATAGCAGCACCGGAATTAGAAATTGTCCCTGTAATTGGCACCACTGAGGGAGCATCTTGGGTGGAATTCACAGAGATGCTTGACAAATTGGCGTCAAGTCCCTGCGGCTCAAATACGAGCACGTCATCAATAGCCCAACCGAATACCCAACCCCCATTATCATTGTAATGGAACGCAATCAAAACATTTGAATTTCCGGCTAAAACGCTTAAGTCAACGAGTTGAGAATCCCATGAAGCATCATCTGTTCCTATTATTTCAGATAGCACCACCCAAGTATTTCCATTATTCAAGCTATATTCTATCGATGCCATTTCTGATGCTCCACCAAAATTGCCGCCGTCATAATAATTCTCAAATTGAAGTGCTATAGTGACAGATCCCGATAAATCTAATGGCGGCATTATTAAATAATCCATGCTCTTGTCGCAGTCGCAATCATCATCATTTGATCCAATAATATTTCCATGTGAAGCTATAGACCACCATGCACTCTCAATCATTTGACTTGTCCCCATGTTCCAGCCTCCATCAGACGCATTGGTAGTAATGGACCATCCTGCAGGGAAATTACCTCCTTCAAAGTCTTCTGAAATTAAAATATTCTGAGCATTAATAAAAGAACAATTAATAAGAGCGAATAATAATGGAAAGGTTTTCATAATTTAATTCTTGATTCTATAAAAGTATGGATTTCCCAGCTATTTTCTCTCAGCATTTACATTATGTTTTTTATAATTTCATTTCCCCGGCAATAAGAACGTTTAGTAAATTTTTCTTCTTGTTTTTTATTATCTTTGGAGAAACAATCAGTTATTTAGTATGAAAACAGCTATTACTTTAATTGCCTTATTTATCACGAGTTACACATTTTCGCAAGAATTGTTTTGGTCTGCCGAAACAGAAGTGGGCAGTGGTTACGGAAACCTTCGGCCTCGAATTGCATTGACCTCAAACAATGTTCCCGTGGTAGTATGGGGAGGAGGAACGGGCACTCAGCCCGTATATGTTTCTCGATTAAATGGAGGAGTATTTTCCACTCCTATCGCTGTAAACCCTTCGGGAATAAATCCTTATACGGCTAGTTGGACAGGTCCAGATATTGCGGCTAAAGGAGATTCAGTATGGGTAATTTACGATGCTGATTTAAACGCTGGATTTGATGTTTACTGTGTAACCTCAACAGATGGAGGAGTGTCTTTCTCAGATACGGTAAACATTAGTGGGTATAGTGGCCTAAACCGATTCGCTTCAATTGGAAATAATTCAAATGGAGATATTGCGGTAAGTTATATGACGCATGATGCGAATTGGATTAATCCTCGCTATGTTGTTTCTAATTCTACTGACGCAGGAACAACTTGGCAAACACCAATTAATGCGAGTGAATCGTTATCCGGAACAGAAGTCTGTGACTGCTGTCCTTCTGAAATCATTTTAAACGGATCAGACCAGGCACTTTTATTTCGAGATAATAACGCTAACTTAAGAGATATGTGGGCTTCCTTTTCTGCTGATGGAGGAGGAACTTTCCCAATAGGAGCTGACGTCGACGATGCCGAGTGGGTTTTAAATGCATGTCCATCAAGTGGAGCTCACGGAGCGTTTATTAATAATAGTTTTTATATGGTTTGGATGACTGGTGGATCAGGAACCTCAAAAGCAATTATTACTACTGTGGATAAATCGAATGCCATCAGCACAACTAATTGGGGAATGCCGGGGGTTGCACAAGGGGCGCAAAATTATCCAAGAATTGCTGGAGAGGGAAATACAATTGGTGTTGTTTATCAAGAGTACGTTTCAGGTTCACCTGGCCAAGAATGTTATTTTGCTTATTCATTTGTGGGTGATTCAAAACTTGATTCGGTAACACTTTTAAATGCACAACCTCTTGGAAGCCAATCTAATCCTGATCTTGTTTTTGCTGATGGTGTTTTCCACTTTGTATACCAAAACAGTTATACGGGAGGTGTAACCTACCGTACAGCTATTGTTAGTGGTGTTGGAGTCAATGAAGTAAATAAAACAATTTCTATATTCCCGAACCCTGCTGTGAATGAAATAGTTGTAGAAGGAGTTTCTAATTCTAGAGTACAGATTATTAACCAATTAGGAGAGGTAATGCTATCTAAAAATGTTTATACTGAAAAAGAAAGTATTGACTGCAGTCAATTTGTTAGTGGAACTTATTTTATCCAGGTAATTCAAAACAATCAATTGGTAAAGTCTAAAAAGATTGTAGTAATGCGATAAACTTATTGATTAAATAAGTACTCGGTAATCCTGGTTAAAGAATAGTTTAAATACGGCTATTTGTTTCGCGTTTTTTGGATTAGTTATTACCTAACCTCTCCTCCAGCTTCCATCTCCTTAGTTGGAGAAATAAATGACAGTTTTCCTTCACTGTCTTCGGCCATTAAAATCATGCCTTGAGATTCTACGCCCCTAATCTTGCGTGGAGCTAAATTCATTAGGATTGACACCTTTTGTCCAACAACATCTTCAGGAGAATAATGCTCCGCAATTCCTGAAACAACAGTACGCGTATCTAGGCCTGTATTAACTGTTAGCTTCAAAAGCTTATCTGCTTTATCTACTTTTTCTGCTGTCATAATCTCTCCAACACGGATATCCATTTTTGTGAAATCGTCAAATGTTACTTCATCTTTCATAGGGGGGAATTTACTATTTGCTTTTGTAGCTGATTCTAATTTTGCTATTTGTTCTTCAATTTTGGTATCTTCAATTTTACTGAAAAGCAATTCTGCTTTATTGATAACATGGCCCGTACTCATTAAATCTTCTTGTCCGGCGGCATTCCATTTTAATAACTCTATTCCGAGCATCGCCGCTAATTTATTACTAGTAAAAGGTAAAAAGGGTTCAAACACAACCGTAAGGTTCGCTGTTATTTGAAGAGATATGTTCATTATCGTTTTAACGCGTTCTTCATCCGTTTTAATCAACTTCCAAGGCTCTGTGTCAGCTAAGTACTTATTTCCCAGCCTTGCCAAGCTCATGGCTTCTGCTTGTGCTTCTCTAAATCGATAAGATTCAATTGCATTTAACACTTTAGATGGAATTAACGCCAATTCTTCTAATACTTCTTTGTCATAATCGGTTAGCTCTCCAATTTTCGGAACAGCTCCATCGTAATACTTGTGTGTTAAAACCAAACATCGGTTCACAAAGTTCCCATAAATTGCAACGAGTTCATTGTTGTTTCTCGCCTGAAAATCTTTCCATGAAAAGTCGCTGTCTTTGTTTTCTGGAGATATTGAAGTAAGCACATATCGAAGCACGTCTTCCTGTCCTGGAAAATCTTCTAAATACTCATGCCCCCATACAGCCCAATTTCTGGAAGTGCTTAATTTCTTTCCTTCTAAGTTTAAAAATTCATTAGCAGGAACATTATCTGGCAGTATATGATCTCCTAATAATTTTAGAATAATTGGAAATATTATACAGTGAAATACGATATTATCTTTTGCTAAAAAGTGAACTAACTTGGTGTCAGGGGACTTCCAGTAGTCTTCCCAATTTCGGCCTGTATCTTCGGCCCATTGTTTTGTTGCTGAAATATAACCTAAAGGAGCATCAAACCAAACATACAGCACTTTTCCATCTCCTCCGTCAACAGGAACTTTAACTCCCCAATCTAAATCACG
>CAWUXI010000017.1:0-12998 GCA_963926405.1 uncultured Flavobacteriales bacterium
ATGAACTTTCAGAAAGAGGAAAAGAACTTTGGACAAAAAAAACACGTTTCTTGCAAGAAAGAGAAGACAAAACTCCTGATGAAATTTATGAGAAAGCAGGAATTTATTCTGAATTTGCCAAAGTAGCTTGTATTAGCGTTGGTATGTTGATTCAAAAAGACGGTGAAACACAAATCAGGTTAAAATCTTTCGCTGGAGAAGATGAAAAAAAAGTATTACAAGAGTTTAATGATTTATTAAATGCTCATTACAACCATGATTCCTACTCTTTATGTGCGCATAATGGAAAAGAGTTTGATTTCCCTTTTTTGGGTAGACGCATGTTAATTAACGGATTAAAACTCCCAAAACTACTAAACATCGCAGGCAAAAAACCTTGGGAAATAAATCATCTTGACACCATGGAACTATGGAAGTTCGGTGACTATAAGCATTATACGTCCCTGGAGCTATTAACTTATATCTTTGACATTCCTACGCCAAAAGATGATATTGACGGAAGCCAAGTTGCTTCTGTTTTCTATGAAGAAAAAGATATTGATAGGATTATAACCTATTGTGAAAAAGATGTAATTGCGACTATTCAGTTAGTTCAAAGATACAGGGGTGAAGAATTGATTCACGCGGACTTTATTATAAGTACCTAGACTTCCTGCTAGAACTATTTAGCTAACTCCAAATCTATTTGCTTTTTAAATATATCTGTATTCTTTACAACTACATTAATTGCTTGTCCGAGATGAAAAGACTCTCCTGTTTGGTAAGACTCTAATCGTTTCGTTTTATCGTTTAAAGAAAAGTTGCCTTGTAAGGTAGAAACATGGATTAACCCTTCACATTTCGTTTCGTTTAATTCGACAAATAATCCGAAATCTGTTACCCCGGTAATTTTTCCGGCAAATGATTGACCAATTTTATCACTCATGAATTTGACTTGCATGTACTTAGTTGAAGATCTCTCAGCACTCGCAGCTTCTTTTTCTGTTGCTGAAATATGCTTACACTGTGCATCTAATTCTTTACTTCCGTGATAAGTTCTATTATTTAGTTTTTCGAATAAAACGCGATGGACTAATAAATCTGCATACCTTCTAATTGGAGATGTAAAGTGTGAATAATAATCAAACGATAAACCGTAATGACCAATGTTATCTGTTTCATAAATTGCTTTCGACATAGAACGGATAACCATTGGTCCAATGATATGTAATTCGTCTTTTTCTTTAGCTTCTTCCATTACTTTGTTTAAAGCAAATGAAATTGGCTTATCCTTTACATGTTGGATTTTATATCCAAATTGATCTAGAAAGATCTTTAAATCTGCAATTTTTTCTTCATTTGGTTCATCATGCGTTCTATACAAAAATGGAATAACTAACTTATTCGGCTCAGGTTTCCCAATAAAAGTTGCAACTCTTCTATTTGCTAAAAGCATAAATTCTTCTATCAGTTTATTCGCGTCTTTAGACTCTTTCAAAATAATCCCTAAAGGATTACCTGCTTCATCTAGCTTAAATCTGACTTCTTGACTTTCTATTTCCAAAGCTCCGGTAATCATTCTTTTCTTGCGCAGAACCTTGGCATATTTATCCATGGTAAGAATAACTTCTCCGAAATATTCGTCCTGAACTTTTCCCTCAATAATAGCTTGTGCGTCTTCGTAGGCAAATCTTTTATCCGAATAAATTATAGTCTTCCCAAACCATTCATTTACGACTTTCGCCTCCTTGTTTAATTCGAATACGGCAGAAAATGTCAATTTAGTTTCTTCTGGTCTAAGAGAGCACAATTGATTTGATAATATTTCAGGAAGCATAGGTATTACTCTGTCCACCAAGTAAACTGAATTCCCTCTACTATAAGCTTCTTTGTCTAATTCAGTATTTGGTTGTACATAATGAGAAACATCTGCAATATGAACTCCAATTTCAATATTTCCGTTATTTAATTCTTTATAAGAAAGAGCATCATCAAAATCTTTTGCATCATGGGGATCAATTGTAAAGGTCAGAACATCTCTAAAGTCCCTTCTGCTTTTTGCTTCAATTTTATAATCTGCTTCTTTAATCTTTTCGGATTCTGCCGTTACTTCATTCGGGAATTTAAATGGAAAACCAAATTCCGCTAGAATAGAATGCATCTCAACATCCATGGTTCCTGGCGCTCCAAGTATTTCCACTACCGCACCAAATGGGCTTTTAACACGCTGCGGCCAAGTAAGAAACTTGACAATTACTTTTTCTCCATTTTTAGCTCCTTTTAAATGTCCTCTTTCAATAAAAAAGTCTACTGGCATTTTACTGTCATCAGGTCGAACAAAAACAGCATTATCACTTATGTCAATTGTTCCGACAAATTCATGCTTTGCTCTTTCTAAAACTTTTACAACTTCTCCTTCTATTTTTGATCCGTGTTTCTTCAATTGCACTTGAACCATGTCATTGTTAAATGCTTGCCCCGTATTTCGTTGATGAATATAAACATCCTCTTCTAATTGTTCAGAAATAACATAAGCTGCGCCTCTTTGTGTAAAGCTAATTTTCCCTACAATTTCTTGACTGGAGGATGACTTAATCCCTTTGTATTGTCCTCTCCCTTTTGCTTCTATCATTTCATTAAACTCTAGGTCATAGAGCACTTCGTTTATCAATTTTCTTTGCGATAAGTCGTTTATATTCAATTTTGCTGAAATCTGCTTATAGTTATATAACGTAGCGGGATTCTCGCTAAATAAATTTAGTATTTTTTGGGTTAGATCCTTTTTGAATCTAAATCCCGATTTGTTCTTTTTTTTTGGCATTTGAATGTTTCGTCTATTAATTAAGACTGATTGTTTATAAAGCAATTACGACAATAATTGAATTGGGTAATCGAAATTGATTACCAAAAATTACACATTATAACGTGTATAAGTTTTAAAAAAATGGAGTAATTGCTGATTAATTTATATGAAATTCGACTTTAATTTAACCTTCGAACGGTTAATTACGTCATTATTAAAGAACAAACTTAGGCAATTCTTGTATAATTGTGGCTATATATAGTAAAAACATGACAAAACGTTTGTTGTTTCACATATTTTTTACAGCAGCAATAACGCTAATTAATGGGGCTGCTTCAGCGCAATGTACCTTAACTGTAACAGATATAGTGGAATCTACTGCCATTTCTTGTAATGGGTCTTGTGAAGGTGAATTAGTAGTCTCTTTTTCAGGAGAGGCGGGCACCGCTTCTTTTCAGTGGTTTGATGCAAGTAATGTAGACTTAGGAATTAATAGTGATACGGCAACTTCCCTTTGTGCTGGGACATATACTGTTTTTATTACCGACAATAGTAATTGTACTGCAGATACGATAATTACATTATCAGAGCCGGCAGTAATTACTTCAACTATTACTCGAGTTAATACCCTTTGCGGAACCTTCGCTGGTGAATTAAGTATTGCTGGAGGCGGGGGTTGTGGGGGGCCATATACTTATTTTCTTGACGGCATGCAATTATTAGGGTCGGATTCGGTTGGGCTAGCTGTTGGGTTTTACACAATTACTGTGCAAGATAATTGTGGATGTTCGCAAGAATTCACAGAGTATGTAAGTTCAACGAATGGGCCTTCGTTTACTACTAGTTTTGTAAACCCTCCCTGCAACGGAGCTCCTAATGGAACAATAACCATTATAAATCCAATAGGAATTGCGCCAATAACGCAAAGTATTGATGGCGGGGGATCTTTTTCAGCGAATTTAGTTTACAACAACTTACCTCCAAATGGGTATCCAATCATTGTACAAGACGGAACTGGTTGTCAAGCATTAGCTTATATTAATTTGACTGAACCAGATGTAATCTCAGTTGCGCCCATTTTAATTAACGAGACATGTGTCTTAAATAATGGCTCCATTGACTTCCAAAGTTTTGGAGGAACAGGGTCTTATGCTTACAGCATTGATAATGGAGCTAGTTTCCAAGCCGGATCCTTGTTTAGCGGATTAACTGGAGGGATTTATGTCTATGCTATTGAAGATGATAATGCTTGCCAAATTTTTGGACAGGTTGCACTATTTAGTGAAGCAGGTCCAACCATTACGAATTCAAGTTTTTTAAATCCTGTTTGTTCTAACAATTGTAATGGAACTATTTCTATTGCTGCATTTGGCAATTCCCCTATTAGCTATTCTATAGATGGTGGTGCAACGAGTCAAGTTACTGGTGAATTCATAGATTTATGTAGTGGAAATTACACAATTGACATTACCAATATGGAGGGATGTCTAACTTCTCAGAACCTCGTTTTAACTGCTCCTGAACCTCCAATAGCTGGGTTTACAGTAACTGATACTGCTGGACCAGCACCCTTAAATGTAACATTTACAAACACAAGCGTTGGAGCAACATCTTATTTTTGGGATTTTGGAAGTTCGTCTGCTACTAGCCTAGTAATGGATGAAATGTTCGAATATACAACAGAAGGTTTTTATACGGTGACGATGGTAGCGTCCGAACTTTTATGCACAGACACTGCTTATCAAGTTATCAGCATAACAGGAACTCCGGACATAACAATGCCAAATGTGTTTACCCCTAATAATGACGGCATAAACGATGTATTTAGGCCCATAGCCTTCGGAGCGAGTGAAATTATAGGAAAAATATATAACCGTTGGGGAGAGTTAATCTATGAGTGGCAAGGAATTAATGGTTATTGGGATGGATACACCCGCCCTTCAGGTCAATTAGCGCCTGCCGGGACTTACTTCTATTTTGTTACAGCTTTAGATGTTGCAGATGTGCTTTATGAGTTAACCGGAACTGTTCAGTTAATGAGATAAGGTTTAGTTTTTCTTAAAAGACTTAAAAATCATTTCTGCTTTTGCTTTTCCAATCACTTTCTCTATCTCTTCTAAAGAAGACGCTTTAATTCGTTTAACAGATTTGAATTGTTTGATGAGTGCCAATTGTGTTTTTGGTCCTATCCCCTTAATCTGATTCAACTCTGACTGACTTAAAGTAGCTTTTCTTCTTTTTCCTCGGTGATGTGTAATTCCAAATCGATGTGCTTCGTTTCTCAAATACTGAATTACTTTTAACGATTCGGATCGTTTATCTAAATAAATGGGAAGGGAATCGCCTGGAAAATAGATTTCCTCCAAACGTTTAGCAATCCCAATAACTGCCACCTTACCTCTAAGCCCTAAAACTTCTAAACTTTTCACGGCTGAACTTAATTGCCCTTTTCCTCCGTCAATAACAATTAGCTGCGGAAGTGGTTCGTTTTCATCTAGGAGTCTTTTATATCGTCTATAAACAACCTCTTCCATAGAAGCAAAATCATCAGGACCTACAACTGTTTTAATATTAAAATGACGGTAATCTTTTTTAGAAGGCTTAGCATCTTTAAACACTACGCAAGCAGCAACAGGAAAGGCTCCTTGGATATTTGAATTGTCAAAACATTCGATGTGTGTTGGTAATTCTAACAAGCGTAAATCTTTACGAATTGTATCCATAATTCTTTTCGAGTGCTTATCCGGATCTGTATTTTTAATTTGTTTCTGGCGTTCTATTTTGGAATGTTCCGCATTGCGGAATGACAAATCAAGAAGTCCTTTCTTATCGCCTTTTTGAGGCACAATAAATTGGGTGTTTTCAAATACCAAATCTAGCTTTTGCTGAAGTAATATTTCTTTTGCTACACTAGGAAATCGCTCACGAATTTCAACAATTGCAAATTCTAATAATTGCTTATCTGATTCGTTTAAACGTTTTTTCAACTCTAATGTATGACTCTGAATAATTGCTCCATTCATCACCTTTAAAAAATTGACATAGGCTGTATTAATATCTGAATCAATAGCAAAAACATCAACATTGTTAATTGTTGCACTAACCACCATTGATTTCGATTGATATTTCTCGACCAATGCTAAACGTTCTTTAATGTCTTGCGCTTTTTCAAAGTCATATTTTACAGAAGCGTTTTTCATCTTATTCCGCAACTGTTCAATAACAGATTTAATATTTCCTTTCAGAATTTTCCGAACATCTCTCAAACGATGATCATATTCCTTGACTGAAATCTCTCCTTGGCAACAGCCTTTGCAATTTCCAATGTAATATTCTACTGAAGTTTGAAACTGTTTGTCCCCAATATTCTCTTTGGTAAGCTTATGCGTGCAATTTCTTATTTCAAAACTTTGCTTAAACAGGTCCATCAAAGTTTTAATCATCTTAACAGAGTGAAAAGGTCCATAATACTCATCTCCGTTCTTCTCTAATTGACGCGTATAAAAAACCCTTGAAAATGGCTCTTTTCGAATACAAATCCAAGGGTACGTTTTATCATCTTTGAGCATGATATTGTACTTGGGCTGGTATTTTTTTATGAGCGTATTTTCCAAAAGTAAAGCGTCCATTTCGGTATTAACCTTAATGGTTTTAATGTCTACAATTTTTCCAACTAAAACTTTTGTTTTAGTATTTTCATATTTAACTTTATTAAAATAAGAGGAGACTCTATTCTTAAGGTTTTTTGCTTTTCCTACATAAATAATAACATTGTTTTTATCAAAGTATTGATAAACCCCAGGAGAGTTAGGTAAAGATGAAATAATTTGAGTTATGTGTTCACTTTTTTGCAGATGACAAATTTAACCTATTTCCGTTTGTTTTTTCTTTGGCATAGTAGAAACCACTATATAGTAAGAATCTTTTATCCACTCTTTAATTAACTTATCAGAAATACTTCCATCAACAGATATAGTGTTCCAATGGCGTTTATTCATCTGAAATGCAGGAGTAACACCAAAATATTCTTCTCGTAATTCAATTGCTTTTTCTGGATTACATTTCACATTTACTCCATTATAAGATCTAATATCAGTAAGAGAAAATATTTTATCCAAGACTTTGAATACCAGCACCGTATCATTAAATGGAAAACTTTCTGATGTAGATCTAAATGATAGGCAATAATCTCGATATTCCTCTGTATTCATTTAGAAAATAATTACTGGTAATCTAAAGGTAGAATGAAAGACTTCTTTTTTTGGCTTAACACGACTAATGTTTGCATCTGTCCTATTTCTTCGATTAAACTTAATTTTTCTGAAATTAAATGATCGAATGCCGGTATATCTTTTACAATAATTTTAAGCTGATAATCGAAATCACCTGTTAATTGATAGCACTCAACTATCTCATCTATACTCTCAATTTGATCAATAAAATTAGAAATAGCATTCTTCACTTGTCTTGTTAACGACACTTGAATTAACGCTGTAAAACCTAACCCTAGCAAAGGAGCATTTACTGCGGCATGATAGCTCTGAATATAATCCCCTTTTTCCAACTTTTGCACTCTTCCTAGCGTAGGAGCGGGAGACAACCCAATCTGCTTACTTAACTCAACATTTGTAATTTTACTGTTCTTTTGGAGTTCTTTTAGGATCTTAAGGTCAGTTGCGTCCAATTTCATACTATAAGTTTTGCTTTCGAATTAGATAAATGACTAATCTCCAACTAATATACTGAAATTATTTAATTTACAGAATTATATTTTAAATAATCTCAAAAAGAAGCGGTTTGCTAGGAGATGCGTCATTTTCAAAACTTGCTATTTGAATATTCAGAAAAAACGCTCCATCAGCTACGCTTTCAGGAACAAAAATTAATTCAGTAATCGTTGAATCATATCTAGTTTTAGCAGGGTAATTCCAAAAAGCTCTATGAGACATCATTTTTCCACCATCAATTTCTCTATCAACAGAAGGTAAATCTATCAATAAATGTTTGATCCCCAGATCAGAAATATATTGAGCAGCTTCTTCAGCTAAATAAGGCCAATTTGTATTAGAATATTGACAGCCTATTTTTTCCAGGTGATTAGGTAGCGTTCTAATAATAATTGCTTCGGGGTTCCCTTTAATTGCATTTTGGATTTGATCTTTAGTTAAAATCCGATCCCCTTTCTTTTGCCACTTTGATTCTTCTCCAGCATATATTTCTGGTTCCACCGAAATTACTTCCCCAAAAAAGAAAAAGGTTTTCAACGTATCATTTATGGAGTATACCTGTTCAGCAATATGCCCAACACATTCCGTATGAGTACCATTACCATGCGGATTAAAAAAAATATTTCGAAAATTAACATCTCCCCCCTCAGCAACACTTCCTAAAAATTGTTCCGTACGAACGGGTTCAATTTTCATTGGTTCAACATACCAGGCATTTACACCTTTCTCATCTCCGCGAAGAGGGACAGAAATATCTATCGGGTTGGATAGATCCACTTTATAGGTCTGGTTTTTATGTTCAATAGAAGCTATCATAATTATATGCCTATTATTTGGAAACACTATAAAAGTAAGATTAATTATGGAATAATATACTGGAAATATAAAACTCTTACACGTTCTAACTGAGAAGAGATTGAGCTAAAGTATTCTGTAAAATATCAGACTTTTGTTAACTTGTATTTATGTCAACTAGACAAACAATTCACTTGCAATACGATCAGCGAATGCCTTTCCTTTATGATTAAGAGAAAATGATTGTTCATCTATATTCATTTGATCTGAATAATTAAATAGTTGCTTCTTAAGGTTGAGCAACCACTCTTCCCCAAACTCACTTTTGACATAGTCAAATTCACATCCCCAGATTGTTCTTAGCCCCAAAAGGATATACTCGTTATACTTATCGGTTTTAGAAAGTTTTTCTAATTCAAATGGAACTACTCCGTCGTTTATTGCTTTAACATACTTAACGTTGTTAGCTACATTCCATTGCCGCGTATTACCGTTAAATGAATGTGCTGAAGGTCCAATCCCTAAATAGAATTTTCTTTTCCAATAAGATGAATTGTGTTTTGAAAAATATCCTTCTTTACCAAAAGAAGAAATCTCGTAGTGCTTAAAGTTCTTATTCTCCAAAGTATTGATTAATAGCTCAAATTGCTCCGCCCCTGCTTCATCGTTCAATGGCTTAGATTTTCCGGTTTTTACAAGATGATGCAAAGTAGTTCCGGGTTCTACAGTTAAGTTATACGCCGAAATATGCTGAACATCCAGATCTAATGCTTTTTGTAAATTGATTTTCCACGGTTCAATGGTCATTTCCGGTAAACCATAAATAAGATCAATTGTAATATTATCAAACCCTAAACTTTTCGCATCTTGAACACATTTAGTCGCTTGATTTGCATTATGCGCACGATTCATCCAAGTTAAATCAACATCGTTAAAGGACTGGATGCCGATACTTAGTCTATTTATTCCTGCTTGTTTTAATTCTTGTAGCTTTTCAAAAGTGAAATCATCAGGGTTCCCTTCCAATGTTATTTCAGGATTGGGAATAACCGCAAATTCAACATATACTTTATCCAAAATACTTCTAATCTCTCCAGCATCTAAAAAACTTGGCGTACCTCCTCCAAAATAAATTGTTTCGACGATTTCCTTGTTCAAGTAGTTTTTTTGAATCTCTATTTCTTTCAGTAAGCAAGCTATTAACTCCTCTTTATTTTTCAAAGAAGTGCTAAAATGAAAATCACAATAGTGGCATTTCTGTTTGCAAAAAGGTATGTGGATATAGATGCCCATTGATTTTCAAAAGTACATTGTTTGAACAGTACAATTCTCTATTTACTCAAAAAATTAAATCTTTAACTTTTAATATTCTATATCTTTCTCGTTCCAGTTGTATTATGCAAGCAAAACAGAACAAATGAAGCAAGAAAGTTCAACCTATCGTCAAAGTAATTCTGACATTGAATTATAGCAGGATATTCTAGAGAAGGTGAAAAAGAATGCACGTGATTTTGCCCTCGAAATGAAACGATACGAAAAGATGAGTAATAAATAACTCCAAGTCTTTAGATAATTCCAAAATTAAATTTTAGGAAAACCTCAATCACTTTATTAGTTTTGCAGTACTAATCAATTTACTTATGAAAACCCTTTCTATTCTATTCCTATTCTTATTGGTTAGTTGTTCTCAAGATGGAGGAAACATTCCAGTTGAAAAATTAATCGCGGTTGATCAGAAACCAAAAAATATTGCAGACGGTGAATTTATTGAACGTCATCCCAATGGAAAATTAAAAACAAAAGGGTTACTCAAAAACGGAAAGAGAACTGGATTCTGGATAGCATATCATGCTAATGGCAGCATATACAGTGAAAACAAATACAAATCAGGTGTGCTAAATGGAAAAACGGCAGCGTACTATCCTAATGGAAATGTGCAGTACATGGGCCTATACATTAACAACGAAAAAGACGACCATTGGTTTTTCTACCGCGAAGACGGATCTTTTGAAAAAGAAGTGGTATTTAAAAACGGAGTAAGGATAACAAGCAATCCTTAAGCAGAACAATCAAACAAAACCTGCAAATAAAATAACCCTCAATTATTCTAACCCATATTTTCTCTTATACTTATTATAGTTTCGCGACTGATGATTATCTAAATTAATCATTCTGCCATCTATAAAAGCAATAACCACGTTACTTGTTTTCATATCTAATGCATCACCTTCGGAAACAAACAGTGTAGCATTTTTCCCTTCTTCAATAGAACCCAACTCTTTTTCTATCCCTAAAATTTTTGCTGCATTTAACGTTATTGAAGCCACTCCTTCTTCATAAGAAAGTCCATACGCAATTGCTGTTCCTGCAACAAATGGTAAATTTCTCGTCCCCATTTGTTCCATACTACCATAGTATTGTAAACAATAAGGCACACCTGCATCCTGCAACAACTTCGGCAATTTATAAGGTAAATCTATATCGTCTTCCGTTTGATTAGGTAAGCTGTGGATATGTTCAATTATTACAGAAATGTTGTTTTCTTTCAAACGATCAGTCACCATCCAAGAATCATATCCTCCAACAATAACGACGCTTTTCAATTTGTACTTTCTTTTAAAATTGATAACATCATTTATCTCTTTGATATAAGAAACATTAACGAAAAGGGTTTTCTCTCCAGTTAACAATCCTTTCATTGCCTCCAGTTTCAAATCCTTATCGCCTTCATTGGATGCCTTACTATAAGCTACAGCTTCATCAAAAAACGTATTTATCTCCTGTGTTTTTTCCATGTAGTTTTTTGCTTTTTTTGTATCTTCAGGAGTTGACCACCAACCACTCGACTTCATAAATTTTGGCCAATTTAAGTGTATACCAATATCCTCCTTTATAAGAGCATCCTCCCAATTCCATGCATCAAAATGAACGACTGAAGAACTCCCAGAAACTATTCCTCCTCTTGGAGTCACTTGAGCCAATAAAACACCATTAGTTCTAATCGTAGGGGTTATTTTAGAGTCCGTATTATAGGCAATGATAGCTCTAACATTGGGGTTATAAGTTCCAATTTCTTCAAAATCCTCTGTAGCTCTAATTGCTCCTATTTCCACGAGTCCAAGAGTAGAATTCACCGCTATAAAACCAGGATATACATGCTTATCTTTAATATCAATGACTGAATCATAATCTGAATTATTAATTGTGTTCGTAAGTGCATTCATCACTTTAACAATTTTACCATTCTCCAAAACAATAGCAGAACGATTAATCATCTCCCCTGTACCCAAATGGGCAGTTCCGTTTAACAAAAGAATGCTTCTTGTTTGGATTCCTCCAGGCACTTCTTGTGCAAGCGGAATTGAAATCCCTAAGCCAAAAAACAGGCTCAATATATATAGTACGTTTTTCATTTTTCTTAAATTTTAATTGCCATCATCACTTAAAGTACCGCACACATGTACTTTCGATTTTTTCTTAACCGCTGTTTGTGTTTCAGCTCCTCCATTCTTATCTTCAATCATTTTCGTAATAATCCTCATTCGTTCTTCTTGAATCTCTTTCCGCATTTGCACATCTCTTTCCCAATCATAATAAATTATACCATCAATAATTGTTTGTTCCGCCTTTGCATATACAGAAAGTGGATTGTGGCTCCATACCACTAAATCAGCGTCCTTGCCCACTTTTATACTACCCATTCTTTCATCAACATGTAATAAGATTGCTGGGTTTAAAGTCACCATTTTAAGCGCTTCTTCTTCAGTCATCCCGCCATACTTAATTCCTTTAGCAGCTTCTTGATTAAGTCTTCTACCCATTTCAGCATCATCACTATTTATTGCCGTAACAATTCCCATCTGATTTAACAATGATGCATTCTGAGGAATCGCATCATTAACTTCAAATTTATATGCCCACCAATCACTAAAAGTAGATCCTCCTACTCCGTGGGCTTTCATTTTGTCAGCTACCTTATACCCTTCTAAAATATGAGTGAAAGTATTCAGTCGAAACTTCATCGAATCCGCCACGTGTATTAACATATTAATTTCGGATTGCACATATGAGTGGCAAGTAACAAAACGTTGTGCATTTAATATCTCCAAAACAGCCTCTGCTTGCAAATCCCTTCTTGGAGCGCTTACTTCTTGTTTTTTCTTTTTTGAAAGTTCATTATAAACCGCCCATTTCTTCTCATACTCTTGGGCGTTAATAAATGCATCGTAAAACACTTGTTCCACTCCCATTCTTGTTTGTGGAAAACGAATAGTATTATAAGAACCCCAATTTGATTGTTTTACATTTTCACCTAATGCAAACTTTATAAATCCTGGTGCATTCTCTACCTTCATTTGCTCCGGACTGTTTCCCCAACGCAATTTTATCAAAGCCGCTTGTCCTCCGATTGGATTTGCTGAACCATGAAGTAATTGAGAGGCAGTTACACCTCCTGAAAGCTGTCTGTAAATATTAATGTCATTTGGTTTGATTACATCACCTATCCGCACCTCTGCAGTAACTGCACTCGAACCTTCGTTTACACCTCGTTCAATAGCAATATGGGAATGTTCGTCAATAATTCCAGGTGAAACATGTTTCCCTTTCGCATCAATTACTAAAGTATTACCATCTACAACATCGGCTATTTTCCCAATGTGGGAAATTTTGCCTTCTCGAATTAAAATATCAGT
>CAWUXI010000018.1:0-24021 GCA_963926405.1 uncultured Flavobacteriales bacterium
CCCTCTTTTCCATTTGATGCAGTTTGAACCAAGAAATTTTCCTTCTCCAGATTATACTTTAGTAATACCAAAATATCTTGCTCATCATCAACTAATAGCACCTTTCCCAACATCTCTTGTTCTTCAATTGTTTCCATACAAATTTAGTTTAGAATCTACGATGCTAAGTTAAGCATACTTTAATCATTTGTTAATTTTCGCAACATAAATTAAACACTTTCTTAACATAACCATAATGTTCACTTAATCCCCTAGTTAAATATAATTACTTGTTTTGCAGCATAGAATTTAAACCCCTATCAAAAATGAAAAAAGTCTTAGCCTTATTATTTTTATTTATCGCACTGAATAGCTTTGCTACTGAAAATAGCAAGAAGAAAAGTGCAATACTAAAAGGCACTATTGTAAATTACAATGATAAAGAACCTTTAACAGGAGTTAAAATTGAAGTTAAAGAAACCGGCAAAGTAATTTACACGAACATGGATGGTGCATTTCAAATTCAAGATTTACCAACTGGAGAATACTCTTTAATTATACACCATCCGAGTTATTCGGACAAATTGGTAACTGGCGTAGTCAATACAAGTGACCCCAAATTAGAAATTAGATTATTCCCTAATTAATCAAATTCTTTCTCAGCAACATAATAAACGGGTAAAACCTTAAGCCATTTATATACAGAGCGATACATATATTCGTTACTATTAGATTAATTAATTGGTAACGCTTTGAAGTTTTTTTCGTAAAATTGTCATAATCAAACCAATTTTTATGAAAAAGATATTTCCCTTACTAATGTTCGCTTCAATTATAGGAACTAGTTCATCACAAGAATTAGTTGAAATCGACGGAAACTTCTTAACTGCTAACAATGAAAAAGCAGGTGGATCTTACGAAACATTTTATAATGATGGTAGCGTAAAAGCTCAATACAATTTTGTAGAAGGCAAAGAACATGGGCCCACAACTATATTTCATTCAAATGGCACAACTAAAGAAATTGGAACATATAATTATGGAACTAAGGTCGGAGAATGGAAATCTTGGGACGAGAAAGGCAATGTTACTGGAGTAGTTAGTTTTAACCAAAAAGGTGAAAGAGATGGTATATGGGAAGTTTGGGACGAAAGAGGAACTAAAAGAGCGCATATGGAATATGCCAATGGAAAAAGAGATGGTAAATGGAAAACTTGGACTGAAAGTGGAAATCTAGAAGAAGAAAAAATTTACAAATAAATTTCTCAGACATAATAATTTAAAAGACTAGCAATGCTAGTCTTTTTTTTTGCCCAATAATTTACACTTTACTTTCACATTTTACACTATACCATATAATACCCCCATTTTACCAAAGAAGTGCAGCACCTCCCTTTCTTTCTCATAACATTAACTTAACGAAGTTGTAATGTTTTGTTAACCGTGACTTTACCTGCAGGTAATAATTTCAATCTTTCTTTGCACCAGAAATAATCAACAAGAGTTATTTCTTATTGAATTTAAAAAAGAAACGAAGAAAAATTATTATTAAAAAAAGTAAAAATGAAAATTGTAAATTTATCTAAAATCGGAATTTTAACTCTAGCAGTTGCAACTATTACACTAGGGTCTTGCAAGAAAAAAGGATGTACAGACCCTTTAGCAAACAACTATAACGAGAAAGCCAAAAAAGATGATGGCACTTGCGCATTTGACCCAGTTATCTCAGAAACTGAAGAAAGAGTAAGCGGAACCATCACAAGCAATACGACATGGACATCAGAAATGATCTACATACTTGACGGAAAAGTTGTTGTTGATGGTGGAGCCACACTAACTATTGAAGCTGGAACAATAATTAAAGGTGAAGAAGGAGCAGGAACAAATGCTTCTGCATTAATAATTGCAAGAGGATCGAAAATTACTGCTGTTGGGACAGCGGTTTCTCCGATTATATTCACATCAATTTTAGACAATATTGATATTGGTCAAACTAGCGGCACCAATTTAGATGAAAATGACAGAGGAAAATGGGGTGGATTAATTGTTTTAGGTAACGCTAAAGTATCTACTGCTGATGGTGATACTGAAGGACAAATTGAAGGAATTCCAGCAACGGAAACATATGGTACTTATGGCGGCTCAAATGATGCTGATAATTCAGGTTCTCTTTCTTATATATCAATTAGACACGGAGGAGCACTAATTGGAGCTGGAAACGAAATTAACGGTTTAACTCTGGGTGGAGTTGGAACAGGAACGACAATAAGTAATATTGAAATACTTGGAAATGTAGATGATGGAATCGAATTTTTCGGAGGATCTGTAAATGTAAGCAACGTAGTGGTAGCTTACCAAGGAGATGACGGCATTGATATTGACCAAAATTATTCTGGAACAGTAAATAATTTCATTGTTGTTCACGGTGTAGATACTGATGAAGCTTTAGAGATAGATGGACCAGAAGGAATAACTTACACTACTGGAGCATTCACTCTTTCTAATGGGACATGCAAAACATCTGATGGTATTGGTTCTGGATCTGACATGAAATCCGGAGCACAAGGAAATTTAATTAATATCTCATGGGAAGGTTATGCTAGCAATTCTATAAAATTTAGAGCAAGCTTCTCAGACACTACTCTTTGCACTGACAAAGCAGATGCTTACTTAAACTTAACAACAGGCTCTCTGAATGTTACTACATGTAATATTGTTGGAGGAACTCTAGTGGATCAAGTGGATGTTTACACAAAATCATATATTGATTCCGGAAATGACATTTGTACTGCTCCTTTAGAAAGCACTGCAGAATCTACTGTTGATGCAACAATTGTTGGTTCACCTACAGTAGGAGCTAATAGTTCTTCATTCACTTGGACATGGACTTCTATCAATGGAAAACTCTAATTAGAAGAATAAATACTAACCTATTAACTGCCTTCCTATTTATAGGAGGGCATTTGTAGTTTACAAATATCAAACAAATGATTAATTTTTTTACAAGCGCAATTATCGCTACTTTATTTTCAATGAACGCCCTTGGTCAGCAAGGAACTTTTAAAGGCCAAATATTCGATGAAGAAGGAGAAATGGTGCCATTTGCTAATATTTATTGGGAAAACCACATAGAAACAAGAACTACATCAGATTTTGATGGAAATTTCACGTTGAAATTGGACCCAGGAACCTATGTAATCGTATTCTCGTTTGTTTCTTATTCGGATCATAAAGCAGAAATAACAATAGAGTCAGGAGAAACGGTGACCAAGAAAATAACATTTAGCTCATCTCCAGATGTTCTTCAAGCGGTTGAAGTAACTGCCGAGGCGGCAAAAGCAAAAACAACTGCTGCCTTTGACCGAGAAAAAATGAACACTGGAAACATGATAGATGGAACTTCCTCTGAACAAATGCAAAAAACTGGAGATAGTGATGTGGGGCAAGTAATAAAAAGAGTTACTGGAGTTTCCGTAGTTGACGGGAAACATGTATACGTAAGAGGATTAGGAGATAGATACACTAAAACCATATTAAATGGCATGGAAATACCTGGACTAGACCCAGATAAGAATTCCGTCCAAATGGACATATTCCCTACAAATTTAATTGATAATATTATTGTTTATAAAACATTTAGCCCTAACCTTCAAGGTGATTTTACGGGAGGTATGATTGATATTCAAACAAAAGACTTTCCTTCTAGAAAAATCCTAATTGCAAAAATTGGAGGAAGCTACAATACACAAACTACATTTAATAAAAATTTCTTTTTATACGAGGGAGGAAAAACTGATTTTTTAGGAATTGATGATGGCAGTAGGGCTCTACCAATTAGATCTACGGATGAGTTTCCTGACCCAACACTTGGAGATTCTAAATTAACCGATTTAACATCAGCTTTCGGAAAAACAATGGCTACAAAAAACCAAAACAACTTCCTAAATCAAAACTATGCTTTTGGTATTGGTAACCAGTTCAATTTCGATAGCCTTAACCTTGATTATGGAATTAATTTCTTTTTAAACTACCGTAGTAATTATAATTTTTATGAAAACGCTCAATTCATCAATGACTTTCAACGTGAAGGTGATTCTAGCACATATGACTTAAAGCAATGGAAATCTACTAAAGGAACATTGGCAGAACAAGATGTTATTTGGTCTGCAATGTTAGGACAAGCGCTAAAAATAAATAATAAACATAAAATTTCATTAACAATATTTCATACCCAAAATGGAAATTCAAAAGCTTCTAGAGCAACAGAAACGATTTTTGATGGGAATGATGCAACCTTAATAAAGGAGAATTTACACTATCAACAACGTTCAGTTACCAATATAAAACTAAGTGGAAAACATACTTTAGATTCATTACGTAAATGGAAAATGAACTGGAAGATATCTCCTACCTTATCAAGTATCCAAGACCCAGATAGTCGATCTACGGTATTTGAAGAATTAGAAGGTGCTTATTATTTCAATGTTGCTGTAGGTGCCGGAATTAGAAGAATATTCAGATCTCTTAACGAGACAAACTTAAGCGGAAAGTTAGATTTTGAATATTCTTTTATGCAATGGGACTCACTAGAATCAAAACTATCCTTTGGGATCTTAGAAACAGCGAAAAAACGAAATTATGAAGTTTTACAATACCAGTTCGATTTAGAAAATATGTCAGAAATCCCAAATGATCCAAATTGGTTCTTTGAAGATGAAAATATTTGGACTCCGGAATCTGATACTGGAACATATGGAATTGGGGCAAAAGAATTAACCAACTCATACATTGGCAGACAAAATGTTTTAGGTGCCTATTTAATGAATGAATTACCTTTATCTAAAAAATTAAAAACCATTTATGGATTACGTATGGAAACTGTCCAAAATTATTATACCGGACAGAACAACCAAGGATCAGTTATCTACACAGATTCTCTCGTTTTAAATGAAATGGATTTTCTACCTGCCGTCAATTTTGTTTATTCCATGAAAAAATCGCAAAAAACGAACATGAACCTAAGAGGAGCTTATAGTAAAACAATAGCCCGTCCTTCTTTTAAAGAAATTTCCATTGCTCAGATTTATGACCCGCTATTAGGAACGACATACAACGGAAATATTAATCTAAAAGAAACAAACATTACTAACCTAGATTTAAGATGGGAAAGTTTCTTTGGAAGAACCGAAATTATTTCATTTAGTGGATTTTACAAAAAGTTTATTAATCCAATTGAAATCGTTTTTCTCCCAAACAGCCCTAGCAACGTTCAACCAATAAATGCTGGTGACTCAGAAATTTTTGGAGGTGAATTTGAATTACGTAAAAGAATTGGTTTTAACGATACAACAGCAAAATTGCAAGCAAATAAATTAACTGTTGGATTCAACTTCACATACGTTCGATCTCGAGTTGATATGAAGCAAGTTATGCTCCAAAAAGGTCTTGATACTATTACTGAATTTGATTACAGAACCTCTGTTTCAAGAGAAGGTGAAACTGTTTCTCAATACAGAACAATGTCTGGGCAATCACCGTATATTGTAAATACGTTTATTAACTATACACAAGACTCTATTGGACTTGATATTAACTTAAGCTACAACGTTCAAGGAAAAAGATTATCAATTATTGGAATTGGAAATATTCCAGATGTAATTGAGCAACCTTTTCACAGTTTAAATTTTAAAGCTTCGAAGGAATTAGGAAAAGAAAAACAATGGAAAATCAGTATGAGAGTGCAAAACATCTTAGATTCAAAAAAACAACGCTTTTTTGAATCCTATAATACTGATAGTCAGGTGTACGATTACTATTCTAGAGGCAGAACTTTTAGTGCATCAATTGGAATTACTCTTTAATTAAAAAGCCACTAGATAATTATCTAGTGGCTTTTTTTATGCAAAAACTCCATTTCAAAATAGTGTTATCAAATGCTTAATCTTATTGATTTCTAAAAATGTAAATCGAATTGTAATCTATACATCAAACCGCTATTATCACTTCCTTCGGTAGTTAAATAACTAACATCCGATTGTACTTTCAATTTATGTCCAACTACATATTTCGAGATACCAAAAGTGTACTGTGTAAATGAATCTTTTCCTGTCGTTGCGTTTGGGTTAATTTGGGTGTATCTCCCAGCAAACTCCCAGTTGTTTTTCATTATATAACCTAATTGAAAGTTTATTCCATTCCCCGTGTAAACATTTCCTGTATACAACGTACTGTCTGCGCCATATACCTCCTGAACTGCTTCATCAGCTGTTCTATCGGTATATTCAGCCATTATCGAAAATCCTTTAAATTTAAACATTGCATCAACGAATAGCGTATTAACATTTGTCATAAAATAACCTTCATTTCCCCATTTATCAACATATTGCATATAACTACCCTGATTACTTCTGTCTTTAACTGCTCTATCGTTGAAATCATATGTGGCAGCTAAAGAAAGCTTTGGTACTGTCTCTCTTTTTGTATCTCCACCCGTGTAATCTCCCTTGCTTTTAAATTCTCCAAATGGTAAAAACTCTACTCTACCTGTCCATTGGTAACCCCCTAAATTATCTTGAACCAAATTCCTTCCTTCGCCTTGAGAACATGAAATCATTTCACGAATTACAAAACTCTCTCCTATTGTATGGTGATTTCGTAATTGGAAACCCATATCGCGGTCAATATTAAATTTACTGTTTAAAGCTGAACGATCGACAAATTGTAAATTAGCAGATGAAATAACTCTTTCTCTATTTCCTGGTAGTTTTGTTTGCCCACCCCATATCGTGAAGTTTTTGTAAAAATTCCATTTAAGAACAGCGTCTAAAATCATTTTAGGAGCTTCATTGTTTCTTGAATCTACCTTCCCTAAATCTTTGTTTGACAATCCTAATTCTATTTTGTACTGAATTTTAGGATTATGAACAAAACCTCCAAATTTTAATCTAGCTCTTCTGATTAAGAACTGAGAACTACCTGAACCAATTCCTGATGAATCATTTACATTCCATTCACCTATGTAAAGTGACTGAAATCTTGCTGCAAATTTCATACTCCATGAACTATCTTCAGCAATAACGTTATAAAGCCCATTTCCGAATTTTGTATTTATCTTTTCTTGAGCAAACGAGTTCAACCCCAAACCAATTAGTACACTTAAAAATCCTAATTTCTTCATTACTTGTCTGTTTGATTTTATTTTTTACGCTGCAAATATCATATCAATTAACATAGAGTTTACATTCTTAATGATGACTTAACTAAAAGTTAACATTAACACCAAATGTTAACAATTGCTTAACATTGGAAATATTTAATTTAGATTCACTTGAATTATATTCGCACCATATAATCATGAACCATATAAAAATGTCAAAAGGAATTAATTTATTTATTGCACTACAACTACTTATTGCTACAGTTGTATTTGGAACACAACTCCCTGCTTCAGCAGACTCAGTAGTTTTTGACACTGCTCAAGATTTAGCAACAGAAACTTCAATTGAAAACGTTGAAATAACATCAGATGTATTTCATAATGTAGCTGCTAAACCAGGCTCTGAAAGCGCTAAATTCACTTGGGCCTTAGATTATAATAAGGTTGGGTATTTAAAAGAGAATGGTTACACTATCTCTATTAAATACATTACTGCAATAGGAGAAAAGCAATATAAAGCTAAGATTAAAGGTGCGCGTTGGAAACAAATAGATAGCATTGGATTATATCAAACGTCCTATACTGTTGAAAACATGAACGGTGGAGACAAGCATGTTTTTAGCGTTGGATTAACCAAAGACGGCGAAACAGTTTGGAGTGAAAAAGAAAAGTTTAAAACGGACAGAGGTTGGGGTATTTTCAAACTATTAGTACTAATTGGAGCGCTTGGTATGTTCATTTTTGGAATGAAAATAATGAGTGAGGGACTGCAACAAGCTGCCGGCACTCGTTTACGGGGTTTACTGGGATCAATCACTGCAAATAGATTTTCTGGAGTATTAACAGGGTTTGGAATTACTTCTATTGTACAATCATCATCGGTAACTACAGTAATGACTGTAAGTTTTGTAAATGCAGGTTTATTGTCACTTAGACAATCTGCTGGAGTTATGATGGGAGCCAACATTGGAACAACAATTACTGCTTGGCTAATACTAATTTTTGGATTTAAAGTTAGTATTGGCTCATATGCTCTTGTACTTATAGCTATTGGTGCTCCTTTCTTATTTTTCGGAAAGAAAAACATGAAATACTGGGGAACTGCAATCGTAGGTTTCGCTTTATTATTTATGGGACTAGGAGAGTTAAAAGAAGCCGTCCCATCATTAGATTCTGATTCTACAATAGTTCAGTTTTTTGTGTACTATAAAGATGCTGGATTCTTTGCAACTTTGATGTTTGTTGGCTTAGGAACTTTGGTTACTATAATCGTCCAATCATCTTCAGCAGCCATGGCACTTACTATGACAATGGTTGCTGGCGGAATTATTCCTTTTGAAGTTGCAGCCGCGATGATTCTGGGAGAAAACATTGGAACGACAATTACGGCAGAACTTGCTTCGCTAATTGGTAATGTACATGCAAAACGATCTGCTCGTATTCATTCACTATTTAACATCATTGGGGTTACATGGGCTGTGATTATGTTTCCTTTTATTCTAGATGGAATAGAAGCTGCTATGGGAAGTTTAGGATGGGGAAATCCATTTGACGCAAGTGATGGTCAAGCATCGAACCTAGGACTAGCAATTTTCCACACTTCCTTTAACTTCTTAAATGTTCTATTATTGATTGGATTTGTGCCAAGACTAGTTTCTTTAGCTGAGAGAACAGTTAAATCAAAAGGTGAAGCGGATGAAGAATTTAAATTAGACTTTATTGATGGTCCATTAGGGTCTACTGCTGACCTATGTTTGATGGAAGCTCAAAAAGAAGTTTCTAAATTTGGTATTGTAACTTCTAGAATGAATGTTTTTGCTGATACGCTGACGAATTCATCAGATCCTAAAGAAAAAAACAAGATGCTTACTAAAATCGAAAAATACGAAGGTATTACAGATCGTGTGGAAGTGGAAGTTGCAACTTACCTAGGTAAAACTGCAACACTTGAAATGAGCGAAGGAGGCTCGATGCAAATGAGAGCCATGTTAAGCATTACTAACGATTTAGAAAGAATTGGGGATATTTACTTTCAAATGGGGAAAGCTTTTGAAAAGAAAGATGATAAAAACCGCTATTTCACTCCAGAGCAACGAGAAGGATTAAACCAACTAAATAAATTAGTAAGCCAAGCCTTTGAAATAATGAAAGTGAATCTTGACTCCGATTACGGAACTACTTCTATGGAAAGAGCTCGTGAAAAAGAAAGAGAAATTAATCAATTGAGAAATCGATTAAAAAAAGAACACCACTCTTCTATGAAAAATCCAGAATACAACATGCAAAGCGCAGTAATTTATAGTGATTTATTTTCTTCTTATGAAAAAGTTGGAGATCATATTATTAATGTTTCGGAAGCAGTTGCTGGAGAAATCTAGACAATTTATAATTAGTTAAAGGAAAAAAGAGGCTGCATTTATTTGTAGCCTCTTTTTTATTTAAAAAAAATCGCTGTCTATTAGTAATAGATTAACTTCTCTCCCACTCCCTGTAAAACTGCTTCAAAAAACCTTCCATATAAACATGGCGTTCTTCTGCCATCTGTTTTCCCGTTTCAGTTTGCATTCTTTCCTTCAGCAGCAGAAGCTTTTCGTAAAAATGATTAATCGTATGCCCTTTATCATTTTTATAGGCATTAAAATCATTATGCATAATCGGTGGTTGTTCTGGATGGTACAATAACCTTTCTTTATTCCCCCCAAAAGCAAATGCTCTTGCTATTCCTATTGCGCCAATTGCATCCAAACGATCTGCATCCTGCACAACCTGTCCTTCTAAAGTCGAAGGCAAGGTATCTACATTTACTCCTTTATAAGATACAGAAGCAACAATAGCTAAAACTTCTTTTTGAACTTCCTGATCCAATCCGACATCATCTAATATTTGCGTAATCAACCTTTCTTGAGCATCCGTTTCTTTATGAAATTTATGGTCTCCAATATCATGCAACCATGCAGATAATTCGATTAAAAATAAATTGGCATTTTCTGCTCTTCCTATTGTCAAAGCATTATTCACCACACGAACCATATGCCACCAATCATGACCTGTCCCTTCGCCTTCAAATTGTTTCTTAATCTCAATTTTAACTTCTTCGATTATTTCTCTCTCATTTTTCATATTATTGTAAAGGTGTAGAGTTTTCGTAAAATAATACTAACCAGAGTTAAAATTATTATCAATTCGAGTGAATTTCAAAGAAAATTTTTTAGAGCAAGAATAATTTTCTCCATAGATTGCTTCTAATCAAATAAATTAACCGATATTCGCGCCCTGATAAACGAAATCACGTGATGATTTCATATAATTAACCGGGTTGAATACCCTTATAAAACAATTAAATTATGGCAACTAAATTAAGATTGCAAAGACACGGAAGAAAAGGAAAACCTTTTTTCCACTTAGTAGCAGCAGACGCAAGAGCGAAAAGAGATGGTCGATTCATCGAAAAACTAGGAGTATACGATCCTAATACTAATCCTGCTACAATCGAAATTAATTTCGAAAAAACTTTAAACTGGGTAATGAAAGGTGCTGTTCCTAGTGACACCGTAAGAGCTTTATTATCTTACAAAGGTATTATGTACAAAAAACATTTATTAGGTGGCGTAGCTAAAGGTGCATTTACAGAAGCTGAAGCGGATAAAAGATTTGATGCTTGGTTGGGTGAAAAATCTGACAAGATTCAAGGCAAAAGTGATCAATTAGTAAAAGATGCAAATGCTGATGCTGCAAAAAGATTCGCTGCTGAAAAAGTTAAAAATGAGAAAACTGCTGCTGCGGTAGCTGCAAAAAATACTCCTGTGGAAGAGGCTCCAGTAGCTGAAGAAACAACAGAAGAAGTTGCGGCGGAAGTTTCAACTGAAGAAGCTCCTGCTGTTGAAGAAGCAAAAGCTGAAGAGCCTGTAGCGGAAGCTAAAACAGAAGAAACTCCAACAGAGGAAACTAAAGGAGAATAATTTCTTTCTAAATAAATTTTAAAAAGGCTATCCTATGCGGATAGCCTTTTTTATTTTTGACAAATATGAAAAAAGAAGATTGTTTTGAATTAGGTATAATTTCTAGGCTTTTTAGTTTTAAAGGAGAAGTTATACTTTTCATCGATAGTGACGAACCCGAAAAATATTATGAACTCGACTCTCTATTTCTTGAAATAAACAAACAACTCATCCCCTTTTTTATTACAAAATCTTCGGTTAATAAAGCCAAAGAATTAAGAATTCGGTTTGACGGTGTTGATACAGAAGAACGAGCAAGTAAGATTTTAAAAATGAAAGCTTATCTTCCGATAGAAGTACTTCCCGAACTAGACAATCAACATTTTTATTATCACGAAATCGAAGGATTTGAACTTGTCGATTCTGTAAAAGGAAATGTTGGCAGTATAATTACAGTACTCGACAATCCAGGAAACATGTTACTAGAAATAGACATCAATGGCACAGAAGCCTTAATCCCATTAAACGACCACACCTTTATAAAAGTAGATAGAGATACAAAACAGTTTTTCGTTAATATACCGGAAGGCCTTCTAGATATTTATAAATAATACTATTCAATGTTTCGGTTCAAACAATTTGCAATAAGACAAGAGAATGCTGCAATGAAAGTTGGCACAGATGGAGCTCTTTTAGGAGCATGGTCTGACATAAGTAAAGCAAATAACATCTTAGATATAGGTACAGGAACAGCAATAATCGCCATGATGGTTGCCCAAAGAAATAGCACAGCATCAATAACAGCAATTGAAATTGACGAAAAAGCTTTAATCGATGCAAATTTCAATGTTGCAAACTGTCCTTGGACAAATAGAATAAAAATTATTCAGAGTTCACTCCAGGAGTTTACACCAACTTTAAAATTTGATTCTATTATCTCCAATCCTCCCTTTTTTGAGAATAGTTTAAAATCTAATTCTGGAGAAAAAATAAAAGCGAGACATACAGAATCATTACATTATTCGGATATTTTAAATTTCGCATCTAAGCACATGACAAACAATGGCTTACTTCATTTGATTCTTCCCGTAGAAAATGCTGAAAAATGTATCAAAACAGCAATTGAAGGCGGTTTTTATTTAAAACGGATATGTAAATTACAACCTGTACCACATAAAAATACACATCGATTTGCATTCGAATTAACTAAAATAGAAACACCAACTATTACCGAATCACTTATTATAGAAACAGGAAAAAGGCACGATTATAGTCAGGATTATATTGCGTTAACCAAAGCCTTTTATATAATAATGTAATCTCTAATTATATATACAGCTGCATTAAATCAGGATAATTAATGAAACCAATTTTTACTATTACTTTCTCAACGATTGGAATCATTTTAAATTATTGAAAACTTTAAACCTATTCCAAAATCAAGTAATGGTTGAGTAGCTGTTTTAATTATTAACTCCACCATTTATTATTAATATCACACCTATTTCTTATATAGGTTCAACCGCATCAGGATTTATTTTAAAACAAGGAATGGTATTTGTCGTAAATTTATGACAATAAAAACCAGAAATAACCATTATCTTTGCAGTATGAAATCATCGTTTTCTAAATTCAGCATGATTAAACTTCCTAAGCATAAACGTTTTGGGTTTTCTCCTCGCGTTTTTGACGAGGATAAAGAAAGACTTGAAAAAAGGAAAAAAATTATTGCGAATGAATTGGGGATTTCACAGAATGACCCAAGTAAAAGCAGAGAAATAAATTTCAGAGCGAATATGCAAGATAAAGGAGTTTCAGCATACAGAACCAATGCTACGCTATTCTCAAACTTTAGATTACTGGTTATTCTTGGTATTCTTTTAATCGGCTTTCACTTCATATTCAATAATCTAGATGGTATGATAACAGCTCTTACCAAATAATAATTGGAAGTATAATAAATGTTAGATATAATTCAATTATTACCAGATCATGTTGCCAATCAAATTGCTGCTGGAGAGGTAGTTCAAAGACCTGCCTCTGCTGTAAAGGAATTATTAGAAAATGCTGTAGATGCTGGCAGCACAAAAATTGATTTGATAATAAAGGATGCAGGAAAAACACTGATCCAAGTTGTAGACAACGGATGTGGGATGACTGAAACAGACGCTCGAATGAGTTTCGAAAGACATGCAACTTCTAAAATTAAAAATGCCGAAGATCTTTTTGCTATTAAAACAAAAGGTTTTAGAGGAGAAGCCCTTGCATCAATGGCTGCAATTGCGCATGTAGAGTTAAAGACAAAAATAGTTGACTTTGATCTTGGTTCTCAAATTATTATTGAAGGCAGTGAAATCATTTCTCAAGAACCCGTTAGCTGTAACAATGGAACAAGCCTATCCATTAAAAATTTATTCTATAATGTTCCTGCAAGAAGAAACTTCTTAAAATCCAATGGTGTTGAGACGCGCCATATTATTGATGAATTTGAACGAGTTGCCTTAACTCATCCAGACGTTCACTTTACCATGAATCACAATGGAAATGAAGTCTTTAATCTTGCATCAAGTGGTCTTCGCCAGCGTGTTGTTAATGTTTTAGGGAAAAAATACAACGATAGATTAGTCCCAATAGAAGCGTACACAAACATTCTAAATGTAACAGGATATATCGTAAAACCTGAATTCTCCAAAAGAACAAGAGGAGAACAATTTTTCTTTGTTAATAATCGATTTATTAAAAGCACATATCTAAATCATTCTGTTACTTCTGCGTTTAAAGAGCTCATTGCAAAAGACCAATTCCCATCTTACTTCATTTACCTTGAAGTAGAGCCCAATACAATTGACATCAACATTCATCCTACAAAAACCGAGATTAAGTTTGAGGATGAAAAATCCATTTATGCAATTATCAATTCCGCTGTGAAAAATTCACTTGGAAAATACAACATTGTACCTTCATTAGATTTCACACAAGAAACATCATTTAATGTACCTCCACTTAAAGAAGGGCAGGCAATAGTGCACCCCGTAATAAAAGTAAATCCAGGTTTCAATCCATTTGAAACGGACAAAGGAAGTTCCATTAATTCTTTTAAGAAAAAGAACATTTCACAGCAACAGTTAATTGCTAATTTGGATTTCTTAGATCAAACCAAGTCACAAAATAGTAAAAGGGCTGACAACATTTCAGACAATGGAGGTTTGGAACAAAATTGGCCAGGACTTGTAGATGCTGAAACGGAGATTAAAACCTATCAATTACATCGCAAATTTATTTTGACGCAAATTGGTTCGGGGTTATTAATTATTAATCAGCAACGGGCGCATCAACAAATATTGTTTGAGCAGTTTATTTTTGAATTAAACAGAAACACTGCAGAAACACAAAAGCTAATGTTTCCCAAAACAATTGAATTAAACAACAGTGACTTTGAATTGATAAGAGAAGTGCTTGACGAAATAAAAAAAATAGGATTCGATATTGAAATTTTTGGAAGAAATACACTTGCCATAAATGGATTGCCTATTGGAGTAGAAGAGGCAAATTGCGAAAAAATAATTGAAGAATTTATAGAGCAAGTTAAAAATAACGCAAATGAAATATCAGCTAAAAACAAGTCTTCATTGGCAATGTCATTGGCTCGAAGTGCTTCGATTAAAAATGGACGTAAGTTATCTTTAGATGAAATGAATACCTTAGTAGATCAACTATTTGCTTGCGACACACCTTATCTTTCTCCGAATGGGAAACCAATTATAATTAAAATTAAAGAAGAAGAATTAGACCAACGATTTGATAAAAAGTAATGTTCCAAAACCTATTTAGAAATATATCGCCTGTAGTTAAGAATTTATTAATCCTTAATGTATTGTTCTTTGTGGCCCAATTTGCTGTACCTGATATAATGAATAAACTTGAACTCTATCCGATAGTTTCAGAAGAATTCAAACCTTGGCAATTGGCTACGCACTTTTTCATGCACAGCACATCAGGGTTAATGCACATTTTCTTTAACATGTTTGCTTTGGTAATGTTTGGCAGTCAATTAGAACAAAGGTGGGGACCTAAAAAATTCTTAATCTATTATCTCGCAACAGCTATAGGTGCTGCTTTACTGCACTTATTAGTTGGCTATTTAAGATTAAAAAACTTGGAGAGTGGTTTATCTCCAGCTGAGTTGAACCAGATATTGACAGAGGGGTTTGAATATTTAAGAAATAACAAAAACTATGTCGATCCAATAATGGGGCAGCTAAATTTAAGTTTATTCCTTTTGTATAATACTCCTGTAATTGGTGCTTCTGGAGCTGTATTTGGGCTGCTTGCTGCATTTGGTTATTTATTTCCAAATACAGAACTCTACTTAATGTTTATACCTGTTCCAATAAAAGCGAAATACTTTGTAATTGGATATGCTGCTATCGAATTATACTCTGGAATTGCAAACAATCCTGGAGATAACGTGGCCCATTTTGCTCACTTAGGTGGAGCACTTGTTGGCATTGTAATGGTAATTATTTGGCAAAGACAAAAAAATCAATTCTACTAATGGCTAACATTCTAGATAATTTAAAATATCAGTTTAAATCTGGCGGAATGTATATCAAATTGATATTCATTAACGTAATTGTATTTGTAGCATTTGGTTTAATAGCAACCATTGCTCTATTAATGAAATGGGACGAATTTAATCAAGGGACTGTATTTATTCCTACTCGCTGGTTTTCATTTTCTTCTGATCCCAACCTATTATTTAGTAGACCTTGGACAATTTTAACCTATATGTTTATGCATGGTGGCTTCATGCACCTCCTAATGAATATGCTAATCTTTTTCTTTATGGGGAAAATACTGGAACAATACCTTGGAACTAAAAAAACGTTAAGTATTTACATTCTAGGAGGTATTGTAGGTGCTTTAATTTATTTAGGCGCACATAATATTTTTCCACTGTTAAGTGAACAAGACCATGTCCCAATGCTTGGGGCCTCAGCATCTGTAATGGCCATATTAGCTGCTATAGCAACATACGCTCCAAATTTAGAGGTACATGTTTTTGGGGCTATAAAAGTGAAACTTTATATTATAGCCATACTTTATGGATTAATCGACTTAATGAGTCTAGGTTCGGGAGATGGAACAGCTCACTTCGCGCATCTTGGAGGAGCATTATGGGGGTTTTTATACATTATCCAATTTAAGAAAGGAAAAGATATGGCCACTTGGTTTGATAAATTAATGGTTAGAATAGTTGGGACCTTTAAAAAAGCTCCTAAAATAAGGGTAGCTCATTCTAAATATAGAAAACCCAATAAATCAAGAAAAGCCGCTTCTCAAAAAAAACCACCAAGAGATGACAAAGACTATAATAGTCAGAAAATAGATAAGCAAGCGCACTTAGATGCTATTCTAGATAAAATAAAAGTCGGTGGGTACGAATGCTTATCCGTTCAAGAAAAGAGATTTTTATCTGAATTCTAATAAACTCGAATATCAGAAAAACAAAACCATATCAGAATTTAAGTCGTCTTGGGAAATTTATTTTCATTGTCAATGTCCTTTGCGCTTTAAGCTTGGTATTTGCATGTTTAGTATTTTATATAAATCCTGAACACACTACTTTCTTTTCTTTTTTAGGGCTTGGATTCCCTTTTGCATTATTCACTAATGTGCTATTCTTTATATACTGGTTATATAAAAGAAATAAATACTTCCTTATTTCTTTACTTATATTATTGGGAGGTTCGTATCACACAAGTAGATTTGTGCAACTTACATTATGGAGCTCATCCGTACCTGAAAATGCTGAATCTTTAAAAATAATGAGTTACAATGTCAGGTTATTTGATTTATACAATTGGACAAAAAATGAAAAAACGAGAGACAAAATACTTACCTTTTTAAAAGTTGAAGCTGCGGATATAATTTGTTTTCAAGAGTACTATTACACTACTGGAAATCAATTTGATACAAGAGATACTTTGTTGAAATTATTAGACTCCAAATACTATTTTGAACACTTTACAACCAAAGTAAAAGAATCCAAAAACAACAATAACTATTCTAACTTTGGATCAGCTATTTATTCTAAATATCCAATTATCAATTCTGGAATCATTCCTTTTGAGAATGATCGAACGAACAATTGTATTTACGTAGATATTCAAAGAGAAACAGACACTGTACGGATATTTAATGCTCATTTAGGTTCTATTCGTTTTCAATCGGAAGACTATGACTACATAGGAGGTAAAGGAAACCCTATTAAACAGGGCCAAGAACCAGCAGGACAAAAAATACTAGGACGCTTAGCAATTGGATTCCAGAAAAGAGTTTCGCAAAGTATTACTGTTTTAGATGCAGTAGCAAAATCTCCTTATCCGGTAATCGTTTGCGCCGATATGAATGACACTCCGATTTCTTATTCATACAATCAATTTTCATCTGAATTAAACGATGCTTTTACCTTAAGTGGAAGTGGTATTGGAGGAACGTATATCGGCAATTATCCATTTTTACGAATAGATTACATCTGGCACGATGATTATTTTCAGTCAACCAACTTTGTAACGCACCAAAATAAATTAAGTGATCATAAGGCGGTTAGTTGTATAGTATATAATGCAATTTAGAAAGTTTTTTATTGTCAATGTCATTATTGTAAATACCTTTGCAATGCTAAACTATCTTATCGCTGCGATGCAAATCGGAGAGGAAAGTCTGGGCAGCGCAGAGCAATATGCTTCTTAACGGGAAGGCTGCTATTTATAGCAGACAGATAGTGCCGCAGAAAACAAACAGCCTAAGTTTGAACTTGTTCAAAACGGTGATGGTGAAAAGGTGGGGTAAGAGCCCACCAGTGCTGATGGTGACATCGGCAGCTTGGTAAACCTCATATGCTGAAAAACCAAATAAACCAGGGATTTCCGACGTGTCGGAATGAAGAGCTGCTCGCTCGACTTGGAGGGTAGGTTGATTGAGCCCCATAGTGATATTGGGCCTAGATAAATGATAGGACTCGACAGAACCCGGCTTATCGGTTTAGCTCCCACCTCGGTGGGGATTTTATTATAGACACTAGACAATAGAGCGCTATGCTCCTTAGACACTAGATATTAATATCTAGTGTCGTTTGTCTAGAGTCTATTATCACAAAAAACAACCTCTATCAATCCATTCTAGTAGTATATCGAATTAAATAGTCTACTTTTGCAAAAAATTTAACATTATATATGACATTTAAAGACTTGGGTCTCCGTCCGGAGGTATTACAAGCGTTAAACGATTTAGGATTTGAAAAACCAACGCCCATTCAAGAAGAGGCGATTCCTGAATTATTGAGTAGCCAAAGAGATTTAGTAGGCTTAGCGCAAACAGGAACAGGAAAAACAGCAGCATTTGGATTACCAATTGTTGAATTAACAGATTTTACAAAAAAACATGTTCAAGCGTTAATCGTTGCGCCAACTAGAGAGTTGGGAATGCAGATTGCTTCTGACATGAAAACGTTTACGAAGCATGTTGCAGGTGCTAAAATCGCCACCATTTACGGAGGTGCAAGCATTGATACGCAAGCAAGAGAAATTAGAAGTGGGGCACAAATTGTAGTTGCAACACCAGGGCGATTAATCGACATGATGAAACGCAAGATAATCAAACTTAGTGAAGTAAATGTTGTAGTGCTAGATGAGGCAGATGAAATGCTTAATATGGGTTTCAAGGAAGATATTGATTCCATTCTAGAGCAAACACCAGAACAAAGAAATGTTTGGTTGTTTTCTGCAACAATGCCTAAAGAAGTGGCAAAAATTGCGAAAAACTACATGAACAACCCTTTTGAAGTAACTGTCGGAACAAAAAACACAACAGCTGCAAACCTTTCTCATATTTATTATACAATAAAAGAACGAGATAGATATCCTGCACTAAAAAGAATATTGGATTTTCACCCTAATATCTATGGAGTAATCTTCTGTAGAACGAAAAGAGCTACTCAAGAGGTTGCAGATCAGTTAATGCACGATGGATACAGTGCAGAACCTTTACATGGTGATTTGTCTCAAGGGCAAAGAGATGCTGTAATGGGTAAATTTAGAAAACGTACTATTCAAATGCTAGTAGCAACTGATGTTGCTGCACGTGGAATAGATGTTAACGATATTACGCACGTAGTTAATTATAACCTTCCTGAAGAAGTAGAAAACTACACGCATAGAAGTGGAAGAACAGCAAGAGCTGGAAAATTCGGCATTTCTGTTGCATTAGTTTCGCCAAGGGAAATAGGAAAGATTAAATCTATTGAAAGAATAATTGGAAAAGAATTTGAAAAAGGAGAAATCCCATCAGGGGATGAAGTTTCTAAAGCACAACTTTTTCATTTAATTGAAAAGATTAAAACAACAGAGATTAAGGAAGAGTTGACAACATACTTACCAGCTATTCTAGAACAATTTGCAGACATTGAAAAGGACGAAATCATAAAATTATTTGTGAGTTCTGAATTTAACCCAATGTTAGAATATTATCAGAAATCATATGACTTAAATGCTTCGGTATCTTCCAGAGATAAAGAAAGAGGTGATAGAGAGTCTGTTAGAGATAGTGGAAGAAATAGAGATAGAAACGATGAGAACAAACAACGCTTTCATGTTAACCAAGGAGAAGAAGGTGGGTTAAATAAAGGCGCAGTGCTTCGATTGGTTTGCCAACATTCTGACATAAGTTCAGGAGAAGTTGGAAGAATAGATTTGTTTAGAGAGTTTTCTTTCTTTGAAGTTGATAAAAAACTCGCTGATAAGGTTTTACAAGGCATGAGAGATGCTGAATTTAACGGCGAAAGTTTAAAAGTAGAGTTTGCTGGAGATAAAAAAGGCGGAAGTGGAGATCGTGTTAGCAGCAGAGGCAGTGACCGTGGAGGAAACAGAGGCGGAGATCGTGGCGGAAGCCGTGGTGGCGGAGGATACAAAGGAAGTGGTGGCGGAAGCCGAAGTGGTGGCGGAAGTTCTCACAGAAAAGGAAATAGCGGAGGCACCGGTGGTGGCGGTGGTGGTGATAGAAGCCGAAGAAGAAGAGGATAATTAAGAAAAAGAGAGGTTTAATCACCTCTCTTTTTTATTTTTACCAAAGAATGCAAGCACAAACTTTCTACAGTAACGGAAAATTACTTCTAACAGGAGAATATCTTGTTATTGATGGCGCTAGCGCATTAGCAATACCTACCCAAAAAGGACAAGCGTTAACTGTAAAAGAAACCGAAGAAGGCTCTCAATTAATTTGGAAAAGCTGGACTTCCGACAATCAATGTTGGCTTGAAGTACATTTTTCTCTTCCAGACTTTTCAATCGAAAAATCATCGGATCAGAATAAATCAAATTGGCTGCAAAAATTATTAATTTCTGCACGAGCGCTAGATTCTTCTTTTTTAAACACAACCAATTCAATTGAAGTCAAAACAACATTAGATTTTCCAAGGAATTGGGGTTTGGGTTCTAGTTCTACATTAATAAACAATGTTGCACAATGGGCACAGGTAGATCCTTTTAAGTTACACTTTAAAGTATCCAATGGAAGTGGATATGATATTGCTTGCGCTAAAGAAGATTCACCAATAGTCTATTCGACACAACATCAAATTCAAACAATTAATCCGATTCAATTAGAAAGAAGCTTTTTTAATCAAGTCTTTTTTGTTCATTTAAATAAGAAACAAAATAGTTTTGAAGCTGTTACATCGTATAATGATATAAAAACAGAAATTGAATTACAAGATTGTATTGAATCACTCAATCAAATAACAAATAAATTTATTCAAGCAGATACTTTACAACAGTGGGAGGCTGCAATGAATGAACATGAACACCTCATATCTACTATTCTTGAACAAGAAACTATAAAAGAAAAACTATTTCCACTGTATCCAAATAGCATTAAATCACTTGGAGCTTGGGGAGGTGATTTCATTATGGTTACAGGAACAAAAGAGGATTCTAACTACTTTACTCAAAGAGGTTATAAAACGGTAACTTTTTTCAATGAAATGCTATTAAAGCCATCTCATTAATCTAATAATATCGGCTACCCATTAAATGTATCGTTTGATAATAAAAAACGGAGTAAATCCTTGCTGTTTTTTTAAATGGATTATCTTTGACCGATTTTAGAAAAACAACACCTGAATAACGACCTAAATATAAATAAACGTGCACTTTACGTTTTAACAATTTTAACATTACTTTTTGTTATACCTGCTAAAAGTGCATATGCACAGCCGTGTGATTTAATTACGCCTACTTTTATTGTTGATTTGACAGGCACCCCCGATAGTGTTTGGCAAAGCCCTTCTATATCTAGAGATGGATATTGTTGTTCTGCCTCAGGATCAGATGGCTGTGTTGAGTTTATTATTACTTTAGACCCTGCATCAAGTGGTATTCAATTTAACGTACCTCAAGGTGCACTGCCACCAGGGGCTTTGTTTTACGAAATTGAATGCTTGGACCCTACACAAGTTGGTGATACTTTATGCCTAGAGGGTGTTGGACCTCATAGAGTTACATTCTGTAAGCCTGGAAACAACGCAAATGTATATGAAATTGTATCAATAGAAGAACCAGGAATTTCTCCTCCTACTACGGTTTCTGATGGTTGTCAAGGTTTAATCCATGTAAATGGCTATAATGACACTACAATAAACTGGGCTCCAATCCCAAACATACCTGCCTATGTTGCTTATATGAGCTGTACATCTGGATGTGATTCTGTAGAAATTGTTGTAACCGGCACTAACTACCCCGCATTTATTGATTTTGAAGTTTCTGGATATCCAGAAAGAACTATTTGCGATACAGCATTAATGAGGGATACGGTGAGAGTTTATTTTGTTTCCGATAAATTCGTGGAAATATTACCCACAAACCCCGTCGTCTGTTTTGGAGGGTCGAATACTAATATTACTGCCAATCCAAGTGGTGGAGCACCTCCCTATTCCTATTTATGGAATACAGGTGAAACTACTCAGTCCATTAATGTTGGTGTAGGAACCTATTGGGTAGAAGTTTTTGATACAACGAATTGTCCAACTGTAATAGATACCGTTATTGTCACAGCCCATTTAAGCCCAATTTCTGTTAATGCAGGTGCAGATGTAGCAAGTTGTACCAATTCGCCCACAGCTGTAATTTTTGGAACGGTTAACATTGCTGATGGAGGAATCTGGTCTGGAGGAATAGGATCATATAGCCCCAGTGCCACTGCACTAAGCACCAATTACACTCCAACTCCTACTGAGATTGCCGCTGGAAGCGTAACACTTACATTAACCACTACCGGAAACGATGGTTGTCCTGCCGAATCGGATGTAATGACTATAACTATTGAACCAGCTCCTACGGTTGACGCAGGATTAAACCAAGTAATTTGCGGAGATGCAGGATCCATTTCATTATCTGGAACTTTCAGCAATGCTGGTGGTGTGGCTTGGACGTCATCAGGAACTGGTACATTCGGAAATCTTAACAATCCTAATACGACTTATAATGTCACTGCTGCTGATACAGCTGCTGGAGGAATAACATTAACCCTAACAACTACATTAACTGGAGCCTGTGTGCCGGTATCTGATATTGTAAACATTACATTTACTGCTATACCAATTGTTAATGCTAACAATGATCAAACAGTTTGTTCAGATGTTACATCAATAAGTTTGGGAGGTAGTGTTACAGTCGCTTCAGGAGGAATCTGGACTACAAATGGAACCGGAACATTTTCCCCAAATGAAAACACTCTTACAGCTATTTACATTCCAAGCACTTTAGATGCTGCAACTGGTAGCATTACACTTACATTAACTTCTACTGGTAATGGCACATGTAACCCCTATAACGATCAAATGTTAATCACTTTCTACAATGCTCCTGCAGTTGCTGTTGGTGGAAATCAAATAGTTTGTGCAGACATTGGAACAGTTGCCTTAGCTCCTATAACCTCAAATGCTATATCATTCCTTTGGTCTTCATCTGGTTCTGGAACATTTTCTCCAAATAACACTACAGAATTAGCGAATTATATTCCAAGTAATGCAGATACATCAAATGGAAACATCACGCTAACATTAACTGTTATTTCGGCAGGATGTAGTAATTATCAGGATGATTTAAACATTACTATTACCTCTGCCCCTACTGTAAACGCTGGAACTGACATTATTACTTGTAAAGATATTTCAGCTGTCAGTTTATCGGGAATAGTTTCCGTAGCTGCTGGTGGAGTATGGACAACATCCGGAACAGGAACTTTCAATCCTTCTGCAAATAGTTTAGGTGGTAATTACATACCTTCACCAGCAGATATTGCCGCGGGAAATGTAACCCTAACATTGACTACTACTGGAAATGGAACATGCAGTGCTTATACTGATAATGTTTTAATCACTTTTACTGATATTCCAACTGTTAATGCTGGACTTGACCAAATCATCTGTGCAGATATTGCAAATGTGCCTTTAGTAGGAGCCATTACTGTTGCAACTGGCGGGATTTGGACGACTTCAGGAACAGGAGTTTTTATGCCTGGAAATACCAGTTTAGGAGGATCCTATATTCTTTCAAATAGCGACACAACTGCTGGAACTGTAACATTAACACTTACCACAACAGGTAACGGATTATGTCAAGCCTATGCAGACCAAATGACACTAACTATCTCTCCCGCTCCGATTGCTAATGCAGGTGTTAATCAAACAGTTTGTGCAGATATTACGTCAGTCCCTTTAAACGGCTCAGTGATTACTGCTGCTGGTGGAGTTTGGACAACCTCAGGAAATGGAACTTTCTCTCCTAATAACAATACGCTTAATGCTAGTTATGTGCCTTCAAATGCCGATGCAATCGCAGGAAGTGTTACGTTAACTTTAACCACAACGGGTAATGGAAATTGTAATGC
>CAWUXI010000019.1:0-74327 GCA_963926405.1 uncultured Flavobacteriales bacterium
AAAATGATGCAACACGGAAAAATGGCGGTTCGTCAATTGAGAAACAGAATTTCTGAGTTACTGGATGAAACGAATCAAGAGTTGCAGCAGAACGTTGAAGAATTGAACCAAATCTTATTCAATCAATCGGATTCTAAGATGTATCTTCCAGTAAAGATTGGTGATTATACCGATTTTTACTCTTCAGAACAACATGCTTATAACGTTGGTTGCCTTTTTAGAGATCCAAATAATGCTTTGTTACCTAACTGGAAACACATTCCGGTTGGATATCACGGTAGATCAAGTTCTATTATTGTTTCAGAAACTCCTATTCACAGACCAAAAGGACAAAAAAAACCTCCTACAGCAGAAGTTCCGGTATTTGGAAGTAGTAATTTACTAGATTTCGAACTGGAAACTGCATTCATTACGTTTGATGCAAAACCCCTTGGTGACTCAATATCTACGGAAGAAGCAGATGATTATATTTTTGGGATGGCATTGTTTAACGATTGGAGTGCAAGAGATATTCAAGCATGGGAATATGTGCCCTTAGGACCTTTTTTAGGTAAAAACTTTGCTTCTTCATTATCGCCATGGATAGTTACACTAGATGCTTTAGAACCCTTCAGAACATCTGGACCAGTTCAAGACCCAAAAGTATTGCCTTACTTAGAATACAAGGGTAATAAACACATTGATATAAACCTAGAGGTTTTAATTCAGCCGGAAGGTGGAGAAGAAGTTTCTGTTGGAAAATCTAATTACAAGTACATGTATTGGAACATGAATCAACAATTGGCGCATCATACAGTTAATGGTTGTGACATTAACAATGGAGATTGTTATGGTTCGGGTACGATTAGTGGTCCTAAAGAAGGAATGTATGGTTCTATGTTAGAAATATCTTGGAAGGGAACAAAACCATTCCCAATGCCCGATGGTTCTGAAAGAAAATTCATCAACGACAACGACACCGTAATTATGAGAGGTTACTCTCAAAAAGATGGTATTCGTGTTGGATTTGGAGAGGTTTCAACTAAAGTATTACCCGTAAAATAAACCAAAAATAAACCAGCTATGCAAATTGACGAAGAAAAAGAGAGGAAGGAGATTCTAAACGCATATAGAGGTTTATTGCGTTCAATGAAAGTTGAACGAACAAAAAAAGACACACAATTTATTCGTAAAGCATTCGATGTTGCAGTTGAAGCGCATAAAGAAATGCGGCGAAAATCAGGTGAACCTTACATTTTTCATCCGATAGCTGTAGCAAGAATTTGTGCAGAAGAATTAGGCTTAGGTGCAACTTCCATTGCCTGTGCTTTATTGCATGACACAGTTGAAGATACGGACATTACTTTGGATGACATTGAATCCATGTTCGGCATAAAGTGTCGGAAGATTATTGACGGATTAACAAAACTTTCTGAAGCTTTTGATTTGAGTAAATCTGCTCAGGCAGAGAACTTCAGGAAAATGCTACTGACCATCCCGGAAGATTTAAGAGTTATTTTAATAAAACTAGCAGATCGCCTGCACAACATGCAGACTCTTGAATCGATGCGTGAAGATAAAAGGTTGAAAATTGCTTCCGAAACTTCATTTATTTATGCACCACTAGCGCACAGACTTGGATTAAATGGCATTAAATCTGCTTTGGATGATCTTTCATTGAAATACACACATCCAGAAGAGTATGAAGAAATTGAAGTTAAACTGGATAAAACAAAGGAAGTACGTGAACGGTTTATTCAAAAATTTTGTGGACCTATTAAAAAAGAATTGGACGCGCAAGGGCTGAACTACACAATTAAAGGACGACCAAAATCTATTCATTCTATTTGGAATAAAATTCACAAAAAAGAAGTCGAATTTGAGGAAATATTTGACGTTTTCGCTATTAGAATAATTATTGACATAGAAGTTGAAAAGGAAAAATCTGAATGTTGGAAAGCATACTCAATAGTAACAGATAATTACAAACCAAATCCTGAAAGGCTTAGGGATTGGATATCACACCCAAAACAAAATGGATACGAATCGCTGCACACTACGGTAATGAGTCCAACTGGAAAATGGGTAGAAGTTCAAATTCGAACCAAAAGAATGGACGAAATTGCTGAAAAAGGTTTTGCAGCACATTGGAAATACAAAGAAGAAAACGACAAAGCAAGCGGATTTGACAGATGGATAAACCAAATTCGAGATCTTATCGAGAATAAAGATGTAGATGCTTTAGATTTTGTTGATGATTTCAAATTAAATCTATATACGAAAGAAATTTTTCTATTTACACCTAATGGAGATTTAAAAACACTTCCTATAAATGCAACGGCGCTTGATTTTGCATTTGAAATTCATACGGAAATAGGTTCAAAATGTATTGGAGCTAAAGTCAATCATAAGTTAGTTCCACTGAGTCACAAACTAAAAAGTGGAGATCAAATTGAAATAATTACATCTAAAAACCAAACACCTAAGGAAGATTGGTTGAACTATGTAATTACCTCAAAAGCAAAAGCAAAAATAAAATCTTGTTTAAAAGACGAAAGGAAAAAAATTGCCAACGATGGAAAGGAAATTCTAACGCGAAAGCTTAACAGTTTAAAAGTAAATTTTACAGATTCCAACATTAAAGAATTAGTAAAACTTTATGAACTATTTGAGCATACAGAAATGTATGTTCAAATTGCTATGGGGAAACTAGACCTAAAAAAGATTAAACCATTAGTTATTAAAGGCGGGGACCTTAAACACGGATCTATTACCAAAACAATTAAAGAGTCATTCGAAGCGTTGTATAAAAAAGTAGCTGGAAAGAAAGAGGAATTAATAATTGGAGAGAACATTGGGCAAATGGATTATACACTTTCCCCTTGCTGCAACCCTATTCCTGGTGACAACGTTTTCGGTTTCGTAACAATAAGCGAAGGAATTAAAATACATCGTAGTAACTGCCCAAATGCTAAGCAGATGAGAGCCAATTATGCGTATCGCGTAATTAACGCTAGATGGAGAAGTAAAGAACTCGCGGATTTTTTAACTGGAATAAGGTTTACCGGCATTGACGATATTGGTCTTGTCAATCAAATTACATCCATTATTTCTAGTGAAAAAGGGGTGAATATGAAAGCTGTTAGCTTTGATTCAAACGACGGTATCTTCGAAGGAAAAGTAATGCTTTATATTAATGACATAAATCATTTAACAGAACTAATGAAAACCCTTAAAAACATCAAAGGGATTAACACGATTGAAAGAATTGATGCAAGAGAAAAATAATCTTTCGTTTTCTATAGTATTATTTCAAAACCAAACCTAGAGCAATACAGCATATAAAACCATAGGATTGCAGGCCTTTTCTAAAAAGAAAAGCTAGCAATGACCATAAAGGGAATTTAAAATGTGTAAAACCCATAATTTTCTTGATATCTTTTAAAATAAAAAACACGGTACATCTTCTTCGATAGTTTACCTTTATTCGCTGATTGATAAATCAATTTTTTCATAAATGAAAGAAGTAGAAGTAACGTTAACTGTTCAAGAAAAAGTAGAAGCAATTTTTTGCGATTACTTAGAAGAAAAAGGCCACAGGAAAACTCCCGAACGATTTGCGATACTAACTGAAATTTATGAATTTCCTGGTCATTTTGATATAGAAGATCTTTATATCAATATGAAAAATAAAAATTATAGAGTTAGCCGAGCTACACTTTATAATACAATGGAGCTTCTTCTAAATTGTAGCTTGGTAAGAAAACATCAATTTGGGAAAAACATTTCCCACTTCGAAAAAGCTTTTGAGTTTAAACAGCATGACCACATCATTTTAGGAAATGGCGAAGTAATAGAGTTTTGCGACCCAAGGATTCAACAAATTAAACAAACATTAGAAGATGTTTTCGATATTAAAATTGAAAACCACTCTCTTTATTTTTATGCTAAACGTAAATAATCAAATTGAAATGGATACGTTCTCATTTACTATAGCAGAAGAAAACTCCATTATACTTTTAAAGTTAAGTGGCAGAATTCTTGACAATGAACAAACCAGCAGACTATTATCGGAAATGGATAAGACTCTTTCGGATAAAATCAATAAAATTGTTTTAGACATACAAAACATAGAATACATTAATAGTAATGGATTGAATTGCTTTATTAAATTACTTACAAAAGCAAGGAATATGGGAGGAGATGCTGTGATTGTTAATGTTCCTGATAAAATAAAAAAATTATTACTTATTTCTAAACTCAATACTGTATTCACTATTAAAGATAGTGTTGGGCAAGCAAATGAAATTTTAACTAACTCATTATAATAAAATTTAAATGGCGGTAGATGTACTTTTAGGTCTTCAATGGGGAGACGAAGGAAAAGGAAAAATAGTTGATGTCCTTACTCCAGAATACGATATAATTGCGCGCTTTCAAGGTGGACCAAATGCTGGACACACACTTGAATTCGAAGGAATCAAACATGTTTTACATACCATTCCATCGGGAATATTCCATAAGGGGGTCAAAAACGTTGTTGGAAACGGAGTGGTTATTGATCCAGTTATTTTAAAAATAGAAATCGACAAGCTCTTAAAAATGGGAGTTGATGTTAAAGAACAAATGCTTATTTCTAAAAAAGCGCACTTGATTCTTCCAACACATAAATTACTTGACAAAGCATCTGAAATGGCCAAAGGAAATGCGAAAATTGGATCGACTTTGAAAGGAATTGGACCAACTTACATGGACAAAACGGGTCGTAACGGTTTAAGAATTGGAGATATATTTGAAGCAGATTTTCAAGAAAAATATTTAGCCCTTGTCAACAAGCACAAAAACATGTTAAACTTTTATGACATGGACTACAGCCTAGATGACATGGAAGTTGAATTCCACCAAGGAATAGAAACCATAAAAGGATTAACCGCTATTGATAGCGAGCATTATTTAAATAACGCGATCAAAGCTGGGAAAAATATTTTGGCTGAAGGAGCACAAGGAACGATGCTTGATGTTGATTTCGGAACCTACCCTTTTGTTACTTCTTCAAATACAATAACTGCTGGAACATGCACTGGTTTAGGAATTGCGCCAAATAAAATTAACCGTATTGTCGGTATTTTTAAAGCATATTGTACGCGAGTTGGAAGTGGACCATTTCCAAGTGAAGAAGACAATGAAACTGGAGAAAGAATTAGAACGCTTGGATTTGAATTTGGCGCAACAACAGGCAGGAAAAGAAGATGTGGATGGATAGACCTTCCTGCATTAAAATACGCGATCATGATAAACGGAGTTACCGAATTATCAATGATGAAAGGAGACGTATTAGATTCTTTTGAATCGATTAAAGTTTGTACGCATTATATTCACAACGGTGACAAAATAGATTACTTCCCTTATAATATTGATGATAGTGTTGAACCAGTTTATATTGAAAAAAAAGGATGGAACGTTGACACAACCAAAATCACAAGTGAAGCTGAATTCCCTAAAGAATTAGTCGACTATATTGCTTATTTAGAAGGAGAATTAGAAACGCGAATTTCAATTGTTTCTGTTGGACCTGACAGAAGCCAAACAATTCAACGAGACAAAGTAATTGCTTAAAGCCATACACAAATTTCATAAAAAAGGACGCTGAGTAATTTCAGAGTCCTTTTTTTTATTGCCCTCCGAAGCTCTTATCAGATACACCAAAAATTGTAACTTTACATACTAAAGAGAAGGATTAAGCGTTTTTCGACTTTAAATATAATTGAAACATATTCTTTACATAGCATTAACTCTGTTTACCATGGGTAATCTTGCTGCTCAAAATGAAAGCAGTAAAACACAGGTAATCATTAAACAAGCGGATAGACTATACAGAGATAATAGAGTATCGGATGCTCAAGTGTTACAGGGAAACGTAATTTTTGAACATGATGGAGCTTTAATGTATTGTGATAGCGCTCTTATTTTTCAAGAAAATAATTCATTAGAAGCTTATGGAAACATCATAGTTAATCAAGGAGATACTATCTCAATAACAGGCGATTCACTGTTCTATTTAGGTGATGAAAAACTAGCGAAGCTAAGAGGCAATATCTTTTTTAAAGAAAAAGATTTAAAACTAACGACAAAAATCTTGAATTACGATTTGAATTCTGGAGTTGCTACATACCGATCTGGAGGAACAATAGTAAGCACTGAGAATAACAACAAACTTTCTAGCAACACAGGAACATACAACAGTAAAAGGGAAACTCTTTTTTTTAAGGATAGTGTCCGTCTAATAAATCCTGAATACACAATAGAATCAGACACACTAACTTACAACACTCTTTCGGAAGTTTCCTACTTTCATGGACCTACATTTATTCGTTCTGATGAGAATCTTATTTATTGTGAGCATGGATGGTATGATACGCAAAATGAAATTTCTTCATTTTGGAGCAATACGTATATTATTTCTAAAGAACAAAAACTACAAGGAGATAGTATTTTTTACGATCGAAATATTGGAATAGGAGAAGCTTATGGAAATGTACAAATTACAGATACAATTAATAATGTAATCATAAATGGAGATATAGCGATACATGATGAGAAAAATGATTCTTCATTAGTCACTGGTAATGCACTTTTCACCCAAATAGAAAACCTGGACACCTTATACTTGCATGCAGATACATTGACATTTAAAATTGATTCTGTAACTAAAAAACAATCTTTCAGAGGCTTTCGTAACGTTGCATTATTCAAAAAGAACCTTCAGGCTAGATGTGATTCAATTACTTACAATGAACAAGATTCATTAATGCACTTGTTTATTGATCCAATTATTTGGTCTGATGAAAACCAGCTTACCGGTGAGGCAATAACACTTAAAACTAGCGGAGGAAACATTAGCAATCTCTTTATTAATTTCGATGCGCTAATAGTATCCGAAGTTGACACAAGTAACTACAATCAAATAAAAGGTAAAACAATAACAGGTTATTTTAAAGACAACCAACTAGATAAAATTTTCGTAAACGGGAACGGTGAGACAATTTATTTCCTAGGAAATGAGGGAGAACTCAAAACAGACATGAACAGATCGATTTGCACCAACATTGAAATTAAATTAGACAGTAGCCAAATTCAAACTATTAAGTTTATTACTGATCCATCGTCTAATATATCCCCAATTTCAAGCTTATCAAAAGGGGATAAAAAATTAGAAGGGTTTATGTGGAAAATAAGCGACCGACCCAGGTCTAGAGAAGATTTATTGAAGTAATACTCTAGAAAAAGCAATTATAGATTCTTTATTTTTACACAAACTGGTTTAACCAAGTGTTTTTCAAAGCCTCTTTCCAAGAATTTTCAAATTCCTGTTTAGTCGCTACCAAACTGTTAAACACAATAGTTTCGCTTGTTATTTTATTCTCAAAAAGCAAACTTCCTAATTCAGAAAAATGAAATGATTTCAATTCATTTTCTTCTTGATAAAAAACTAACATTCGATCTGTTAGCTTGCCTTCAACTACCTCCTCCAACTCTTTAATCAGTCTCATTTGAGAATCCTGTGCTTTACCACACATAGCATCTTCATCACTAAATGCTGAAATAACGATAAAACGATTATTGTAAACATCTATAGAACCATTAACAGGTAAGTTATGGCTCTCCCATTGTCCAAGAAAAAAATCTCCAACCTCTTTTATTTGTTTTAAGTCACTATCAGTCAACTCTAAACTTGATTGATACACCCATACTTTGGCATTATCTGGTTGAGATGCTAATTCTACTTTCATATTATATTATAAGTCCATAGCGTTAGCAATCATTTCAGCAACATCTAGTACTTCAACATCCTCTTCCTTATTGAAATGTTTAATCCCATCTGTCATCATTGTATTGCAAAATGGACAGCCAGTTGCGACAATATTTGCCTTTGTTTCCAATACATCTTCTGTACGCTTGACATTAACTTCTTTATCTCCTTTCTCTGCCTCCTTAAACATTTGGGCTCCTCCAGCTCCGCAACACAAACCTTTTGCTTTGCAGTTTTTCATTTCAACCAATTCAGCATCGAGTTTTTGCAAAACTTCTCTTGGCGCTTCATAAACATCATTCGCTCTTCCTAAATAGCAAGGGTCATGGAAAGTGATTTTCTTTCCTTTAAAATATCCACCTGAAACAGAAAGTTTCCCTTCCTTCATTAATCCGTTTATCAGCTGTGTGTGATGAATTACTTCATACTTACCACCTAGCTCCGGATACTCGTTCTTAATTGTATTGAAACAGTGCGGACAAGCAGTTACAATTTTTTTAATCTCATAACCATTTAATACTTGAATATTCTGCATAGCAGCCATCATAAAAGCAAACTCATTTCCTGCTCTTTTCGCTGGATCCCCAGTGCAAGATTCTTCCGTTCCTAAAACAGCAAATTTTATTTGACAACCGTGCAATATTTTTATTACAGCTTTGGTGATTTTCTTAGCTCTATCATCAAAACTACCTGCGCAACCTACCCAAAACAATATGTCTGGCACTTCTCCTGCTGCCATCATTTCTGCTACTGTAGGCACTTTAATTTTTTCGCTCATTATCTAATATTGTATGAAGTATAAAGTAGTATGTATCTTGAAAATTACATACTACTTTATACAATTTACTTAATACGTTAATCTTCCTCAGCCCATTTTAACCTATCCATTGGAGAGAATTGCCAAGGCGCTCCATTATTCTCAATATTTGTTAGCATTGTAGCTAATTCGGAAGGAACTTTTGATTCTTCCATGACTAAATATCTTCTTAAATCAATAATAATAGTTAAGGGGTCTATGTTAACTGGACAAGCTTGCACACATGCATTACATGACGTACATGCCCATAATTCTTCTTCGGTTATATAATCACCTAACAACGATTTACCATCAACAAAATCCTTTCCATGTTTTCGAATATTTTTTCCAACTTCTTCCAGTCGATCTCTCGTATCCATTATGATTTTACGTGGAGAAAGTTTTTTACCGGTTTGACTTGCAGGACACATTGAAGAACATCTACCACATTCTGTACAGGTATAAGCATCCATTAAACTTTTCCAAGTTAGGTCAGTCACATCCTTTGCACCAAACCTTTCTGGCGGACCAATTGGTTCTGAAGGAGCAGCATATGGATCTGCATTAGGATCAAACATCATTTCAACCTCTTTTTTAACAGAAGCCATATTTGTAAACTGTCCTTTATGTTTCAAATTCGAGTAATACACATTTGGAAACGCAAGTAGTACATGAAAATGCTTAGATATCGGCAAGTAATTCAAAAAGGTAAATACCATTATGATATGACCCCACCAACCTATTCGCTCTATTACTTCTAAAGTACTGACATCGATCCCTCCAAAAACACTAGGTCCAATAATACTTGAAACAGCAAAACCATATGTATTTCCTGGTAAACCATCGGCATGCGAGCTCCCTAAATTCATTAATGCTTCATCGGCACCATTCATTGTGAGAATACAGAGCACCAAAACAATCTCCATGTAAAGAATAATATTACCATCTAACTTTGGCCATCCTGTCATTTCATCCATATGAAAACGGGGTATTTTCAATAAATTTCTTCTTGCTAAAAAGGCAAATGTTGCGATTAGAGCTAAGACTGATAGTACCTCAATAAAGCTGATTAGAAAAGTGTAAAACCCACCTAATGAACTAGCAAAAATTCTATGAGAACCAGAAATTCCATCAACAAAAATTTCTATTAATTCTATTTGCGTTATAATAAAAGCCGCATAAATACAAAAGTGCAGTAAGGCTGGAATAGGTCGTTGAAACATTTTCTTTTGACCCAAAGCAACGAAAACCATTGTTTTCAATCGTTCTAGTTTATTATCAGAACGGTTAATATTTTTTCCTAATAAAATATTCTTTCGAATGCGCATTACATTTATTCCAAATAATGCAGTTCCAACAACAATTAATACAATAAAAACAATACTTGCTACCATGCTGATTTATTTATCCATTCTACCTCTAAGCGTGTCTTTTACCCACTTCTTTACTATCTTTTCATCTTTCGAAGTTAAGAAACCTTTGTCCTTACCTCCAAATATAGCAAATTGAAGATACCTGTTTGGATGTTCCTGAATATTCTCAACCAACCTTCCCGCTTCTTCAATCATGATATTCATATTTTTGTACATCGTTGAATCCTTCATTAATTTAGTCAAAGTACCATCTCCATTTTGAATTTCATCTAAAATAATAGTAACATTCTCCAATGCTGTTTTTGCATTATCAACAACTCCCTCTATATCAACTTGTCTTAAAGAGTCAGTAATATCATTTACATTAGATACAATAGAAGTGATTTTCTCATTACTTTCTTTAAGGTTTCCAGTTATCGAATTCATATTCGTAAGTATCGAACTAATTTTAGATCTACTGGCTGACATAGTTATCATCAAAGAGTCAAGTTCATTTGAAATACTTTCAAAATTTTCAATTGTTCTCTGTAATCCATCAAATGACTCATTCAAATTATCCGTATTATTACTAAAAATAGATTGAATTACAGTTATCGCCGTATCCGCAGTTCCAACCAATTGATTCATTTTGATCATCAAGGGCTGAATTCTTTTATCTATTTCACCTTGCAAGCTTTCCTGTACTCCAACAGATAGAGTATCTCCAACATCATGAAAAATTATTTCCTGCGCTTTATAGTGTAATGTTATAAACCCTGTTCCTAGTAAATCAGCTTCTAACCTGGCTATAGACCCCAGTGGTATCTTAACTAAAGTATCTGTTATTTCAAATCTAACAATAACCTGAGTTGGATTTCCTGGATATAACCCGACTTCTGAGACTGAACCAACATTAACCCCGTTTAATGAAACCTTACTGCTATTTGTTAACCCGTCAGCCTTAGGGAAAATGGCATAATATGATTGAGTATTATTCCACAACACCTCTCCTTTTAGAAAGAAAAACCCTAAAATTAATCCCGCAATTGCTATTGAAGCAACAACACCAACAATAAATTCTTTTCTTATTTTCATATTAACCAATTTTCATATTCTTTATTTACAAAAAATAAAGAATATGGTATAATGCACAACTACATTTTACTTTTTTCAATTGCTTTTTGCAAATCTAATCTTTTTCCGTTTTCAAAAGCAATAACAAAGGCAGATTCGTAGCCAATCTTCCGTACTTCAGTCTGTCTGCTTTTCGCTTCTTCAATTGAATTATATTTCCCTACAATATATTTAAACTTGTTACCACTTTCGATTCTATCTACATCTTTCATTCCGTTAAAATTAAATGATTTCAATTCAAGTTTGGTTTTAGAGGTTGCGATTTGAACGCTAAACACAATACTCTGCTTTTCTTCCGAAACATCCAAGTTCTGATTATTCTTTACATTAACAACTTTTACTTCTCCTTCTGAATCCGATTTAAGCGTTTCGTCAACCTTATCATTTTGCTCTTTATAGGTTTCAAATGCGTCAAACAACTCTTTAGCCATCGAACTTCTACCTTCCTTGCTAGCTAAAAATTTTTCCTCTTCTAAGTTAGATAAAAAACCAAGTTCAACCAACACTGAAGGCATAGTTGTTTTATATAAGACCAAAAAACCTGCTTGCTTAACACCTCTATCCGGTCTTTTTAAATCTCCAACGCAATTTTTCTGGAAAAGATGAGCCAATTTCAAGCTCTGATCTAAAAAAGCATTTTGACGAAGCGAAAGTGCTATGTAGGCATCTGGATCATTTGGATCGAAACTTTCATATTTTTGTTCATGGTCTTCCTCCATTAAAATCGAAGAGTTTTCCCATTTAGCAACCTCCAAAGCTGCTTCCGATTTGTGCAACCCTAAGACAAATGACTCAAAACCTTTTGCTGCTGTATTTTCTGCCGCATTTGAATGAATTGAAATAAATAAATCAGCACCAGCTTCATTCGCTATTTTTGCTCTTTTACTCAATCCGATAAACACATCGGTTGAGCGTGTATAAACTACTTTAACCTTTGGAAATCTTGCGCTTATTAACTCCCCCAACTGCAGACTTACATCCAACACCACATCCTTTTCTTGTAATTTAGTTTTAGCAACCGCTCCAGGATCTTTACCGCCATGACCAGGATCGATAACTACCGTTTTAATTCCTAAACCTGTTTGTGAATAGACCGTATTTGAAAACAGCAGCGCGATACTGATAAGAAACGTCAAAAAAATACGTTTCTTCGCACAAGAATTATATAATAAGTTCGTTTTATCCATTATTCTGATTTTGTACGCATCGAAAACAATACAAAACACCAACTTCAAATGTAGCTTCAAACTGCCTAAGATTGTTTGTGCTATGCGTTTAATTATTATCGGCGCATTGTTAACAATCAATTCCACTGATTCCTTTGCCCAGAATCAAAACGATTCTACTCTGCAAATTAATAGCGAACTTGAATCTCCGCTATCTTATAACTCAAAGGATTCTATCGTAATGGACATGCCTAATCAAAAAGCACGCCTTTATAATCATGCACATATTGATTACGATGAAATAATACTCGATGCATGTTACATTGAATTCGATTTTGAAACAAAAGAAGTATTCGCTAGATTGTGTATCGACTCCATAGGAAATAAAGTTGGGATACCCGAACTAACAGACGGAGACACCAAAACCGAAGCAGATAGTCTACGATTTAATTTCGAATCAAAAAGAGGCATCACCTACCAAGTAAAGCTGCAAGAAGGTGAAAGTTATATACATGGCATTAAAGTCAAAAGACAAGGAAATGGCAACATTCATGTTGACACTGCTCTTTATACAACATGTGACTTAGACCATCCTCATTATTATTTTAAAATGAGAAAAGCCATAATAAAACCTAACGATAAAATTATATCAGGCCCAGTAAATCTTTTTATTGCCGGTGTGCCAACTCCGCTAGGTCTACCTTTTGGATATTTCCCTAATAAAACGAAGGGTGCAAATGGAATTGTAATACCTACATACGGAGAGTCGACATTGGGAATCTACTTACTTGGCGGAGGGTATTACCACAAGTTTAAAAATGACAAAGTAGCGACTGAAATACTTGGAGATATATATTCTAAAGGAAGTTGGGGACTAAAGAATAACACCACTTATAAAAACAAATACAAATACAATGGAAACTTCAACCTAAATTTTAGGGAAATTAGACAAGGAGACTCTGAATTTATTGACTTTTCAAAAACTACCGAATTTTTTATACGCTGGACGCATAATCAAGATGCAAAATCAAAGCCTGGAAAAACATTTAGCGCCTCAATTAATGCTGGCACATCCACGAATTTTCAGAATGACTTTAATAACGTTAGTGCAAATGATTACTTATCTAATAATTTCAATTCAAATATTTCATGGGGAAGTAAAGTAAACTTATTTAAAGGAAAAGTTCCATCCAATATCTCAATTAACGCAAGGCACAATCAAAATAATAGTACGCACAACATTACTTTCACACTGCCCGAAGTAACTTACAATATAAATCGGTTTTATCCTTTTAAATTTATTAACTCAAAAAATGCAATTGAAAGTGGTTTAAAAAAAGAATTAAATAAAATAGGACTAAGCTACAATACAACATTAAAAAACGAGCTTTCTATGAAAGATACAGATGTAAGCCTAAATAATTTTAGCACGATTCCTGACAGCATGCGAAACGGAATGCGACATAATGTTAATGCTTCAACATCTTTCAAGTTCCTGAACAAAACGATTACATTTAACCCCTCATACCAATTGACATCATTATTTTATATGGACCAAATTCAGAAAAGCTGGAACCCACTCTTGACTGAAGAGATAACCGATACAATTGAAAGATTTTCAGCTCCATATTGGCATAGCTTCAATGCTAGCTTAACCACAAAAGTTTATGCCTTTTACCGTTTCGCAAATTTCTTAACTGGTGTAAAAGAAACTAAATTCAGACACACCATAACTCCAAATTTCAATTATTCTTATCGCCCAGATATTAACTACATCAACAATTACCAGATAGACACGATTTCTCCGGTAAAAGAAATAGAATACTCTCCTTTTCAAAATGGTATTTTCGGAAGACCTTCTACAGGATCATCTAATCGAATTGGCTTTAATTTAATTAACGCCATTGAAATGAAGCAAAAAAACTTGAATGATACAACGGCTGAAAACCCATTCAATAGATATAAAATATTAGAAAATATTACATTCAACTCATCTTATGATTTCAACAAAGATTCACTAAAACTTGACAATATTCGAATGTCTGGAAGAACCACTCTATACAAAAATTTAAGTTTACGTTTTGGAGGAAACATTGACCCTTACAACTATAAAAATGGAGTCAAACATGATGCATTTCAATACAATATAAATGGGAAATTGGGGACAATCAAAAATGTCAACTTAGCTTTGAACCTAAGGTTTAAAAGTAAAAAAGGACATAAAGGGTCTTATACAAGTAGTAAGGGAACAGAAACTGATTTAGATATGGTTAACATAAATCCAGATGCATATTTAGATTTTAGCGTTCCTTGGTCAATTGCTTTTAATTATAAAATTGATAGAAACAGATTGATTTCTGAAGGCACAGACACTATAAACCTTACGCAAACCATAAGTATAAATGGTGATTTAAGCCTTTCTGAGAATTGGAAAATCGAATTTGGGACTAATTATGATTTTACAAGAAAACAATTTAGTTACTCTTCTATTAATATCACCAGAAACTTACACTGTTGGGAAGCTAGTTTTAATTGGATTCCATTTGGATTCATGAAAAGTTATAACATTCAAATAAATGTAAAATCAGCACTTCTCCAAGACTTAAAACTTCAAAGAAGAAGGACTTGGTATGATAGTGGTGTTAGATAAATTAAAAATAGTATGAAAAAAATTATTAATTCTAAAAACGCTCCCGCTCCAATCGGACCTTACAGCCAGGCCGTTTTAGCAGGAAATACGCTGTTTGCAAGCGGTCAAATTGCAATCAATCCTTCTTCTGGAGAACTCGTACTCTCATCGATCGAAGAAGAAACCGAGCAAGTAATGCAAAACATTAAAGCAGTTCTAAATGAAGCTCAAATGACTTTCGAAAACATTGTGAAATGTTCGATTTTCTTAAGTAGCATGGATAGTTTTTCAAAAGTTAATGAGGTTTACGGGAAATATTTCCACTCTAACCCTCCAGCCAGAGAAACTGTAGAGGTTTCCTGCCTGCCTAAAAATGTGAATGTTGAAATTAGTTTTATTGCTGTTAAATAAGAAAAAAATGAAAGGGCTACTAAGCTTATTTACACTATTATTTATTCTGAACTTAAGTTCTTGCACCAAGGATTGTGGATCACCCAAGCCATCTGGATGTGATGATGAATTGCCAACAGGATCCACGTGCATGGCCTATTGGGAAAGTTGGTTATACAACGACAACACTAACTCATGCGAGTTTACTGGTTATAGTGGCTGTAATGAAATTGGTTTTCAAACCAAACAAGAATGCCAAGAATGTCAGTGCAATAACTAAAGAGCTTATTTCCTCTTATAAAAAGCGAAACCCCCTTTTTGATATAGAAACTCACATTTAGGACTATTATCCATTTGATATTTTTGATTCACACGAATAACAAAATAAGTTGGTTTGTCAACGTCACCGTCCATTAACCAATGTATTACCTGAGAATTAAAAATCGTTTTATCCTGTTGAGTTAAATCATTAAAAGACCCTGCCTGATACTGTTCTAACAAATGTTTCTTATATTTTATTAAAGCATCATTCTCTTTCAATGGTTGTACTTCTGCATAAAAATATTGCGCATAGCTCTTCATGTTTACTGGAGTAACATATACATCTTGCCCTTTTAAATTTTCATAAAAACTAATCATTGGACCTTGAGAAAAACTTTCTATTTTAGGGACCATAACCCTTGTAAACACAAGCAAACAAAAAGCAGTACTAATGGAAAATACTAATACAGATTTTACTACTTGTAATTTGGATAAAAAATAAATTCCAAAAACAATGGAAATAAAATAGAATACTCCAATTAAAAATTCCCATCCATCTATTGGAATATCAACAGATAATTGAGCTGCGGCAAAAGGATCTTTTAAATTAGGAATTAGCCATTCATCTTTTCTATCAAGAACAATTGGCAATAAAGTTAAAAGGGAAGAAAAAATGAATCCAAAAAAAACAATTGTAAGCAACATCCATTTTTTTACGACCAACTTTCCTTCATAAATTTTAAATAAATAGGTTGCAGCCAAATAGCTAAGTGGCAAGTATGCCATCGAAGAATAGTGCACAATCTTTGTTGTTGAAATGCTAAATAAAATCATTACAACCCAAAACAGAATTTTCATCCACTTCTCAAATTCGATAGCCATCGGATCAAAAGCATCCTCCTCCTTTTTGCTGAAAAACCTAGGAATTGCTATGATTGAAAGTGGAAAACAACCGATTAACACAACAACAAAATGGTAATAAAATGGCTGAGAATGACCGGCTACGGGAGTAGTAAATAAATCCAATTGGTACTTTACAAACTCGACAATAAACCAAGGACCATTTTGAACTAACTCATACCCGAACCACAGGAACGAAACAGTAAATATTGTAACAATAAAAATTAAGACACTCTTAACGGAAGCCACTCTTTTAAATCTATTGAATATCCAATACACACCAAACGCTAACATCAACAATAATAGACCTACAGGGCCTTTTGTGATAATCGCTAAACCAACAAACAAACCGGATAATGCGGCAAACTTATTTTGTTCAATCCCTTTATCGCTATTAATAAGCCTAATTAAATAATAAATAGAAGTAAAAATAAAATAGTTAAAAACCGGATCGATAATCCCCGATTTATAATACAAGTTAGGAAGGAACGAACCAAAATATATTAATGCCCAGATAAAACCGAAATTATCAGAACGCAACGTCCTTCCAATTTTAAAGAGTGTGAGCATCGTTAACACCCCAAAAACAGCATTGGGAAATCTTGCTGCAAACTCTGTTATTCCAAAAACACTCATTGATATTGACTGCAACCAGAAAAACAACGGAGGCTTTTCCATAAAAGGTTCATAGTTAATTTGAACCTGGAAAAAGTTTTTCGAAGCTAACATTTCACGTGAAGATTCCGCAAAATTTATTTCATCCCAATCGAACAGATGTACACTCCCCAAAAAAGGAAGAAAAAACACCAAACCTAAAATGGTTAAGAGTATTTGATAACCATATGGCTTTTCTAAAAATATTCTCATTTTAATTTTAGCAATGACTTTTCACCCCAATTACCAAATGTCTTATTCTCAAAAAATGAGTAAATCAATAATGAGCCAACAGCACCTATTAAAGCTCCGACAAAAACATCTTCGAAAAAATGCTGACATAAATACACTCTTGAATAACCAATTAAAATTGAAAATACTATACAACCAAAACCTACCCATTTATTTGAACTTAATAATGCTAATAAACAAAAAATACTAAATGCTGAAGTTGTGTGTCCGCTTGGAAATGAATTCCCTATCAGTTGCTCAACGCCATCCACTAAATGCAAAGTCCCATCCTTCATTTCTGTCCACATTTCTATTAAAGGCCTTTTTACATCATTGTAGATTATTTTTTTTAAAAATTGCGCTGTTAAGGCAGTTGCAACAAAACTTAAAATTGCAATAACTGCATATTTAAATTTCCAGAACAACAGAGTCAAAACAATTATTGCAGCCATCCAAAAATCGCCCAAATAAGTCATGTATTTATATAATACATCTTGAAAAGGTGACCAATACTGATTGGCCCATAACGTTGCATCAGTTTTGGAAAACTTAAAAAGAATAAATATGGAAAATGACAAAAAAGCGAAATAGAGTAAAAAGAAATAGGGCTGCTTTTTTGTGTTTTTTAGTACGGAATCAATCACAATTTATTTTTTGATTAGCAATTTCCATTTGTAAACGCCAATTCTTGTAAAAAAGTGTTTAAAAGATGTTTTCAATACACCTAGTCCATAAGTTACACTTCGACTAAAGTTAATTGAAGATGCCTCTTCGAAGTATTTTGTAGGACAAGTAATTTCAGCAATTTCATAATCATTGTATATAATCTGAGAAAGCATTTGATTGTCAAAAACAAAGTCATCTGAATTTTCATTATACCGAATCGTTTCTAGGACCTCCTTTGAAAATGCTCTAAACCCAGTATGGTATTCGGACAGTTTTTGACCAACCAATATATTTTGAGAAAATGTCAAAATTCTGTTTGCTACATATTTATAATAAGGCATTCCTCCTTTCAAAGCTCCCTTCCCTAGTATTCGAGAACCAAGAACGACAGGGTAAACTTCATTTGCAATCAAATAACACATACTATGAATAAGTTGTGGCGTATATTGATAATCAGGATGCAGCATCACCACAATATCAGCTCCAATTTCCAAAGCCTTATTATAACAAGTCTTTTGGTTTCCTCCATATCCTTTATTTACATCATGTCTGATAACATGATTAATACCAAGTTCAAGAGCTAACTCGGAGGTATTATCGGTACCATGATCATCAACTAAAATGACTTCGTCAACTATTTCAAAAGGAATTTCCTTATATGTTTTCTCTAATGTATCTGCTGCATTATATGCAGGCATAACAACTACTATTTTCTTTCCTCTTATCATGAAATGGGTTAAGTTTACGAAAATAGTACTTATCACCTAAACAGATGCTTTTCTTCTCTACAATTCACCAACAAACCAATAGAACTATTAACAATAAACATATCCTTTGAAACATTTGTGGCATTATACTACCCAAGAATATTTTACTTTTGAAGCATGGCGTTAACAAGAAAGAACAAATCTGATTTAATATTTTGGGCAGGTTTTGGATTAATAGTAGCATTCTTATACCTAACACCCTTGGGAAGTTCCACACGAGCATGGATGGGAGGACTATTTCTTTCTTCTCCAAATACGGAAAAACATGAAGCCAATAAAGACAATTTCCTTTACTCTGATTGGAAGCTTCAAAATATAAACGAAAATAAAATCTTGATATCCGAGATCAACAAACCAATATTCATTAACATTTGGGCAACATGGTGCGGGCCTTGCAGAACTGAAATGCCATCTATTAATAACCTATACAATAAATACAAAAAAGACATTGAGTTTATACTCGTTAGCCCGCATGAAACAATTGAAGTCCTAAAAGAATTTGCTCAAAACAATGCTTATAATTTACCGATATACACTTGCATAAGTCAAACCCCTATTCAGCTTCAAACGAATAGCTACCCAACGACTATTATCATTGACAAAAACAAAAACATAACTTACAAAATTACAGGCGCTCATGACTGGAACACAGAAGAAGTCTACTCAATTTTGGATGAGTTAATTAATAAGTAGTATTTTTGTTCCAAATTCAGACTTACAGCATGTATAAAGCGATATTAAGACCTTTTTTCTTTTTATTTGATCCAGAAAAAATTCATCACTTTGTCTTTAAATTAATTCGATTTTCTAATGCAATTCCAGGCGTTGCAGCTATCAATAAAATGATCTTCGGTATTGAAGACAAAAAGTTAGAAAGAGAACTATTTGGCCTAAAATTTAAAAACCCCGTTGGAATTGCCGCCGGATTTGATAAAAATGCTGTGCTAATTAATCAATTGGAAAATTACGGTTTCGGATTTATTGAGATAGGCACTGCTACTCCAAAACCACAAGAGGGAAACCCAAAACCAAGAATGTTTCGCTTAAAAGAAGATGAAGCGCTAATCAATAGAATGGGGTTTAACAACCTAGGAGTTGATGCAATTGTAGAGAATCTTAAAAAGAAAAGAACCAATTTGATTATTGGAGGAAACATCGGTAAAAACACCGCAACCTCAAATGATGATGCAATTGCTGATTACGTCTATAATTTTAAAGCCTTGCACGATGTCGTTGATTACTTTGTAGTGAATGTAAGCTGCCCTAACGTTAAGAACCTAACCAAACTTCAAGACACTGATTTTTTAACGGAGCTTTTGGGTGAATTAAAAATAATTAACGCTACCAAAAAAATTCAACGTCCAATACTTTTGAAAATAGCTCCGAATTTAGACCATAACGCTTTGGATGAAATTATTGAATTAATTTCAAACACAGGAATTGATGGTGTGGTTGCCACCAATACGGAAACAAGCAGAGATGGGCTAAAAACGCCAAAGGAAGATGTTGAAAAAATGGGAAATGGCGGACTAAGTGGGAAACCTGTTAGGGAAAGGTCAACTGAAATAATCAGATATCTTTCCACAAAATCAAACAAAGCATTTCCAATTATCGGTGTAGGAGGTATTCACTCTGAAGAAGATGCTCTTGAAAAACTAGAAGCTGGAGCAGATTTGGTTCAGATATATACTGGATTTATTTACGAAGGCCCTAAGCTTGTCAAGAGAATTAACAAGGCCATTTTGAATAAGAAATAAGTTTTTTCCATTCATTTTAGTACACCCACTGTAATTTTAAAATTAGGGTACAATCTCCATCAATAATTGTAACACTTGATGCTGCATCTAGTGAATATGATGTAGGATTAAAATACATTACCGACATTAACTCATTTGAGCCAACATCAACATCAATAATATTTATTAAATAACTTGAAGAGTATGGCAGCGTAACAGGGAAGTCATTGTAGTACACATACGACTGACTAAAAATTTGATTCTGACCAACTTCTAACCCCTCCATATATGTAGTTGTTTCATCTACTATTTGAAATCGAACATCAGGTAATCCCTGAGTATCCCAGTAATCTCCTAACCAATTAAATTCAGGAAAAGAAGACAAAACAATTGCCGTTATTACAACTGATACAGGTCGGTCATTAATAGTTATAGTTCTAAAATCGGATTTAAAAGATTTACTCTTCTTGGAAAACACCTTTAATTCTACATCAAAAGTTCCAGGTGATGTAAATATATGCTTTGGGGTTTTTTCTTCCGAATTACCCCCATCACCAAAATCCCAATAATACCTATATCCATTCTCAGAACAATTCGCTAAAAAAGTAACTGTATCATCTACCTCGTATTTCTCAACCATGGGAATAATACAAGCAAAAGGAGCATTCTTTTTACAAGAATAAAATAAAAGAATTACGAGGAATAAGACGAAGTATTTCATGAAAATAGGTTAGGATAATCTATAAGCAGCATCAAATATACCTATTAATTTAATGCTTTCGGGTTACGCTTACTAATCAAAAACAAAGCACCAAAGGAGAGCAATGCATTGTAAATTATCAATTCAGCTCCAAACTTATACTCGCCAAACCAGTCAACAAGATCGTTACTTGCCAAGTACCAGATTGTAGCCATTCCTCCCCCAACTAAAACACATACAATTGGCACTAAAGTGTCTTTTAGTTTTCGCTTGGTAAGGATTCCAAAAAAGAACAATCCGATTAACGGTCCATATGTGAATCCTGCCAACTTAATTAGCAACCAAATAGCGGAATCTTCTGTTGTGTATCGCAAGATTATCACAACTAATATCAAAACAAAAGACATTGCAATGTGAACCATTTTTCGAATTTTCTCTTGCTTCGTTCCAGACTTCTTTACACTATCCAATAATTCATCATTGGAAACTGAAATTTGTTGGTCTTTCTTTTCATTTACGTTCAGAAAATCGACAGAAAAAGAAGTGGTTAAAGATGTAAGAGCAGAATCTGCACTGCTATATGCAGCGGCAATTAACCCCAACAAAAACAACAAACCAACCGTAATTCCCATTGAACCTTCCATTGCGATGGATGAAAATAGTAGATCCGTTCTGCCTGCTTCGAGCACATCATTTCCAATTCCAGTAGATGAGTTATACATAAACAGCAATGCCCCCATTGCAAGAAAAACCAAATTAACAACAACTAAAACAACCGCCATACTCAGCATATTCTTCTGCGCATCTTTGATATTTTTACAACTCAAATTCTTTTGCATCATATCTTGATCAAGCCCAGTCATTCCGATAGTGATAAATATTCCACCTAGAAAGTGCTTCCAGAAATAATTACCACTTTGCCAATCATCAAAAAAGAAAATTTGGCTGTATTTACTATCTGCAACTGCATTCACTAGACCTCCTTTACCTGCTAAATGAAGTGCATCACTTACCAACCAAACAGTAAACAATACAGCAAACAACATAAAGGCCGTCTGCAGCGTGTCCGTCCAAATTATTGTTTTTATTCCTCCTCTATTTGTATAAATCCAAATCAACAAGACAGATATAACCACTGTTACCCAAAATGGAATTCCCCAATCGTCAAATAAAATTTGTTGCAAAACACTTGCTACTAAAAGCAATCGAATGGAAGCTCCAATAATTCTTGAGAGTAAGAAGAACGCTGCCCCCGTTTTATAACTCCAAAATCCAAATCGATGCTTCAGATATTCGTAGATTGAGGTTAAATTCATTTTATAATAAATAGGCATCAAAACATAAGAAACAACAAGATAACCTATAAAATAGCCAAATACCATTTGCATGTAGCTAAACTGACCGCCATCTACACCTCCCGGCACAGAAATAAAAGTAACACCAGACAAGGATGCGCCAATCATTCCAAAGGAGACAATGTACCATGGTGATTTTTTTTCACCCAAAAAGAACGAATTATTATCTGCTTCCCTACTTGTCCGCCACGCTATAAACACCAGTACTAAAAAGTAAATTACGATTACAGAAATGATCAATGTATTTGACATGCAATAAAGTTATTTAAATTCCTCTTCTAATTTGAAAATTTTTCTTTTTTACCATAATTGCGTTTTTTTATCCAACCATAGCCTCAGCTATGCCTCTCAAAAATGCCTTATTCTGAAAAAAAATAATTCGTTTACTTCTTTGTAATAAGATTTTTAACAACTTTAACAAAGAAAAGGTTTTCTTATGTTTGTAGATAAACGTTACAAATTAGATTTCCACGTAAGACTATTAGTATCGCCCATGAACCTAGAAGCCCAGCTCAAACAACTCGAAAAATCAGCACGTAAATTAGACTTAACTTCAGATGAAAGAAAAGAATATGACGCAACCATAAGAGATTATCTATTTAACTTCTTAGATGAATTAGAAAGCAAAAACTCATGGGCAGCTGACTCCGAGCCAAGCAAAGAAATCTATGACTTTCCTATAACTGAAAATGGATATAAATTAGAAGATTTACTTAGCCTTTATGAGAGATCAGTCAATAATACTGGACTTCAACCTGCTTCTGGCGGACATCTAGGTTACATCCCAGGTGGAGGTGTACCACTTGCAGGGTACGGAGATTTAATCGCTGCGATTACGAATAAATATTCTGGCATTTATTTTGGAAACCCAGGAGCCATACGATTGGAAAATCATTTAATTGACTGGACGGCTAAGCTATTTGGATTTACTGGAGAATACGGTGGAAATCTAACTACTGGGGGAAGTATTGGAAACCTAATTGCAATAGTTTCTGCAAGAGATGCGCACAACGTAAAAGGAAAAGATTACGAAACAACTGTAATATATGGATCTTCCCAAATGCACCATAGCCTTAACAAGGCCATTCGTATTGCTGGCTTAGGAGAATGTATTTACAGAGATATTCCGCTGAAAGAGGATTATCATTTGGATACTGACTTCCTTACTAATCAAGTTAAAAAAGACAAATCGCAAGGGCTAAAACCATTTTTAATAATCGGCTCAGCGGGAACAACAGATACCGGGGTAATTGACGACTTAAATAAATTATCTGAAATCTCACAGCAGAATGATTGCTGGTTTCACGTTGACGGTGCATATGGAGGTTATTTCTATCTTATCGATGAATTAAAAGACAAGTTTAAAGGAATCGAAAAAGCAGATTCGCTGGTGATTGACCCACACAAAGGATTGTTTTTACCATACGGAACAGGTATGGTATTAGTAAAGGATAGAAAAGCAATGTTGCATTCTCATTATTATACAGCAAACTATATGCAGGATGCATACAAAGCTCCTGAAGAATGGTCCCCTGCAGATGTTTCTCCTGAATTATCTCGAAATTTTAGAGGATTAAGAATGTGGCTACCACTAATGGTTCACGGACTAAAACCTTTTAAAGATGCTATTTTAGAAAAATATATTTTGACTAAATACGCATATCAAAAACTAAAGGAAACCCCTTATATAGAGGTTGGGAAAGAGCATGAGTTATCTGTGCAAACCTTCCGGTTTTGGAAGAGAAATACGTCGGATGAGAATTTAAATAAACTCAATGAGAAAATACTTGAAGGACTTCACAATGATGGAAGAATATTCATTTCATCAACTAGAATAAACGGTATTTACACTTTACGTTTTGCAATTTTATCTTTTAGGACACACAAACGAGAAATTGACTTGATTTTAGAAATGATGGAAGAACAAGCTGTAGTATTTGGGTTAAAAAAAATAGATCTTACTTTCTGATTTTCAGATCCTAGCTCAAGATTATTTGAATAACTTTTCACTTAGAATCCTGAATGCGAAACAAGGAACAGTGAACACTAGAACAAAATATCGTTAATAACATTTCAAACTTGTTTGTTATTCAATCTCAGTATCCACTATTTTTGCTGCATGGATTTCCATTCTAAATTATTGAATAATGCTGTAGAACAAATGGCGACTCTTCCTGGAGTAGGCAAGAGAACTGCATTGCGCCTAGTATTAGATATGCTGAAACGTTCCGAAAGCGATGTTGAAGCTTTTACAATGGCAATGACACGTCTAAAAAACGAAATCAAATTCTGTAAGAAGTGTAAAAACATAAGCGACGCAGATTTGTGTAATATTTGTGCTAACCCACAAAGAGATGAATCGACCATCTGCGTTATTCAAGATATCAGAGACATCCTAGCAATTGAAGCAACACAACAATATAAAGGGCTTTACCATATTCTTGGGGGTATAATATCTCCAATGGACGGTATTGGTCCAGATGATTTACATATCGCAAGCTTAATTGAAAGAGCAAGTTTACCCGATTCTAAAGAAATTATTTTAGCCTTAAGCGCTACTATGGAAGGTGACACTACCAATTTTTACCTTTTCAGGAAACTAAAAGATTGTAATATTAATGTTAGTGTTATTTCCAGAGGCATTGGTATTGGTAATGAATTAGAATTCACAGATGAAGTTACCCTTGGTCGATCTATCCTAAATCGTTCTCCTTTTGAGAATAGCTTGGCGCGTTAAAAAGTCCCTAATGGAAATTTCATTTAGGGGTGAATTGGAAAAAATGAATATCATATTAAAGGGTGTAGAATGTTACCTAAATTAAGATGTTTCTCTTTGTTTACTTATTGCTATTGTTTCAAATCGTTTTTTCCCTTCAATTTATTTTATACGCATACGTAATTTTAACTTTTTCGTCAATTGTCTTGGCAACTGAACAGTATTTTTTAACAGATAATTCTACCGCTTTTTGGACTTTTTTATCATCCAAATCCCCTATAAAAACAAACTCCATATGAATAGTCTCAAAATATGCTGGGACGCCATCTACTCTTATTCCTTGAGTTATTACCTCGTAAGATTTTATTACTTGTTTCTGTTTTTCAAGAATTAAACAAACATCAATGCTAGCGCAACCAGCAATAGCATGCAACATTAACTCCATTGGCCGAGTACCAATACCTGTGCCGCCAGCGCTTTCTGCAGCGCCAATGCTAACAGTATCGTTACTTGTGTTAATTCCTTCGAATTGTAATTTATCTTTCAACTTTCTTAAATGTACTTTCATGTTATTGTGTATCTATTTTTTAGTGACTCCGTAAATAAACACCCCCAAGATAACCGATAGAATTGGAATTACAATTATCCAATTCCTTAATCCTAAACAAAGCAATATTGGAGTCCCAATGGATTCAATATAATAGCTTCAATAGAATTGTTGATATTGCTACAACACAAAAGAACTGCCAAATTCAACGTACAAATGGAAGGATTGAAATTGAAACATTTCCACTATTCGATACAAAGAAACAGCCACACTTAATCAAGATAAAACCAAAAAAGAATAAAAACTACTTTTTCAAAGCAGAAAATAAACACAGGTAAAAATCGTTGGAAGAATTGTTATATTTGCGCAAACACCAGTAAATCGATTTTTGAAACTTTCGGTAATCATAGTCAATTACAATGTTGAGTACTTCTTAGAACAGTGCTTGAACTCAGTTAGAGCTGCCTCTAAAAAATTAGAGATAGAAACATTTGTGGTCGATAATAATTCTATCGATAATTCTGTCGCTATGGTGCAGGATAAATTCCCAGAAGTACTGCTTATTGCTAATAAGGAAAATACAGGGTTTTCTAAGGCAAATAACCAAGCAATACGAATTGCCAAAGGAGAATATGTCCTGTTACTAAATCCAGATACGGTTGTAGAAGAAGACACTTTTAGTAAGTGTATTGAATTCATGGACACCCATACGGATGCAGGTGGACTAGGCATTGAAATGTTGGATGGAAAAGGAAAATTTTTGCCAGAATCAAAAAGAGGCCTACCCACTCCGAGTGTCGCTTTTTATAAAATATTTGGATTATCATCGTTGTTTCCTAAATCGAAAAAATTTGGAAAATATCATTTAGGTTACCTTCCTCAAAATGAAACCAATGAAATAGAAATTTTATCCGGTGCATTTATGTTAATGCGAAAAACTGTATTAGATAAAGTTGGATTACTCGATGAAGCTTTTTTCATGTATGGAGAAGACATTGACTTATCTTATAGAATAATTTTAGGAGGTTATAAAAACTACTACTTCCCTAAAACCAGAATAATTCATTATAAAGGAGAAAGCACTAAAAAAAGTTCGGTTAATTATGTCTTTGTTTTTTACAACGCAATGGTAATTTTTGCTAAAAAACACTTTTCAGAGAAAAATGCCAAAACTTTTTCTTTTCTAATCAATCTTGCTATATACTTGAGGGCTTCAATGGCCATTACAACTAGGTTTTTAAAGAAACTTGCATTCCCTTTATTTGATTTTTGCTTGGTGCTTACCACAATGTTTGGAATCACAGTTGGATACCAACTTTTTTCGAACAAAGATTTTCCTCTTGAAGTTATAACTTGGGCGCTTCCAATTTATAGTTCTGTTTGGATCCTTGCAGCTTTTTTCTCCGGAGCCTACGACAAACCTATAAAACCTGCAAAAGCCCTAATTGGAGCTATTGTTGGCACTGCACTTATCCTCATTATTTATGGCTTACTTCCCAAATCTGTGCAATTTTCAAGAATCATTATTTTATTAGGAACATTGGGAACTTCCCTGTCCCTTTTATTTTCAAGATTCACCTTACATTTAACAGGAATTAAAGGGTTTGAAATTGGAAATACAGGTAAAAAAAGATTCGTAATTATTGGAGAAAAAGAGGAAGCTGAAAGGATTCATGATTTATTAAAGCAAACAACGAAAGTTGGATACAAAGCGATACTTTCTGTGCATAACAACAATTTAAATGAGTATGATGGGACATTAAATCAACTAGCAGATTTCATTCATATTAATAAAATTGATGAAGTGATTTTTTGCGCAAAAGATATTAGTGCACAGCAAATCATCGAGCAAATGGCAACAATCAAATCCAATCGAGAAGTCGATTATAAAATTGCTCAACCTGATAGTCTTTTTTTAATTGGAAGTAACTCTATACATACTGCTGGAGATTTATATCTGTTAGATGTAAACAACATTGACAAACCGAACAATAAACGAAAAAAACGAATTTTAGACTTCTGTTCGAGCCTTATTTTCCTTTCGTTATTTCCTTTTTTAATTTTTGTAGTCAAAAGTCCTATTCAATTTTTGGAAAATATTTTCAGTACTCTATTTGGAAAAAAAACTTGGGTAGGATACAGTAAACAAAGCAAAAATCAACAGCTTCCGCTCATAAAAATTGGAATAATCAGTTTATTAGATAATGTCAAGACTCACTCTCCTGAAATTGAGAAAAAATTGAACCTTATTTATGCTAAAGATTATGCTCTTTTAACAGATTTTAAAACCATTTATAGGAATATAAAAAAACTAGGGAATTAATCCTTTTTTACAGGAATAAATTTCTTGTTATTCCTAATTTTTTAGCCTATTTTTACGGCCTAAATCTATTAAGAAAGACATGGCTGATGTAGAGGTAATACTTCCTAAAATGGGAGAAAGTGTAGCAGAAGCAACCATTACTACATGGTTGAAAGAAGTTGGAGATACAATTGAAGAAGATGAACCGATTGTGGAAATCGCAACAGACAAGGTTGACTCTGAGGTTCCTGCTCCTGCATCTGGAGTGCTAAAACAAAAGCTGTTTAATGATGGAGATGTGGTTCAAGTAGGAGCTGTATTTGCTATAATCGGTGCTGAAGGTGAAGAGACTATTGTTAGCGCTCCAGCACTAGCAGAAACAATTGAAGTTGCCATTGAACAAATCCAAGAAGAATTACTTGCTACAATTGAATTCAGTAAAAATGGTATAGGCGTTCCAAAAAATGGACCGAGTGGAAGGTTTTATTCCCCTTTAGTTAGAAGCATTGCCAAAACTGAAGGTATTTCTGTTGGAGAGCTTGAGTCCCTTGCTGGAACTGGCCAAGAAGGTCGAGTTACGAAAAAAGATATTCTAGGGTATGTTAATACCCGAATCGGTATTTCTGCTGCTGTTATCGAATCACCAATAAAAGCTGCTGCAATAGTTTCTAAAGCTGTTGCTCCAAGTAAAAATGATCAAGTAACTCCATTTTACAAAGCTCCTCCAGTTCCAATTGGTCCAAATGACGAAATAGTTGAAATGGATCGTATGCGTAAACTGATTGCTGACCACATGGTTATGTCAGTTCACGTTTCTCCTCATGTCACTTCCTTTGTAGAGGCTGATGTTACAAATATTGTAATGTGGCGTGATAAAATGAAAGAGGAGTTCATGAAAAGAGAGGGTGAGAAATTGACTTTTACACCCATTTTTATGGAAGCTGTAGTAAAAGCGTTAAAAGACTTTCCTAAAGTGAATGCAATGTTAGATGGAAATAATGTTGTTATCAAAAAAGACATTAATCTTGGAATGGCTACGGCTCTTCCCTCAGGAAATTTAATTGTACCTGTTATTCATAATGCAGAACAATTAAACTTAGTTGGACTAGCAAAACAAGTTAATAGCCTTGCTAATGACGCTAGAAACAATAGTTTAAAGCCAGACCAAATACAGGGGGGAACATACACAGTTACAAATGTTGGAACTTTTGGAAACGTTATGGGAACTCCAATTATTAATCAACCACAAAGTGCCATTTTAGCTCTTGGAGCAATAAGAAAGAAACCTGCAGTAATAGAAACTCCTCAGGGAGATGCAATTGCAATAAGACATATGATGTTTTTATCACACTCTTATGATCACAGAATAGTTGATGGAGCTTTAGGTGGAAGCTTTGTAAAAAGAGTTGCTGATTACCTTGAACAATTTGATATCAATAGAGAAATTTAATTCACCCTCAGAAGAAAGAACAAGTTTTGTACATTCCGGACAGCTATGATTAAAAGCCTAAAATATAGTTTTTTTGTTATCTTGTTTTCATTTGGAATTTTTGGAACTAGTTATTCTCAAATTGACACCAGTGCACTTGAAAAAAAAATGGAACATGCCTCTTTCAAACAAAAATTTGAAACTGCAAATTCATTTATGGAAGATCATCTGTATGAATTTGCGGTTAAAATTTGGTTAAATTTAATTGAAGAGCAACCTACTAATTCCAATTTAAACTATAAATTAGGATTATGTTATCTTCACTCCGGTCTAGAAAGAAATAAAGCTTTAAAACACCTTCTTGTTGCAGCTAAAAATATTTCTAATAGATATGACCCATTTTCATCAGGTGAAACGAATTCCCCTTTTGAAACCCACCTTTATTTAGGCCAAGCATACCACCTAAATGAAAGATTTGATGATGCACTGGAAGAATACCAGCACTTTAGAGAAGAAGTCAGCAGCAAGCATGACCTGTTCAATAAAAATGAAATGTATACCGTATACGCGATTAATGCGAAAAAAGAAGTTGCAGCAAAAAAGAACTTTGAAATCACCAACATAGGTATTCCAATTAGTAGTGCATTTTCTGACTTTAGCCCTGTTATAACTGCAGACGAAAGCGCTATATTTTTCACTTCTAGAAGGATGAGAACTGATAGTAATCAAGTTTCCAATGAATTTAATTTCACCCCACAAGACGGCAAACATTATGAAGACGTTTATGTTGCATATAAAAACCAGGAAACTGGAACTTGGGAAGAACCAGAACTAATGAATTTTAGCAACCCTAGAAGTAACCAGGCTACAATCAGCGTTTCTGGTGATGGACAATTTCTATTTATTTATAAAGATGACAATGGAGACGGGAACATCTACATTTCAGAAAGAGAAGGCTTTGATTATGGTGACCTAAAATACTTAGGAGGTAAAAACACTGAAATAGACATTAATACATCTTATTGGGAGACTCACGCTACACTTTCTGCAGATGGAAAAACACTTTACTTTGTAAGTGATCGACCTGGAGGGCTTGGAGGTAGAGACATCTACAGAAGTATAAAGCTACCTAATAACGAATGGAGCAAGGCCTTTAATGTTGGCGCTCCTATTAATTCCGAACATGATGAAGAATCCCCATTCTTTCACCCAGATGGTAAAACACTATACTTTAGCTCAAATGGGAGTATGAGTATGGGTGGATTTGACATTTTCTTTACCAAGAATAAAGAGGATGGAACTTGGACCACTCCACTTAATATAGGATACCCTCTTAATACGGTCGGTGATGATGTATACTTCTCCACAACAATTGATGGAAAAAAAGGTTATTATTCTTCTGCACATGAAGGAGGACTAGGAGAAAAAGACATCTACACCATAAAGTTAGATACGACAATTATTGAACCAATATCTATCCTTACTGGTTATATTGCTAAAGGTTCAGAAGCTCAAATTCCTGCTGGAATAATAATATGGGTTACTGACTTAACTGAGGATGGTGACCCTATTAAATATAAACCCAACAGAAGGACGGGCTCTTATATCTTTGCTTTAATTCCATGTCATGAATATGCCGTGGAGTACATGATAGGAGAAAACACTTTTCATGAAACGGAATTTAAGGTGCCATGTAACTCCGACTATCATGTAATTGATAAAGTTATTACACTTGGAGGTCTATCATTAAACGTTTCAGATGCAGACACTAATATAACTCAAAACACAATTGACAACGAACTCGACAGCAGAAAGGATCAATGGAAATTCCAAATATACATGAATGACCAGCCATTTGAATTGGAAGGAATTGCAGCTATCATGAATAAAGAAAATTCAGAATACAGCGAATTTATAACCAAAGGCACATTTAAGTATCGAGAATTAGAATCTAAAATAGATCCATTCTTTGAAATAGAAACAGTTGACATTGCTATTTGTGATAAGATATCTATTAAAATATTAGATGAAAATGGAAAAGTGGTTAATTTACCAACACGAAACATTCGATGCAAAACTATCATCAGCAACGTTAAACCTGTTGCTTTCCAAAAATTCTATGGTTATAATGAGAAAGGTGTGGAATCCGAAGAAGAAAGATTTACAGCATTTTTAGAGGGGGTTCAAAGGATTCTAAACCAAAAAGGAACCGTTAGTATTGAAATAGAAGGCAGTGCTTCTTTTGTCCCAACTAGAACGTTTGGTTCAAATAAAAAACTATCTATATATAGAAGTACCGAAGCCAAAGAAATGTTGATGAATAAATTAACAACTTTTGGCGTAGACCTATCGAAAGTAAAAATTGTAGCTAACAAATCTCTTGTGCAAGGACCCAAGTATAACGGTGACTTTAAGAACACAGAAAAGTATGGTAAATTCCAATATTTAAAACTAAAAGCATTCTAATTTTAAAAGCACAGAAACTTTTAAAACCTGTATTGAAAAAGACTCATTTAGAAAATAGAAATGGGTCTTTTGTGTAATCGGTACTTAATTTGTTTACTTTGTGATTAACAATGTATGTGCAGCTGAAAATAGCATTTATAGTGGCGTTCTTTATGAATTACCCACTTTCTTGGTCGCAAACACCTGACCCTCGATTTGCTGATGATTTGTTTAAAAAAGGAAATTTTTTAGCAGCAATACCTGAATACAAAAAACATTTGAAACTTGAATCCAAAAGCGAAAAAGCATTAACCAATCTGGCCCTATGCTACCTAAATAGCAATTTAGACAAATCGGCCGCCATAAAATATTTGGAAAGGGCAAAAGAATTAGAAAAAAAAGACAAAGAAGTACTTTATTATCTAGCACTAGCCTACACCCATGGAAATAATTATAGCAAAGCTATAGAAACCTTAAAAGAGTATCAAAAAGAACCCGGGAAGCATATAGAAGAAATACCCAACTTAATTGAAAATTATACTATTGCATTAGACATGATCAACAAACCAATCAATGTCTTATTTCAAAATATGGGGCCATATATCAATTCTGAATTTCCAGACTACAATCCATTCGTTACAAAAGATGAAAAGACACTTGTGTTCACTTCTCGCAGAAAAGAGGGTAAGGGCCCAATGGAATTTGACGGGTACTACTCCTCGGACGTATATGTTTGTTCATTTGATGGACTTAAATTTTCTGGAGCAAAAAACTCTGGATCATTAAACAGCATATATGATGAACAATGTGTCGGTATCTACGATGATGGGGCAAAAATATTCGTTTACATAGATAATTTCGCTACAGGAGAAAGAGGCAATATTTATGAAGCTGAAAGAAAAGGACCTATTTATAGTAAAAAGAAAAAAATAAAGGAAGGAGTAAACACCAAATATCTTGAGACATCCACATCAATTTCTAGTGATGGAACTGCTTTTATATACGCAAGCAACCGATCAGGAGGATTTGGAGGCCTAGACATCTATATGACCAAGCAACTTCCGGACGGAATTTGGGCAACGCCACAAAACCTATCTACTATAAATACTCCTCAAAATGAAGATTTCCCTACTTTATCTCCCGATGGACAAACACTCTATTTTTGTTCAAATGGACACAAAGGAATGGGTGGTTATGACTTGTACAAATCTAAATGGAATAGCGAAAATATGGAATGGGGATATCCTGAGAATTTAGGATACCCTCTTAATACCTCTTATGATGAAAAGACCATAAGCTTTGCTGATGATGAAAAACACGCATATATTACAGCTGTCAGAGAAGAAGGTTTTGGCGATTTAGATTTATACAGAATAACTTTTGAAGAGATTGAAGTTAGAGAAGCATTGTATACTATTGAGATCCAAGATATTGTTTCAAACACTAATATAGAAGGTGGAGTTATTACTATATTCATGGATGACGAAGATGAGCCAAGGACATATCTAAGTAATACCAATACAGGTGAAATTACAATGATTCTTGATCCAGGAACGTATGAATTAGAAATTGAAGCAGATGGCTACGAGCTAAAAATCGTTAAACTTGTAGTTTCTGAATTTGACGCAGACCAAGGCGTGATTAAAAAATTATTTAAACTTTCAAAATAACATATGAATTTACAATTGAGTAGACCACTTGCATTCTTTGATTTGGAAACAACTGGAACAAATACAGCAAAAGATCGAATAGTTGAAATAGCTATAGTTAAATTAAATCCAGATGGCTCTAAAGAATCTTATACTAAAAAAGTAAATCCAGAAATGCCAATCCCTATTGTTGTTTCGGAAATACATGGAATCTATGATGTTGACATTTTAGATTGTCCTACATTTAAAGATATTGCTGAGGAAGTAAAAACTTTTATTGCCGAAGCTGATTTGGCCGGATTTAATTCCAACCGATTTGACATTCCTTTGCTCGTTGAAGAAATGTTAAGATCAGGAATAGATCCAGAGTTTGACAAAAAAAAGTTTGTTGACATACAAAATGTTTTTCACAAAATGGAGCAAAGAACTCTAGTGGCTGCTTACAAATTTTACTGCAACAAAGACCTCACTAACGCACATAGTGCAGAAGCTGATACGATGGCTACTTTAGAAGTATTGGAAGCTCAAATAGCAAAATACGACACCATACAAGGTGATGTAGATTTTTTGAGTGATTTCACAACAATGGGAGCGAAAACCTTAGACTTTTCTAAAAGAATTGCAATCAATGAAGAAGAAATACCTGTTTTTAATTTTGGAAAGCATAAAGGGATACCTGTGATAGATATCTTTAAAAAAGAACCTGGATACTTCAATTGGCTAATGAAAGGTGATTTTACACGCGATACAAAAAATAAATTTAGGAAAATTAAAGAAGAAATGTAGTCATGAAAATTATCTGTATTGGGAGAAACTATGCGAAGCATGCTAAGGAATTAGGGAATACTGTTCCTACTGAACCTGTTTTTTTTATGAAGCCAGATTCTGCATTATTGCCAAAAAAAACGACTTTTTTCTATCCAAACTTCACAAAAGACCTTCATTACGAAGTTGAGCTTGTTATAAAAATTTGTAAGCTAGGTAAAAATATTTCTGAAAAATTTGCGGGAACTTATTACAATGAAATTGGTTTAGGAATTGACTTTACTGCTAGAGATATTCAGCTAGAATGCAAAGCCAAAGGTCTTCCCTGGGAAAAAGCAAAAGCATTTGATTATTCAGCACCATTATCGAGAGAATTAATTCAAAAAAGTGAATTTAAAAACTTAAACGACATAACTTTTTCATTGGAGAAAAATGGGGTGTTAGTTCAAAAAGGAAATTCAGAAGATATGCTTTTTGATTTCGATCATTTGATCTGTTATCTCTCCCAATTTATGACCCTGAAAATTGGTGATTTAATATTTACAGGCACACCTGCCGGTGTTGGCCCAGTTCAAATTGGAGACCAATTAATTGGATACATCGGAGACAGAAAAATGCTTGATTTGAGCATCAAATAACCACAATAGTGGTAGTTGCTCTATTTCCTTCTGCAGATTGGACTTCAATAATGTAATTCCCCGAAGGCAAAACGTTTAATTGGCTCAAGACAAGCTGATTCTTTCCCTGCAGAACTGTATCCGATGCTGAAACTATTAAATCTCCTTTTTCCGAATAAAGTCGAATTACTACTCCCTGACTAACTTTACTAACGAAAATTATATTAACCACATCTATAACAGGAATAGGAAATATATCTTCAATTAGATCTTCTCTGGGATGACTGTAAACAAAGCCAGTTTCTTGACTATACGCTTTAAATACATTTGGCACTCCATACCCCAATAAACTATCTGGACTACTAAACTGACTAGAGCTTTCCTCTATTAATCGCATTATCTCAATATTGGTTTTATTTGGCAAAGATTGCCATAAACAAGCAACCATACCTGTCATCATAGGAGCACTAAAAGAAGTCCCATTTCCTTGAATAACTTCACCTGTAAATGGAGAAATTAAATAGGTATTCCAACCAACAGAGGCAACGTTGGGTTTTATATCATTATCTGATGCTGGACCAACACTGCTAAAAAAAGCATATGTGCCATTACTATCAACAGCAGCAACGGTAAGGACACTATCTGCATCAGCGGGAGTGCTTATATATTGCCATGGAGAAGCACCTGAATTACCTGCACTAATACATAATAAAATTCCTTTTGATGCAGCAATATCGGCAGCTTTTGCAATAACCGTAGTATTCCCATCCAAATCAGAATATACATGGTTCTGAAGGCTATCATCAAAAGTTGTATATCCCAATGAGGTATTTATTATATCTACTCCTACGGAGTCAGCATATTCAGCTGCAGCAATCCAATTATACTCCTCAAGTAGCGTTTCAGAAGCTACATCCTCAGACCTTAATAAATGAAAACTAGCCATAGGAGCTGTTCCTTTAAACTCGCCATCAATTGAACCTGCAATTACTGACAGCACCATCGTTCCATGCTGATGATCTTCATACACAGATTCTCCTCCATTAACGAAATCACGGGTGGACAATATTCTTCCTTCATTAAAAACATCTTCTAATGCATCTAATTCATTTGCTCTGAAAAAACCTGCATCAATTATGGCTATATGCATTTCTTGCCCCCTAAACCCCAGATCTTGCATTTTATCAGCCTCGTGCAATGCTAATTGATTATACGAATATCCATATGGATAATGAGGAATACTCAATAAATTAATTTCATTTTTTGTAATCGAAATATCATCGAACTTATCGATAATTTTGTCTTTTTTTAAAGATTTTACTTGCACCACATTAGAAACAAAAGAGTAATTTAAAATAGTACTTAATGATGCCGTATCATCCGTAGTAATGGCAATAGCATTAAACCATTTAGAAGCTTTTAATAGATCAAAATCTCCAGAAACTAATATAGAATCGATATAAGTTTCATTTACTGGGAGATCGTTTGTTAAGATAGAAATGCCTGCATTCGCCCTCCTTTCAATACTCTTCTGTGACAGAAACTGAGATGGTTGATTAACTGAATATCGAGAATTGTTTTTATCTGTGAAAGATATCCAAAAACTAGAATTCTGTGAAAAAAAGGAAAAGGGGAAACAAATAACGAGAATTACAGTTATTTTCATTTACCGTAGGCTGTTACTGTCATTTCCAATTCTCTCCCACTGTTTATGTCTAATATATTAGATAAATTAATATCTAAATCAATATGACTTTTATAAATCAGTCCTATATCAACCGCAAAAATCTCTTTTACTTTTTCATATTTCACAACATTTTCATTATCCCGTTGTATTACCGTAATTGTTGAATCGAAATTTAGGTTGTTTATTAATTTAGGGGTGTGCAAACTATCATAGTAATACTCCCATTCTTCTAGGTTATTAAAAGCATTTCCATCCCAATATTTTGAAGCATTTATTGGAAAGATTAATTTTGTAAACCTCACATTTTCTTCAACTCTTTCAGCGGTTGTTTTTGTTTTATTACTATACCATACATCTTTAATACTCCAATTAGAATTACTATCATCTCTCCAGTATCGCTCAATTCGATAAGTTAATCGACCTTCATTATCTAAGAATTCTTCGGTAGTTATCTCTCTCAGCTGGTACTCTGCGGTATCACTAGCAATTTCTGAATGAATAATATCCAATACATCATATTCTATCCAAGCAGCTACCTCTAAAGGGAAGTAACTATAATAATAGTTAACCGATTCACTATTAGATTTTTTACATCCGAAGAATAAGATTATGGAAGCAAATACGGTATATAATAATCTATTCATTATAGCTTAGTTTTTTGTTCTGCTTTCGCTTTCTTTAATCTTTCCAAATGCCTTTCTAATACATCGTCTTCAATCACTTGTCCATCCCTATAATAAACCTTATTTTTAAAAGCTCCATCATCTTCATAGTACTTCCAATAGCCATATTTAACAGCATGTTTGTAAAAACCTTCTATTTCTACCTTTCCACTTGAAAAGAACCATTTAACATTGCCATCAAAATTACCATCTTTATAAACACCTTCTGCTTTTACCTTACCTGAACTATAATACTGAATCCAATTTCCATGCTTAAGGCCATCTTCATAGTTCGTGATTTCAAACTTTTTTACTTTACCATTTAGCGGATCACTAGGATAGTAAACAATGTTTTCCCCATTTAGTTTTCCGTTAACATAATTCTCCTTACTCATGATTTCTTTTCTATCATTAAAGGATAACCAGGTACTATCTTTCATTTTATCTGTATACTTTCCGGCTGCCATAACTTTTCCATTTAAATGATACATTCGGGTATATGCCGTTTTATTATCATTCATGAAATCTGTAACTGCTGAAACTTCCCCTGTTAGGTAGTAATATGTAAACTTCCCAATAGGTATATCATTTTCAAAAGCTCCTTCATACCTTTTCTTTTGAGTATCTTCATGAAACTTGACCCACTTACCTTGCTTTCTGCCTTTTGAATCTGTCTTATTTCCATCACCCTGGGTTTGACTAAAACCCAATGATGTTATTAATAATAATTGAAAGACTAATACTATACTCTTCATCCGTACAAATTTACATTATAATCTTATCAAAATCAACAACCCTGCCGATATAAGCGCAGTGACATTTGGAACAATTGGTTACAGAAGAAATATTGACCGCTTTTGGAACTCCTGTAGCATACTTTATTTTGCTTATAGTTTAGAATATTATATCTTAGCAGGAAGTTATAATTTATAAAAAAACTAAAAATGAAAAAATTAGCAATGGTATTGGGTGTTGCAGCATTATTTGCTGGAACTACATCGTGTAAAAAAGATTTTGTATGTGAATGCACTGACAGTGGACTTTCCTACACAATCACTTTTAAAGAATCTAAAAAAGCAGCTGCTGCTGCAATGTGCGAAGGAAAAGGTATTGGAAGTATTGAGTACAATTTTGGTGGAGTAACGACTACCGCTTCTTCTGACAGCACTGGTTGTACTTTACAATAAGTAAAAAACTAACATTTAAGGGGGCAATATTAGCCCCCTTTTTTTTCGCCGATCCAACAAATGGCTTTAATACTTAAAACATTAACATCTTGTTTGTTAATTATTTCATTAACATTCAAATTAATACATCTTGAATATTTCGAGTTTTCATTGGTTGAAACAGGTATTTCTAACTGGTATTATGCTGCCATCATAGCCAGAATTGTAATCATAGTAGAGTTTATAATAGCTACCTCTATCCTATTCCATTCTATAAAACCTAAAATACTTTCATCTTTACTTTTATTACTTTGTATATTCTATGGTTTTGATCTTTTTTTAAAACCAGAAGACGGCATGTTTTCATCCTATTTTTTACTCTCTTTCTACAATAAACCTATAGTTATAAGTACCTTGTCTTTGCTGCTTTTATCTTTGTACATCCATCTAAAACACACACCCCCCGCTGGTAAAAGAAAAAGATCTGTAATTATCAACATTAGTTTATTCCTTATTATTTCAATCTTAACCTTTTCAACGAATCCAATTTATATTGATGACTTTCAGAAAAATGAAACATCTGTAGAAAAGTCAAACTTGGATTGGAGTACCATCTATCAAAATTGTGAAGAAAAAAACATTATTCTTACCCCCGAAACAGAAGTGTTTTTTGCCTTTTTAAGTACCTCATGCTACTATTGTAATAGTGCAGCAATTAGACTAGGCGTTTCAAAAAGAGCTAAATTAAACGCTACTCAAATTGTACTAGTTTTCCCGGGAAACATAAAAGATACCGAATATTTTATTGAAAGAAACAGATGTGATTTCCCTTATATTCGCATTTCCAAAGATGAATTTAGAAAATTAGCAGGCAATGAGTTTCCAGCATTTTTCAAAGTTAAAAACAAAAAGGAAACCAATTATTACACAGGAAGAACATTAAACCTAAGGGAGTTAGATAATTTGTTTCAACTAAACTAAGGCTTGTAAAGCATTTCCATATGGGGTATATTGTCTTCTAAATACTCCTCTCCTGTTTCTACAAACCCAAATGATTTATAATATTTCAACAGATATATTTGAGCAGAGATTCGAACTGGAACCTCTCCAAAATGAAGCTTAACAAACTTCATAGACTGCTCCATTAACTGTTTGCCAATCCCCTTTCCTCTAACAGTTGGAGAAGTAACTACTCTGCCAATAGCAACCTCAACATAAGACTTTCCTGGTTTTAAAATACGAGCAGTAGCAACAATATTTCCTTCATACTCTTTAAACACATGCAATGCATCTTTATCCTTACCATCCACATCTAAATATGGACAATTCTGCTCAACGACGAAAACAGTTTCACGCAATTGAATTATATCATGAAACTCATTTAGCGACAACTCTTTAAATGCTTTACAACTCCATTTCATATTCAACTTGGATTATTTTATTATAATTTAATGCAAAGTATTAACTTTATACCAAATGAGTGACGAAAGTATCAATAAGAATTTTCAATTAAAAAAACGAGCGGAAATTTCGTTGGACAAATATGTTACTGGAATTTTATCTGGAGATATTTCTTTGTTAAGTGCTGCAATAACGCTTATTGAAAGTGCAAACCCAAAGCACAGAAAACTTGCAGAGCAAATAATTGAAAAATGCCTTCCGCACAGCGGAAAATCCATTCGCATAGGAATTACGGGTGTTCCAGGTGTTGGCAAAAGCACATTTATTGAGTCTTTTGGAACTTTCCTTACAACTCAAGACAGAAAATTAGCCGTTCTCGCTATCGATCCAAGTAGTCAAAAAAGTGGCGGTTCCATATTAGGTGACAAAACTAGAATGGAGGATTTGTCTACAAATAAAAATGCTTTTGTAAGGCCTTCACCATCAAAAGGTTCTTTGGGAGGTGTAGCAAGAAACACGCGTGAAACCATAATTTTATGCGAAGCTGCTGGATATAATACTATTCTAATTGAAACAGTTGGTGTTGGACAGTCTGAAATTGCGGTACATGGAATGGTAGATTTTTTCTTACTAATGATGCTCGCTGGTGCTGGAGACGAACTACAAGGCATAAAACGTGGCATTATGGAGATGGCAGACGCAGTTGTTATAACAAAAGCAGACGGTGAGAATATAGTCAATTCGAAAAGGGCTAAAACTGAATATAAAAATGCACTTCACCTTTTTCCGGCTTCTGAAAGTAATTGGACACCAACAGTAAGCATATGCAGTGCATATGATAATTCTGGGATTGAGAATATTTGGAACACTATTCAATCCTACCAGAACCAAACAACTATTAATGGTTACTTTGATCATAAAAGAAAAAACCAATCAAAATATTGGATGTATGAAACTATCAATGAAGAACTAAAAAGAACCTTCTTCAATAATCCTGAAATATCTAAAGAGATAATAAAATTAGAGCAAGAGGTTACTGACGGTTCAATAAGTCCATTTAAAGCAGCTCATTTATTATTGGCTAAAACTTTAAAAGATGAGTTTGATTAAAAGATACAACAACCATACTGTAAAAGAACTGATTATTATTCTTGATTCTGGCGATGACTATACAGAAGAAGCAAAAGAAGCTATTCGAACTATTTTAGAGTTTAAAAATACTTCTGATAGAGAAGTGAGTGAAATAGCATTCGAATATTGGGAACAAAAAATAAACGATAATATAAAGTCAATTCTACTTAATAATAAAAAGCCAGTAAGTCAAATTATATCCGAAGATGAAATGAAAGGAATTTTGGTTGCTGCATTTGAGAAATACAGGGAAACGCAACAACTTTTTGAGATAGATACGACCAAATATTGGTTTGTATAACAAAAAAGCTCCCTACCTTTCGATAGAGAGCTTTAAATTTTAAATTAATTTCTTAAACCAAACCTTGGTCTAACATAGAATCTGCAACTTTTACGAAACCAGCAATATTTGCTCCTTTTACATAATCTACATAGTCACCTTCCGTTCCATATTCCACACATTGTGAGTGAATACTTCTCATAATAGCATGTAATTTCTCATCCACTTCTTCAGCTGTCCAAGAAAGACGTAAAGAATTTTGAGACATTTCTAAACCTGATGTTGCAACTCCTCCAGCGTTAGATGCTTTTCCAGGTGCAAATAATATTTTAGCTCTGTCAAATTCAGCAACAGCTTCAGGTGTAGAAGGCATATTAGCTCCTTCCGCTACGCAGATGCAGCCATTTGCTAGTAATGTTTTAGCTTCTGATTGATTCAATTCATTTTGAGTTGCACAAGGAAGTGCTACATCACATTTTTCATTCCATGGTCGGCTACCTTCTACAAAACTAGCTCCATCAAAATGAGCAGCATATTCGCTAATTCTTCCTCTGCGATTATTTTTTAATTCCATTATCCATGCTAATTTATTAGCATCAATTCCAGCAGGGTCAATAATGTATCCTTTAGAATCACTCATTGTTATGACTTTCGCTCCAAATTGCGTTGCTTTTTCACAAGCATATTGCGCAACATTTCCAGAACCAGAAATAGCAACTGTTTTACCCTCAAAAGAATCTCCTTTTGTATTCAACATCTCTGCTGCAAAATATACTGTTCCGTAGCCTGTAGCTTCTGGACGAATCAATGATCCTCCCCAATTACGACCTTTTCCAGTTAAAATACCTGTAAACTCGTTACGTAATCTTTTGTATTGACCAAACATATAACCAATCTCTCTTCCTCCAACACCTATATCTCCAGCTGGAACATCTGTATTTGGGCCAATATGGCGAGCTAACTCAGACATGAAAGATTGACAAAATTTCATTACCTCATTATCCGATTTTCCCTTGGGGTCAAAATCAGAACCCCCTTTTCCTCCACCCATAGGCAAAGTAGTTAGTGAATTTTTAAATACCTGCTCGAAACCTAAAAACTTTAATATAGATAAATTCACAGATGGATGAAAACGCAAACCTCCTTTATAAGGTCCAATTGCGGAGTTAAACTCGACACGAAAACCTCTATTAATTTGAGCTTCCCCAGCATCATCTAGCCAAGGAACTCTAAAAATAATTGTTCTTTCTGGTTCAACCATTCTTTCAAGAATTTTGGCATCCTTGTATTTTGGTTTATCAGCGATAAATGGAATAATTGCCTCAGCTACCTCAGTTACTGCTTGTAAAAACTCCGTTTCGTGCGCTTGTTTTGCTTTAACACTATCGATAAAAGCATCTATTTCTGATTGAAATTCTAACATTTAAGTTGTTTATTTAATTATTAAAATATAGGTTGAGCAAATGTATTCTTTTTTTAAATTTAGCATAAAATTTCTTGATTTTTTTTGATATTTTTTTTCAATTGAATTACTAAGCTAAGGTAAGCATCTCATCCCAAAGGGGATCAGAAGGTGGATTAGCTGTAATCGTTACTGGCTTATCCTGAATCGGATGGATAAAACTAATACTTCGAGCATGTAAATGAATGGAACCATCTTTATTGGTTCTTTTCCCTCCATACTTAACATCTCCTTTAATAATACAACCTGCCGTGCTTAATTGAACTCTAATCTGATGATGACGTCCAGTTTTTGGATCAACCACTAAATAATAATAGTTTTTACTTCTTCCTAAAAGCTTGTAATCCAATTCCGCGCGCTTACTCCCCTTTACTTCTTTATCGTATCCACGAGATTTATTTTTCTCTTGGCTCTTCTTTAAGTAATGAATCAATGTTTGCTCGATTTCTGGTGGTTTTGACTCTACAATTGCCCAGTATGTTTTCTGAATTTGTTTGTCCTGAAAAAGCTTATTCATTCGAACCAATGCTTTACTTGTCCTAGCAAAAATAATAACTCCTCCAACAGGTCTATCTAATCGGTGAATAATCCCTAAATACACCTCTCCTGGCTTATTGAACTTCTTCTTTATATATGCTTTTACTTTATCCGCTAAAGTCTCATCTTCCGTTTTATCGGCTTGCACCAAATCTCCCGCTACTTTTAGCACGGCAATGATGTGATTGTCTTCGTATAGTACTTTTAAACTCATTCATTATATGTATAAAGTATAATTGTATTAAGTATTAAGTTGTTTTGAGTCTACTTAATACTTAATACATCATACAATTAAATCAATACTGCTCCTTTTCATTAGGAAAATCTCCGCTCTTAACATCGCTAATATAATTTTTAAAAGCACCTTTCATTTCTTCATATAAATTATGATACCTTCTTAAAAATCGCGGTGAAAATTCCTGAGTAATTCCTAACATATCATGCACCACTAATACTTGTCCATCAATGTTACCTCCAGCTCCTATTCCAATAACCGGAATAGTAACTTCTTTGGCTACTTTTGCGGCTAATTCAGCTGGAACTTTTTCTAAAATTAAGGCGAAACAACCTGCCTCTTCTAGAATTTTAGCATCTTCGATTAAAACCTCTGCCTCATCCTCTGCTTTTGCACGAACGGTGTATGTACCAAATTTATATATGGATTGTGGAGTTAGTCCTAAATGACCCATTACTGGTATTCCTGCAGATAAAATTCTATCAACCGATTCTTTAATTTCACGACCACCTTCCAACTTAACAGCGTGTGCTTCGGCTTCTTTCATAATTCGAACAGCAGAACGAAGAGCCTCCTTTGAATCTCCTTGGTACGTTCCAAATGGTAAATCAACAACTACTAGCGCCCTGTTTACAGCTCTAATTACAGAAGCTGCATGGTAAATCATTTGATCTAGGGTTATAGGAAGTGTAGTTTCATGTCCAGCCATTACATTTGAGGCAGAATCTCCGACCAAAATTATATCCATCCCGGATTGGTCTACAATACTTGCCATAGAATAATCATAGGCAGTTAGCATTGATATTTTCTCTCCACGATGCTTCATTTCTTGCAACACGTGGGTGGTTACTCTTTTCACTTGTTTATGAACAGACATTTTCTGAGTTTTAAATATGCCGCAAAAGTAAACTAAATTGTATTTGCGACTATCGTTTTAGGGATATAAAACAACATGCTTCTCTCCTTTTTAAAGAACTTAAAATATTAGCCACAACAATTGAAATTACATTGTTTGCTGTGAAATTTGCAGCAGATGCCGTAAAAGAGTTTACATAACGCTTTTTAAAACTGATATCTCTATAGATATTGCTTATTCCATTAATCAAAAGGTGAATTTCCCAAAGATTTTAAAGTACTTTTATTACGTCCTGTAAAAGGACTTTTTTGGTTCTCCTAATTTACACTTGTTTTAACTGAACAACCTTTTACATTGAATGAAAAAGTTACAACGAAATCTATCTATTCCTTTATTATCTAGCAAAATTATTCTTTTTTTGTAGGATCTTAAGATGATTACTCAATTTGCAAATAAGAAAATGGAACGCATACAATTACTTTTAGGCGTTGTCCTGTTTTGTATTTTTATTTCTTATAGCTTAAACCAGGCTTACCCAATATATTCTGCTTACATAATAATCGCCATTCTAATTCAAGCCGTTGCAGTTTTAATTCTAATGCGGCAAATGATGCAAAACAAAACATCTGTAAAGCCTTATTTCGGATGGAAAGCAAACAAATACAGTTCACTCCAGTTTAACTATTCACTTAAAATAATAGGCTTTTTATTACTAAGTGGATTAACTGCTTTACACTTTTATATCGACTACAAATACAACGGGAGCATAATGCCGCTAATTTATGACTATGGTATTGGGGGCATTCTTGCGCTTGCTTTAAAATTTATCGTATTAGAACGAAAATGGAACGTTGGCTTGGCTGATAAGGGCATTATTTTTGGTTCTAAATTTGACACTAAACTAATAATATGGGAGGATATAACTAAATATGATATTGACAAAAACAACAATGAAATTATTATTACATGTAAGTCCAATCAACCTATAAAAACTATTAAATTACAGGTAGGAAAGCAACTGAAAAATTCTATATTAATTCTCGAACAAGCCGTTTCAAAATGATTGCTGAGCAAGTCACTAAAAATAAAAATACGGTTACTATTGTTGCTTTTGTATTCGTTTGCATCTTCCTTAATATAGAACACATTGCTTCTATTGCCCATTTCTCCTTGCCCGAAATCATCAGAAACTATGCACATTTCTTCCCTCTTATATTTGTTGCTGTTGTTTTTCTGCAAAAGAAATCGCCCCAAATAGAAATCGATGATGCAGAACTATGGGAAGTAAAAAGAAAGAAAGCTCTTCAAGTAAATAATACAAAGTCAATTCTTAGGTATATAATGGTAGCTGGTGTTGGGTTTATTTTTCTTTTAAGCAACATTTATGATTCGAAACAGGGTTTCTCAGGCTATAATAAAACCATACTTTTTTTCCTTGCTTTAATGATCGCAATTAGTCTAATTTATAATTATCTCAAAGCAGGCTTTCTAGTTGGATATTGCAGCAAAGGTGTTTTATACGGATACCCCTCTAAAATAATGCTAATTACCTGGGATTATCTAGCTGATTTTGAAATAAACGAAGAGTCTAAAACGATAAAAGTTTATTGTAAACACAATTTATCTCTTCAAAAGATAATGCTGAAGAATGATGAACATTATGACGCAATAAAAAATCTTGTAACCGAGAATTTAACCTATAAAAATGTTGCAAATTTATTGCAGGAGACTAACTACCAAGCTCCAAATTCGCAGCCTAAATGATACATATCTGCTGCTTTTTTATCGCCCATCAGTTTGGCGATTTCGAAATTCTTGCAAGCTTCATCAACATCTCCTAAGCCTTCATAACAGACACCTCTGTTATAATAGGCTTTATAAAAAGTATAATCCATTTGAATTACTGTATCAAAATCTTTAATTGCTTCCTCGTATTTACCCAAATCAGCATAAACCAAGCCTCTTACAAAATAACCTTCTAAATTATTCTTATCCATCTTTAGAGATGCTTGTACATCAGCCATAGCTTCTCTCTGTCTTCCATTTTTCGCGAAAAATGCACCTCTCATATTTAACGCAGAAGTGTTTTTTGGGTGCAATTCAATCGCTTTGTTCATATCCTCAATAGCCTTATCATTTTCCCCTAAGTTTAAATAAATTTCAGCTCTACCTAAAAGTGCATACAAATCAGATGGTACATCTCTTAATCTATTAGTATATTGATTTAAATGCTTTTTAACATCTGATTGCTCTTGATTTACCCGCCATTCTGCATCTACTAAAGTCATTTCATCAACCAAGTGTTTAGCTCCAGCATATTTGTCTATTACCCAAAGTACATATTTAATATCTACCATGATATTTCGACAAATCTCTCCATCAAACATTACATCGCTCATTGTACTTTCCCAACTTCTGTCAAAATTGATTCCAACAAGATGCCCCTCAGCATTAATTACGGGACTACCCGAATTACCTCCTGTTGTATGATTAGAACCTAAAAAACAGATCCTTAAATCACCATTGGTAGCATACGGGCCATAATCTTTCTTTTCCCATAAATCTCTCATTACAAGCGGGATTTCAAAATCGGGATTTCCTGTATTGTTCTTTTCAATAATCCCATCTAATGTTGTATACCATGTATAAGCTATCCCGTCTCTAGGAAAAGTACCCTCTACTTTTCCATAAGTCAATCGAAGTGTACTATTAGCATCAGCCCAAAATGTTTTTTCAGGAAAATACTCTAGTTGCGCTTTTACAAACTTCTTCATTAAAGCATCAATTTCAACAGAGTGCTTGAAATATTCAGGCTTAATATTCATTTCATTATTCTCCATTATTGCTTTAGCGAGTAAATAAGCAGGATCTTGTGCTAATTTCTTTTTCATCTTCGCTTCGCTTAAGCTTAAGAACTTTTCAACCTTTTCCTTAGAAGTGAAATTCGAATTTTTGTATAAATAATCGGCATAAGTATTATAATCATTCGCAAACTTAGAGTTGACTTTTGGCTTCAAATTATCGGGTAAAAACGCAATGTACATCTCAACCAATTGGGCAAATATCTTTTTATCTATCTCTGTGTTATAATTTTTAAAATATGATTCAATGTTTGCTTTTTTATCCGCTACTAAAGTTGAAAATTCAGGCCCTTCTAATTTGTCAAATCCGTGTGAAAAACGAATTATTTCAGGCCCATAATACCATATTTCCCAAAATAGATTGTTAGCTACTTCAGAACTTTCGATATCAATTTGTTTTTGCTTTAGGTCGGCTAATACATTTTTATATGGACCATCTTTGGGTACTCTTTTTGTATACTCCAATTCAAGCGCCTGTTTTTTGCCAACAGCATCCTTTTTTTTCAATCCTAAATTCTGACCAATCCATTTTTTGTATGCATTACTAATTCTAGATTGTTTTGAAGCATATTGAATTTTGATGTTCTCATCTGCTGCCATCGCAGCATCAATTATTTTTAAACTTTGCTCACGCATTGCTATGCGCTTAGGATTAATTTCATTAACATAAGTGTCAAGCGCAAAGGATGTTAAATATTGCTGTGTTCTACCCGGAAAACCGAATACCATTGTAAAATCATTTTCGTTAACTCCTTCCATTGACACAGGTAAATGTTTTTTAGGAGAATACGGTATGTTATCATCTGAAATTTCTGCTGGTTTATTATCTTTTCCTGCATAAATTCTAAACACGGAAAAATCTCCTGTATGTCTCGGCCAAACCCAATTATCTGTATCACCTCCAAATTTTCCAATTGCACTTGGAGGTGCACCAACTAAACGAACATCATTATACGTTTCAGTAACAATCATATAGTAGTCATTTCCATAATTAAACGGCTTAACTACCGCTTCATAACCCGTTCCTTCAGTTGTCTCTTTACCAATTCTCAAACCTGTTTCATACCGCATTTTATAGGCCGTTTGAGCATCCATATCATTTGTAATCCCAAAGCTTACTCTCTCTGTAACATCTTCAATTCGAACAATAAATGTAGCCGTTAATCCTGGATTTCTTAATTCCTCTGCAGAAGACATTGCCCAGAAACCATCTCTTAAATAATTATTTTCTAATGAACTGTGTTGTTGAATTTGACTAAATCCACAGTGGTGATTTGTAAGGATTAATCCATTTTTAGAAACAACCTCTGCCGTGCAACCTCCACCAAAATGAACTATCGCGTCTTTCAAACTCGATTGATTGATTGAATAAATATCTTCGGCAGTCAATTTCATTCCTTGCGCTTGCATATCATTTTCCAAGGCTTTCAGTAAAGAAGGAATCCACATTCCTTCGTGAGCAAGGCTATTTAATGAGAATGTCAAGGCTGTTATAATGAATAATAACTTTTTCATTTTTAGTATTTTTATTATAAAAATTTTTAAATTTTAATTATGCGAAGGTACCTATTGGATTTGAATTATATGACTATTAGCGATACCTTTTTATAAAATTGATTTTTGCTTTCGTTTTTTAAAAGTATTTTTGCGCCTCATGGAAATACTCAGCTACATATTCTTTTTAGGGATTATTTACATTGTTTTTAGTATAATTTGGTTTTTCATCGCTTTACTGCCCAAATATGTATTGGGAAACAAGGTAAATAACATACAAAACACCGTTCTACATTACACCATCAAAGCTGCACAATTCTATTTTTTAGCGGCATTAACTGCTATTAAAGCTATAGAAGCTATTAAGGAAAACATTGACAATAACCAAGGGCCTTTATATATGATTATTGGAGGAATTGTTTTATACCTATACTTAGCAGGAAAAATAGAAAGAAGTAAAATGATGTCTCAATTGCGGTCTAACTTAGGGAATATTAATTCAAGCAATTTTTCAAAGTATGAGCCCCATTTAATTGGGCTTACATTAATTGTATATGCTATTTCGTTTAGTTACCCTCTATTAATTCAGAACTCTGTTAATCAATGGTTTTTAGTCAGTATCGATGATTTTTATAATACGGTTATAATAGGATGGATAATCGGAATAATTGGATTCTTCTTTTTAATTAGTATGATTTTTAAAGGTATAAATGCTACTGGATTTTTATTTCAAACAATTGTTGCACTATTAACTGGAAAACCAGCTCCAAAAAGAAAACCGAAAAATCCTTTTGGGAAATTTGGCAGCATGGGAAACAACAATCCTTTTGGGGATAATTCACCATTTAAAAACACGGAAAACTCTCTGCCAGAAATTGAATCTGAGCAAGCGAATGTGGATGATGACATGTATGTCGATTTTGAAGTGATGGATGAGAATGAAACAGATAAAAACGAAGAATAAAACTGCTATATGAAAATGAATTTAGTTGCGAGAACTTATGCTGGACTAGAAGAAGTTCTTGCGGAAGAATTAACTCAGCTTGGCGCAGAACATGTTAAAGTTGTTAAAAGGGCAGTTGAATATGCTGGAGATAAAGAAATTCTTTACAAAAGTAACCTTTGGCTTCGCACCGCTTTAGATATATTAAAACCTATACATCAATTTAAAGCAAAATCTACGGAAGAATTATATGCTGGAGTTTCAGAAATAGATTGGAGTGATTATCTAGATTTAAAGAAAACTTTTTCTGTTCAAGCAATTGTGAATTCATCTTATTTTAATCATTCACAATTTGCGGCATTAAAATGTAAGGACGCAATTGTAGATCAGTTTAGAGAAAAAACAAATGAAAGACCTGATGTTGACAAATATGACCCTGATTTAAAAATTGTTATTCGAATCTCTGAAAATAAATGTTCTATTTTGCTGAATAGTTCAGGAACTCCTCTTTTTAAAAGAGGCTATCGAAAAACAACAGGAGATGCCCCTATAAATGAAATTTTAGCTGCAGGAATGATCCAGCTTTCTGAATGGGACGGCAAAACTCCTTTTATCGACCCAATGTGTGGCTCAGGAACTCTATGTATAGAAGCTGGCATGAAAGCTCTAAACATCGCTCCGGGTATTTTAAGAGATGATTTTGCTTTTCAAAAATGGAGAGATTTTGATTTAGAATTATGGGACATGCTCTACTTTGAAGCCAAAGGAGCTATCACAACCAGCGATGTGAAAATTTATGGCTATGATATTTCGGAGCAGACAGTAAGAATTGCAAAAAACAATATGTCCTCTTTTAGAGAACTTCGAAAAAACATTACATTCGATCAAGCCGACTTTTTTAGCCTAGAAAAGACTGCTGAGGATGGAATAATTATCACAAACCCTCCCTACGATAAGAGAATAAAACTGCAAGATGATGTTGCTTTTTATAGTGATATGGGTAATCGATTAAAACATTTTTGGGAAGGATATGACGCTTGGATAATTTCTTCAAACTTATCTGCTCTCAAAAGAATTGGCCTTAGGCCAAATAGGAATATTATTTTGTACAATGGTCCTGACGAAAGCAAACTGGTCCATTTACCACTATACAGAGGAAAAAAAGGCCATTAACTAGACATTATACCTCTTATTATTTGCTATACAAGTAGATAGTCTTATTTTTGATAACAATCAAATGCACTTTGAGTAATTTATTTAAACAAATATTAGGTAATGTAACTACCAGGATAATGTTTCTCATCTACATGAGCATCATTGGTATCACTACCTTTTTTATTGTTTTTGGGTATGTAAATCAATTGAATTTATATGAAATAAAAGAATATGAAAAGCTACAAGCTTTGGCTTCTTCATTAGCAATAAATATGGATGGTGATTTACACAATAAGTTAATGGAAGACCATCCATGGAAAGATGATATTGTTTCTAAAGATGAGAACCCTCAATATTTAGAGATTCATTCAATGTTGAGAAAGGTTCATGATAAAAACAACCTAAACACCCCCGTTTACACCATTGTATACAATGAAGACGAAGAAATCTTTTATTATGGTGTTCGCTCAGATACCAATGTATATTTCCGTCATCAATACGAAATGTTCCCAGATATTCTGCTCGAAAAAATGAATGAAGGTGGAACTATTCCAAGGTACAGAACTGAAAATGGGGAATGGTTATCCGCTTTTTATCCTATAACAGATTCGAACAATAAAACTGTTGGACTTCTTGAAGCTGATGTAGAATTCGGTTATTTCCGAGAAATGGTATTTAACCAGTATAAGGCACAAGCAATAATCTCATTAGCAGTTATTTTATTAATGGCGTTACTATTAATTCCTTACGCAAGAAGAATTTTACGCGAAGAGGACAATATTACCCAGTCTATCGTTGAGCAAAACAGAGTTATTGCTTTAAAAAACAGAGATATTACGGATTCTATAAATTATGCACGTAAGATTCAAGAAGCGCTTTTACCGCATACTGACCAAATCCAGGAGGCTTTACCTAATTCTTTTGTTTATTATAACCCAAGAGACATTGTCTCCGGTGATTTTTACTGGTTCAAAGAGATTGAGGGCAAACTATTACTAGCTGCAGTTGATTGCACAGGACATGGTGTTCCAGGAGCTTTAATGAGCATGATTGGATTCTCGAAACTGAATGAAATATCTCATAAAAACAATACTGATCCAGGTTACATATTAGAAAAACTGGACGAAGGTGTGCGCGAAGCACTTAGCACAAAAAGATATGACCACGAGAGTAAAGATGGCATGGATATGGCGCTATGTTCTTTTGATCTTAAAAATAAAAAGGTGCAGTATGCTGGAGCTTTTAGGCCACTGATTAAAATCAATGGAGAGAATATCCAAGTGACAAAAGGAGATCGCTATCCTATTGGAGGTGGAAGTTCTTATATTAAAGAAGGTTTTACAACACATGAATTTGACATTAATCCAGGTGATTGTTTCTACATGTTCTCCGATGGGTTCCCAGACCAATTTGGAGGACCAAAAGACAAAAAATTTATGAATAAAAAATTTAAAGCTTTGCTGCAAGAAATACAATCTTTAACTTCTGAAGAACAGGTCATTAGACTAGATACCGAACTAAAAAACTGGAGAGGAGAAACTGAACAAGTAGACGATGTATTGGTTATTGGTGTATGTTTTTAAGCTCTTTATTATGTTCCTTAAAGAATTATCTCAGAAACAATTTATAGATGAATAATATGTGCAATAAATTTTTAAGCGTTCTATTTTTTATCGCTAGTTTTTCCTTATATGCTGGAGAACCCATAGTTTTCAATGAGAAATCTCAATCAATTCAGCTCGACAAAGAAATCTTTATTACTCCAGTTAATGAAAATGATAATTTTTCTGAAATAGATTATCAGTTAGTCAACAGACAAAATTCGGGAATTAAATTCTTTTTAGATCAAACACCTTATATTTATATTGATGCTCACGACATAACCATTAATCCAAACACTGTTGATTCTACAATATTCAATATTGATGGATATGAATTTAGATTCATAGGATATAGTAATTTTTTTATCGAAGGTTTATCAAAAGGAGATCACGAGGTAGAATTAACTTTTATCCATTTAAATGCTAATCAAAAAGATAGTTCAATAAGTTTAGAATTTAAAGCAATAGAAACTACTCCTCTTTTCACCAATGATGCTATTGCAATTGGCCTACTGCTATTCCTGCTTGCAATTATTTTTTACACGTCCAATTTACCAGCTCTTAAAAAGTTTTATGGTATTGTACCTGCATTATTACTTTGCTATTTCTTACCGGCTGCTTTAAACTCTTTAAATATTATATCTGGTGAATACAGTAATCTATATTTTGTTTCTTCACGGTATTTATTACCCGCCAGTTTAATATTACTCTGTTTAAGTATAGATTTAAAAGGAATTATACGCCTTGGCCCGAAAGCTCTTATAATGTTTTTTGCAGGAACATTGGGAATAATTATCGGAGGACCAATTGCCTTAATGATTGTAGCAGCTATTGCTCCAGAATGGCTAGGTGCTGATGCAGGGGAAATTTGGAGGGGACTAGCCACTGTAGCAGGCAGTTGGATTGGTGGAGGAGCCAATCAAACAGCTATGAAAGTTATTTACGAAACTCCAAATGATATCTTTTCTAAAATGATTGTTGTTGACGTTTTGGTTGCCAATGTTTGGATGGCTGTTTTATTATATGGAGCAGGGATTCACAAAAAAATTGATGCTAAATTCAAAGCAGATTCTTCAGCAATTACAGCGCTCAAAGAGAAAATGGAATCATTTGCAGCCAAAGTCTCAAGAATTCCAAGCACAAATGACATAATGATTATAGTGGGAATAGGCGTTGCTGGAGCTGGTCTTGCTCATATTTTATCGGAATTCACTACACCTCTTTTTGTCTCTATTAAAGGTACTTTAGAAGCGTGGGGACTAACTTCTTTTACAAGTGGATTCTTTTGGCTAATCGTCTTTTCAACCGTTATTGGTGTAGGACTTTCTTTTACCAAGCTAAAGAACTACGAGGGTGCCGGTGCTTCAAAATTAGGCAGCATATTCCTTTACGTATTAGTCGCTGCTATCGGAACACACATGAATTTTACAGAGATTTTTGAAAGCCCTTCTTGGTTTGTTATTGGAGGTATATGGATGTTGATCCATGCAATTATTATTTTGGGAGTAGCTAGACTTATTAGAGCACCCTTCTTTTTTGTTGCAGTTGGCAGTCAAGCTAATGTTGGCGGAGCAGCTTCTGCTCCTGTAGTAGCATCTGCTTTTAGCCCATCGTTAGCTCCAGTTGGAGTACTATTGGCTGTTTTGGGATATGCCGTTGGAACATTCGGAGCTATGCTTTGCGCGGAATTAATGAAAGCTGTCGAAATATCTGTACCATAGAACACTTGTTTAAATAACAGTTTCGGAGTAATTTCGCTTCGCTTGAATGAAAACCTTTTGAGAATATGAATAAAATAGAGATTTTAAAAAAGCTACTTGCTTTATTAGAGAATGGTGAACTTATTGAAATTAGTTCAGAAATTGAGAGATTATCAAAGGCATTCTACGCAATTTATAACAGCGAGAAAAAAGAAAGCGATTCTCCAGAAAAAGATTCAGACATAGATACCGAAACTGAAAAGTTAAACAGTGATATTATAGCTGCATTAAACGCATACAATTTAAAGAAAAAGGAACTTTACGCTTCTATAAAAGCAGAAGAGCAGAAGAACCTTTCACTCAAAAAAGAGATTATTTCAGATTTTTCAAAACTCATTGAAAAAGAAGAGAATTTAAGCAAGCTTTTCGGCTCTATAAAAGAGATTAGGGAAAAATGGAATGCAATTGGAACCATCCCGAGAGAGAAACAAAGTAAAATACAAGCAGAGTACAGTAAGTTAAGTGAAAAATTTAGCTACAACGTTGATATTTACAAAGAGCTTAAAGAAAATGATTTAAAGAAGAACTACTCTTTAAAAAATCAAATTATCCATCAAGCAAAAGCTCTTTTAGAAGCTAAAAAGATTAAAGAAGTTGAACAATCATTGCGTAAATTACAAAATGAATGGGATGAAGTTGGACCCACTTTTAAAGAACATTGGGAGAAACTAAAGGAAGAATATTGGTCAACCGTAAAAGAACTGTACGCTAAAATAAAAGTACATTATACAGATCAAAAAGAATTGCAAAAAGAGAATCTAGTCAATAAAATAGCTCTCATTGAAAAAGTAAAAGAAATCATTTCACAAGAGGCTCTTGAACATAAAGACTGGGACAAACTAACTAAAGAATTACTAGAACTTCAAAAAGAATGGAAAAGTACCGGTAATGTCCCAAAAGACAGTAACGAGAAAATATGGAATGATTTTAGAAGATTATTTGACACCTTTTTTGAGGCAAAATCCACTTTTTATGAAGCAAGAAATGATGTATTCGATAAAAAGAAAGAGTTAAAAGCTAAATTGATTGAGAAAGCAGAAGCTTTATCCAAATCTACGGATTGGAAAAATTCTGCTGATGCACTAAAAAGATTGCAAGAAGATTGGAAAAAAATTGGTCATGCAGGTCAGCATGCTGAACAAAAATTATGGAAATCATTTAGAACTAAATGCGATGCTTTTTTTACAACTAGAGAGGAGCACTTCAAGAAAGTAGACATCGAAAATGAAGACAACTTAAAACGAAAGGAGGCTTTGATTGAAAAAATAAAAGAATACAAACATGCAGCAGATCCAAAAGAAGCTCTTGCTGACCTTAAAACATTTTCGATTGAATTTACTGAAATTGGAAATGTTCCTTTTAAAAAGAAAGATGCTATTTACAAAGCATACAAAAGTGTTATTGATGAACATTACACTAATTTAAAAATGGACGATGCTGAGAAGGAAAAAATTCTTTTCGAAGCAAAACTAGACAGTTTAAAGGCAAGTTCAAATTCAGAAAGTCTATTTGCGCAAGAGAAAGAAAAAATTAGAAATAAAATAAATGACATCGTTAAAGAAGTTGCTAATTACGAAAACAACTTAGGCTTCTTTGCTAATTCTAAAGGCGCTGAAGTTCTTCTTAAAGGTGTTAATGAAAATATTGAAAAAGGGAAAAATGAGATTGACAAATTAAAAAGAAGACTCAAATTATTTCCAAAAGAATAAAAATTATGAAAAATTTACTTTTTTTACTATTTATAACTTCTTCAGCCATAGCTCAAGATAAAGAGTTAACAATTGAAAGTTCCGTAATGGGTTATTACCAAGGACTATATCCTCAGTCCTTAAAATGGGATCAATGGCTTACAGATGCAGATAAATATGCCCATGTTAAAGAAAGCTCTTATTTCATTCTTCCTGCCAAAGCTCTCCCCGATGCTAGAGTAGCTGAACAAATCACACTAAAAAGTATTCAAGAAAATATTACTGATTTGAAACGTCTGCCTTATGCTCAATCTATTTCTTCAGAGCAGCTAGTTTTTGATCACAATGGAAATCAGATTATCTACAACTACAAAGGAGACAACACTGGAAAATTTTCTTCTATCCATTATCCTGCAAGCGCAGCAAATAATGACTTTAATTTTAACACCAAGACAATTGCTTATACTGCAGACAACAATTTATATTTAGCTACTGAGAAAGATTCTATGATCGTGATTACAAACAGTAATGACAAAAACATTGTTTCTGGACAAGCAATTCATCGTTATGAATTTGGAATCTCAAAAGGAACGTTTTGGTCGCCTACAGGAAATTCATTGGCATTTTATCAAAAAGATGAAACCAATGTAGCAGATTACCCTTTACTAGACATTACAACTCGAACTGGCTCTTTAAAAAGCATAAAATACCCAATGGCTGGGGAAGCAAGTGAACATGGTAGAGTTGGAATTTATAATGTAATAAATAACAAAACTATTTATTTACAAACTGGAGAACCATTAGAACATTATGTTTCTAACGTTACATGGAGTCCAGATGAAAAAACCATTTTTATTGTTGAAATGAATCGAGGTCAAGATCATTTTTGGTTCAATCAATATGACGCTATTACTGGTGAAAAAATAAAAACTTTATTCGAAGAAAAACACTCTACATTTTTACAACCTATCTACGAGCCTTATTTCATTCCTGGAAAAATAGACCAATTTGTTTGGCTCAGCGAAAGAGATGGATTTTTCAATATCTACCTCTATAACACAGAAGGTATTTTGGTTAATAAATTAACAGATTTCAAATGGGAAGTGACAGGAATTAAAGGGTTCAACAACAAAAACAACAGCTTAATTTTTGAAGGAACCAGCGAAGATGGCAGAGAGTTACATGCCTATTCTGTGGATATAACCTCTAAAAAAGTAACCCAGCTTACCAAAACTAAAGGAGTTCATCATGCAAAATTGCACGCGAATGGCAAGTATCTTTTAGATAGTTATTCAAACTTGGCTACTCCAAATCAAGTTGATATTATTGAAACTGAAAAGGGTAGTATTGTGAACCTTTTCACTGCTCCAAACCCCCTATCAGAGCATAAAACGGGACAAATTGAACTCATTGAACTAAAAGCAAAAGATGGAACAGCGCTTTATGGAAGAATGATAAAACCATCTAACTTTGATAAAAACAAAAAATATCCTGTCCTTGTTTATGTCTATGGAGGTCCAGGCGTACAACTTATCACAAACAGTTGGAATGCTGGAGCTAGCTTATGGATGAACTGGCTAGCGGAGCAAGATTATATTGTTTTCACAATTGATAATCGAGGAACTTCCAACCGGGGGAGAAAATTTAAAGAAGTTATTCATAAGCAGTGTGGTACAGTTGAAATAGAAGACCAAATAGTTGGCGTGGAATATTTAAAATCACTTTCATTCGTTGATAGTGATAGAATGGCCGTTCATGGATGGAGTTATGGGGGATTTATGACCACTTCTTTAATGACTAGAGCTCCTGGTACATTTACAACAGGTGTTGCAGGTGGACCAGTACTAGATTGGAAATGGTATGAAGTAATGTACGGCGAAAGATACATGGATACTCCCCAAGAAAATCCAGAAGGCTATAAAACAGCTAGTCCATTAACATATGTTAACGATTTAGAAGGAAAACTACTCTTGATTCATGGAACAGTTGATGATGTTGTTGTCATGCAACATAGTTTAGCGTTTGTCCAAAAATGTGTTGAAGAAGGAGTTCAAATAGATTTCTTTCCGTATCCAATGCACCCCCACAATGTTAGCGGAAAAGACAGGGTTCATTTGATGACTAAGGTGTTAAACTACATAATGGAGAATAACAAATAAACTATTTCTTTCCTTTTACTCAGCAATCAATACCGTATATGTATTAATTGGAGCTCTGCAGTTTTTTTGATTCATTTATTGATAATTTAGATTAATTTTGAATTCCATAAAACCCAACTTTTTAATTCAGAAATGAAGAAAGCAACCAACATCATTTTAACATCTATTTTCACTTTTCTATTCTGCACGATTGCCTTTGGCCAGAGTGGAACTATTAGGGGAACTGTTTTTGAAAAAGAATCCGGAGACCCTGTTATTTTTAGCAGTGTTTTAATAAAGGACCATGCTTTTGGTGGAAGCACCGACGTAAATGGTTTTTATCAGATTTCAAAAGTGCCACCTGGCACATATATTTTGACTATTGGATCCATGGAATATGCTCCAATAGAAATTGAAGTAACAGTAAGATCAGAAAGAATAACTAGTCAAAATATTTTTTTAGAAAGTGTACTAGACGAAGTTGAAATTAATGCAACCAGAATAGAAGATAAAACAAAGGTTAAAATTTCAGTTATAAAAGCTACTAAAAAGGACATCAAGGCTGTTCCATCAGTTGGCGGGGAATCTGATATTGCCACCTATTTTCAAACCGTGCCAGGCGTGGTAACCACTGGCGACCAGGGGGGGCAAATGTATGTAAGGGGTGGATCTCCTGTACAAAATAAAGTATTATTGGACGGGATGGTAATTTACAACCCTTTTCACTCAATAGGTTTTTTCTCCGTTTTTGATACGGAAATTATTCGTAATGCTGATATCTATACAGGAGGATATAGCGCAACTTATGGAGGTAGAATTTCATCAATTATGGACATTACCACTAAAGATGGAAACAAGATGGAAACTTCAGGCAGAGTTGCATTAAACCCTTTTGGCGCTAAACTAACTTTAGGAGGTCCATTACAGGGCAAGAAGAAAAGAGAAACGAACGATGGTAGAGCTAATATTACTTACCTGTTTTCTGGAAAACATTCGTATTTAGAGCAAAGCTCTAAAGCATTGTACAGTTATATTGATACAGCTGGTCTACCGTATGGTTTTACTGATTTATATGGGAAAATATCTATGCATGGAAATAACGGTAGTAAATTCAATGTATTTGGTTTTAATTTTAGAGACAATGTAACCTGGCAACAACTCTCTACATTAAAGTGGAGTTCATTTGGTATAGGGACAAACTTTGTAATGGTTCCAGAAGGAAGTCCAGTTCTTATCAGTGGGAAATTTAATTACTCACAATATGGAATTGGAATGCGAGAAAGTTTTCCAGACCCTACAAAAATGGTTTTACCCGATTCTAGCACAGTGAAAGGTTTTAGTGGTGGATTTGATTTCAAATACTTTTTAGAAGGTGACGATGAAATCAGATATGGAATTTCTTTAGAAGGTTTACGTACAGAATATTCTTTCTTTAATTCCGCAGGAAGAGAAATTGAACAAACTCAAAATACTACCGAAATTTCTGCTTATATAGATTATAAAATAGTAAGAGGAAGACTTGTCCTTAATCCTAGTTTTAGATTGCAAGCTTATGCAACATCAAAAATCACATCTCCCGAACCTAGATTAGGTATTAAATACAATGTGAATGAAAGTTTTCGTTTAAAATTTGCCGGAGGATTATACTCTCAAAATCTTACAAGCGCCAACTCTGATAGAGATGTCGTAAATTTATTTTATGGTTTTTTAACAGGTTCCGAAGACTTACAGGACTCCCTAACTGCTCCAAATGGAAATACAAAAGAATTAACACATTCTCTCCAAAAAGCGACACATGCAATTGCTGGATTTGAGTATGACATCGATAAAAACTTATCGCTAAATGTGGAAGGATATTACAAATGGTTTAACCAGTTAACGAATACCAACCGGAATAAAATCTATGATGATTCTCCAAATACGGACCCATCTATCCCAGATGTTTTGAAAAAAGATTACATCGTTGAAACAGGTCAGGCCTTTGGAGTTGACTTAGTATTAAAGCATACAGCTAACAGAACTTATATTTGGTTTGTTTACTCTTTAGGAAAAGTGGACAGATGGGATGGCATTCAAACGTACGCACCTGTTTTTGACAGAAGGCATAACATAAATTTTATAGCTACTTATTTCTTAGACAAGAAGAAAAACTGGGAATTAAATGGAAGATGGAACCTCGGTTCTGGATTACCATTTACGCAAACCCAAGGATACTATCAAAATATTGATTTTTCTCAAGGAATTGGAACGAACGTTACTACAGCTAATACAGATCAACTAGGAACGTTATACGCAGATATAAACAAGGGAAGATTGCCTGTTTATCACCGTTTAGACATTACATTAAAAAAACATATTGAATTAAAGAACAAGAGTAAAATGGAAATTACTGCCAGTGCAACAAATGCATATAGTCGTGAAAACATTTTCTTTGTTGATAGAGTTACTAATGAAAAGGTATACCAGCTTCCCCTGATTCCTAGTCTTGGATTTAGTTGGACATTCTAGAACAATGCATATCTTTTTTGAGATTAATTACAAACTTGTAAAAAAAAATTAAAACTTTTGGCAAAAAAGAGCTTTTAGATAGGCTTTCTACCTTATCTTTACGTCCCGTATTCATTAATTTTTAAGATACGGCATGTCAGAAACAACAAAATACATTTTCGTCACAGGTGGCGTAGCATCTTCACTCGGAAAAGGTATCATTTCAGCTTCATTAGCAAAACTTCTTCAAGCAAGAGGATTTTCAGTAACCATTCAAAAATTGGACCCTTACTTAAATGTGGATCCAGGAACATTAAACCCATATGAACATGGTGAATGTTACGTTACGGAGGATGGTGCAGAAACGGATTTAGACTTAGGTCACTACGAGCGGTTTTTAAACACTCCTACATCGCAAGCCAACAATGTTACAACTGGAAGAATTTATCAATCCGTAATTTCTAAGGAGAGAAGAGGCGATTACCTAGGTAAAACAGTACAAGTTATTCCGCACATAACAAACGAGATAAAAGAGCACATTCAACTTTTAGGAAATACTAAAAAGTATGATTTTGTCATTACAGAAATAGGCGGAACCGTTGGAGATATAGAATCGCTTCCATTTATAGAAGCTATACGTCAATTAAAATGGGAATTACCAAAGGATGTATTGTTTATTCATTTAACGCTAATCCCCTACTTAGCGGCATCTGGTGAGTTAAAAACGAAACCAACACAACATTCCGTCAAAACACTCTTGGAGTATGGAGTTCAACCCGATATTTTAGTTTGTAGAACAGAACATCACCTAAATGCTGAAATCAAATCGAAAGTTGCCCGTTTTTGCAACGTTGACATTGAAGCTGTAATTGAATCAATAGATGCTGAAACCATTTATGATGTGCCCTTATTAATGCAAAATGAAAAGTTAGACGAGGTTGTCTTAAAGCACTTAAACGTGCCTTTTGAAGGAGAACCTAACTTGACCATTTGGAAAGATTTTCTCCATAAATTTAAACATCCGAAATCGCAGATTACAATTGGTTTGATAGGTAAATATGTTGAACTGAAAGATTCTTATAAGTCAATTGCAGAGGCAATTATTCATGCTGGAGCAATTAATGAGTGTAAAGTAAATGTAATATGGATTCATTCGGAATCACTTACAGAAAAAAATATTGACAAAAAACTAGATAGCTTAAAAGGTATTTTAGTTGCTCCAGGGTTTGGAACAAGAGGTATTAAAGGAAAAATATTAGCAATAAAATATGCACGCGAAAATAAAGTGCCGTTCTTTGGTATCTGTTTAGGGATGCAATGTGCTGTAATTGAATTTGCAAGAAATGTATTAGGTCACGCTGATGCGCATACAGTAGAAATCGATGAAAATACGGAAGCTCCTGTTATAGATATAATGGAAGAACAAAAGAACCTTAAAGAAATGGGAGGTACAATGCGTTTGGGAACTTATCCATGTAAAATTAAGGAAGAATCGAATGCTTTTGATGTGTATCAAAAACATGACATTGAAGAAAGGCACAGACATCGTTATGAATTCAACAATAAATACTTAAACGAATTTGAAACCAATGGAATGGTTGCCACAGGAATTAACCCTGATAACAATTTAGTTGAAATTGTAGAAATTAAGGATCACCCTTGGTTTGTTGCTGTACAATTTCATCCAGAATATAAAAGTACTGTTGAAAATCCACATCCACTATTTGTAAACTTTATTAAAGCTGCAGAAAAATGGAAAATAGAATCAACATCAACTGCTCAAGAAGCTTAATATCAAATGGAAAAACCGTCAGCATCTGCTATCGTAGATAAAATGTATGAAGACGATTTATTCAGCAAATGGCTTGGCATTGACATTTTAGAAAAAGGAATTGGAAAATCCAAACTTGTAATGACCATTAGAAATGAAATGGTAAATGGTTTTGGCGTTGCTCATGGAGGAATTACCTACTCTTTAGCAGATAGTGCATTAGCTTTTGCTTGCAACTCGCAAGGAAGGGAATCTATGTCGATTGAGACTTCCATATCACACACCAAACCAAGCTATGTTGGAGATGTGTTAACCGCTGAAGCTGTTGAAGAAAGTATATCTTACAAAATTGCTGTTTATCATATCTCTGTGAAAAATCAAAATAACGAAACAGTAGCCCTATTTAAAGGAACTGTTTATAGAACAAGTAAGAATTGGGTTCTTTAATTGGTAATTATTAATTAATACTGTTCTTATTTTAGTTAATTTCAAATCTTAAAATAACACTTTACATGAAAGACGCTTATATAATAGATGCAATCAGAACCCCAATAGGAAATTTCGGAGGCACATTATCGCCTGTCAGAACAGATGATTTAGGAGCAATTGTAATAAAGGAGTTGATTTCAAGAAACCCATCTCTTAATACAGAAGAAATAGAAGATGTATTGTACGGTTGTGCAAATCAAGCAGGTGAGGACAATAGAAATGTAGCCCGTATGTGCTCTTTGTTAGCGGGCCTCCCCTATTCTATTGGTGGAGAAACCGTTAATCGACTTTGCGCGTCTGGGATGGCTTCCACTATAAATGGATCTAGAGCCATTAAAATCGGAGATGGAGATATTTACCTTACAGGAGGTGTAGAACATATGACACGTGCACCTTGGATCATTTCTAAAGCATCTCAACCATTTGGCAGAGATGCTCAAATGCACGATTCAAGTTTTGGATGGCGGTTTATCAATCCTAAAATGAAAGAGTTATATGGTGTTGATGGAATGGGACAAACTGCCGAAAACTTAGCTGATATTTATAAAATAAGTCGAGAAGATCAAGATCAATTTGCTTTCTGGTCTCAAATGAAAGCTACTGAAGCACAAAATAATGGCAGGCTCGCTGCGGAAATTGTTCCTGTAATTATACCTCAACGAAAAAAAGAGCCTATCATTTTTGAGAAAGATGAATTTATTAAGTCAACGACAACGCTAGAAATATTAGGCAAACTAAGACCTGCTTTTAGAAAAGAAGGTGGAACTGTAACAGCAGGAAATGCATCTGGATTAAACGATGGAGCTGGAGCCATTTTACTTGCTTCTGCTGAAGCAGCTGCAAGGAACAACCTTACTCCAAAAGCAAGAATAGTATCATCTGCTGTTGCAGGTGTTGAACCACGAATTATGGGAATTGGACCTGTTAAAGCTTCGCAAAAAGCATTGAAAAGAGCTGGTCTAACTTTAGACGACATGGACATAATTGAATTAAACGAAGCATTCGCTGCTCAAGCATTGGCTTGTACTAGGGAATTGGGGTTAGAAGATAATGACCCTAGGATAAATCCAAATGGTGGAGCAATTGCAATTGGCCATCCACTCGGAATGACAGGTTCTAGGATACTTCAAACAGCAATGCTTGAACTTCACAAGCAAAATAAAAAATATGCATTGGTCACTATGTGCATAGGTGTTGGACAAGGGTACGCAACAATAATTGAAAGAGTTTAATGAAGTATTATGTAAATTGTATAAAGTATTAAGTAAGACTTACTTAATACTTTATACTTAATACAATTAACAATGATATACGAATTTAACGGTTTTAAACCAGTCATACACGCCTCTGCATTTATACATCCCCAGGCAAATGTGACAGGTAATGTTTTCATTGGGAAAGATGTTTACATCGGACCTTTCTGTACAATCCGAGGGGATTTTGGCAAAATAATCATTGAAGATGGTTGCAATGTTCAAGAGAGTTGCACAGTTCATATGTTTCCTGGAACAATTACTACCTTAAAAAGGAATGCACACATCGGTCATGGTGCCATTATCCATGGTGGAACTGTTGGCGAAAACTGTTTAATAGGAATGAATGCAGTGGTGATGGACAATGTTGTAATTGGAGATGGTTGTATTATTGGGGCCCTCTGTTTTGTTCCTGCTAAAACGGAGATTCCAGACCGAAAAATAGTAGTTGGTAATCCTGGGAAAATTGTAAAAGATGTTAGTGATGAGATGTTAAAATGGAAAACGGAAGGAACAAAGATTTATCAGAAATTAGCAAAGGATTGCCACACTATTTTAAAGGAATGTGAACCGCTTCGTGAAGCTGAACCAAATCGTCCTGAGCAGGAAGCAGCTTATAAAATTTGGAAAGATTCTTAGGGCTATTTGATAAGTGAGACGTTAACCAATAGAAAAGTATTGCGGAACATTAAAAACTACGGGGAGTAATCAGTAATACTGGAAAGTTTTTTTTTTATAAAAGGGAAGATAAAAATATTTTTAAGTCAATACCGTCCTATATCTTTTCTTTAACCAGTAAATGTCCTTTTGCCGTGCCGATAGCTATCGGTAGAGCACTTCATTTTTTATCTTGACATAAAAAACGAAGCAAAAAAAGTCAAGGCTGCCAAAGAAAAATCATTTCTACCTTCATATTTGCTAATTGCGACCAAATGATTTCCTCGCAATTTTCTTCGGAACTTTTTGGTCTTTCTAAGCAATTATTTTGTTCTCAATAATCTTCCTTTGGAGGCCAATTTTACATCTATATTCAATTCATAGAACTCTTTGCCATAAAGAGCAGTGAGGAACAGTAAAAACTACACATACAAATTATCATCTTCATTAAGATCTTCAATAGAATAAGAAATAGTTGCTTCAATCATTTCTTCTTTTAATCCTTTAGCTAATTCGACCTCAAATGCTTTAATAATTTCTTCACAAACACCCTTTTCAACGCGCTTTTTCCGTTTACTTTTGGACAAAAGTACACCCGCTAATAAATTCTGCCATTCGCCCTTATGCGCTTTTACCACTTCCTCCACATTAGTTACATCTATATCTATTATTATTCGCATACTTCCTTTTTTGATTAAAGCTTCACAATATTACTAGAAGTAATTGAAATCCATACGGCATCTGCTTTATTTTTCTAAACGATTTACTTTAATAGATTAACTTTAATAGATAAACTAACTAAGGCTGCTCTTTCGCAGGAGTGAAGAGAATATAAGAAGATCACGTGTCTAACTTTCCATACTCAACGGATTTCTTATCTTTAGTGCTCAAATTAGGAACAAATATGAAAATACAAAATTATATATTAGGAAACTGGGAAGATGGAGAAGGTGTTGAATTGGAATTGCACAACGCTATTACTGGAGAGAATTTTGGCTCTGTTTCAAGTGCAGGTCTTGACTATGCTGCTATATTAGAATACGGAAGAGAGAAAGGTGGATATGCTTTGCGTAAAATGACCTTCCAAGAAAGAGGTTTAATGCTAAAGGCATTAGCACTTCACCTAATGGAAATTAAAAATAAGTTTTATGCATTAAGTGCTGTCACCGGAGCCACAAAAGTGGATTCTTGGATAGATATTGAAGGCGGAATCGGCAACTTATTTGCCAATGCCTCACTAAGAAGGCAATTCCCAGATTTACCTTATTATGTAGACGGAAGTGCAGCAGCAATGTCTAAGAACGGAACTTTTATAGGTCATCATATCCAAGTTCCAAAGAAAGGTATTGCTATTCATATAAATGCATTTAACTTCCCTATTTGGGGAATGCTTGAAAAGATTGCTGTTAACATAATGGCAGGTGTTCCTGCTGTTGTTAAACCTTCAGAATTTACTAGTTATTTGACTGAGCTAATGGTAAGAGAAATTATTGCTTCTAAAATATTACCGGAAGGAGCATTGCAATTAGTTTCCGGATTAGGTCGTGGAATTATTGACCATGTTACCAATCAAGATGTAATAACATTTACGGGCTCTGCTGCAACTGGAAAAAAACTAAAAGGACTACCGCATATTATTGAAGAGTCTGTCCCATTTAACTTAGAAGCAGATTCACTTAATGCTTGTGTATTGGGTGAAGATGCTTTTCCTGGAACTCCAGAATTTGACATTTTCATAAAAGAAGTCCAAAGAGAAATTACAGTTAAAGCTGGCCAGAAATGTACAGCAGTAAGAAGGATATTAGTTCCAGAAAAATTAATGGAAGATGTTCAAACTGCCCTTTCTGCAAGGTTAGCAAAAACTATTATTGGCAACCCGGCTACCGAAGGTGTTCGAATGGGTGCATTAGCAACAAATCTGCAAGTAGAAAGAGTAAGAGAAAGTGTTGAACTTTTGATGAAAGAGCAAGACATTGTTTACGGAGATTTAGACAACTTTGAAGTCATTGGAGCTGATAAAAATAAAGGTGCCTTCTTCTCCCCTATTCTTTTTAGAAATGACAATCCTTTTGAAAAAATTGGAGTCCATTCAATTGAGGCTTTTGGACCAGTATCAACGCTAATGCCCTATAAAAACTTAGATGAGGCAGTAAAACTTGTAGAATTAGGAAAAGGATCCTTGGTTACTTCAATCATTACAAACGATGATAAATTAGCTAGAGAATTTGTAACCGAAGCAGCTCACATGAATGGTCGAATATTGGTTCTTAATGAAAGATGTGCTAAAGAAAGCACTGGACACGGATCACCAATGCCCTTATTAACGCATGGTGGACCAGGTCGTGCTGGTGGCGGTGAAGAAATGGGTGGAATTAGAGGTGTTTTGCATTATATGCAGAGAACCGCTATTCAAGGACACCCAACTACAATTTCTAAAATCACGCAACAATTTCAAGTTGGAGCAGATATGCCAGAAGCAAATCCACATGTGTTTAGAAAGCATTTTGAAGAATTAGAAATCGGTGAGACTGTATTTACACATAAGCACACGGTTACAACAACTGACATTGTAAACTTTGCGAATGTAAGTGGAGATAATTTTTACGCACACATGGATGAAACTTCCTTAGATGGAACAATTTTCGAAGAACGTGTAGCACATGGTTATTTTGTATTAGCAAAAGCTGCAGGTTTATTTGTTGAACCTAAAAAAGGACCTGTGCTATTAAATTATGGTATTGATGAATGTCGTTTCACAAAACCTGTTTATGCGGGAACAACAATTGGAGTTCGATTTACGGTTAAAGAAAAAATAAACCAAGAAAAGAAGGACGAAGATGATATAGCGAAAGGAATTGTAAAATTCTTAGTCGATATCTACGACCAAGAAGGTGAAACTGTTGGATTAGCGACTATTTTAACCATGGTAAGAAAACTAGACCAATCAAAGTAATAAATAACCATAATTTAAAAACAATAAAATGAAAAAATTATTAATAGCATCAATCATTTCAATCTCAGTCCTTTCTTCTTGCACAGCTGAATGCGACACTTCATCGGCAGAAGGAGCATCTACTTGCCTTTGTGAATTAATGGATCAGATGTTACTTGCCTCTGATGATAATGACAAATTAAAAGAATTACAGGAAAAACACAGTAATTACAAGGAAGAAATCAAACAAGCATATGAAGATGGAAAATATACCGAAAATGAACTAGAGGCTATACTTAAAGATAGAAATTGCTATTTTTAAGCATAGGTTTATCTAAAGCAAAAAAGGCTCAACAGTATCTGTTGAGCCTTTTTAATACTTTAGTATTTCCTACTACTACAATCCCAACAAAACCTCAGTTGGCTCTTTCGAGCCAAAGATTAATTTAGAAGGATCTTCTAACATCTCTTTTACTTTTACCAAGAAGCTTACTGATTCTTTTCCATCAATAATTCGGTGATCATAAGAAAGTGCTAAATACATAATTGGACGTATTTCAACTTTACCGTTAATCGCTACAGGACGATCCACAATGTTGTGCATTCCTAGAATAGCCGATTGAGGCGGGTTAATAATAGGTGTACTTAACATAGAGCCAAATACTCCACCATTTGTTATGGTAAATGTTCCACCTTCCATATCTTCGATAGCCATTTTTCCATCCCTTGCCTTAATTGCTAACCTTTTTATTTCAGCTTCAATTTCAGCCAAACTCAATCTTTCTGCATTACGAACAACAGGTACCATCAATCCTTTAGGAGAACTAACTGCAATACCTATATCAGCGTAATTATGAGCAATCATATTATCTCCATCAATCATTGAATTAACTTGTGGAAATAAGTTTAACGCTTCCGTAACCGCCTTAGTAAAGAATGACATAAACCCAAGGTTTACGCCATGCACCACTTTAAACTGTTCTTTGTATTTCTTACGCAAGTCCATGATAGGCTTCATGTCAACTTCATTAAAAGTAGTCAACATGGCTGTTTCGTTTTTAACTGCAACCAAGCGAGAGGCGATTTTGCGACGAAGCATTTTCATCTTAATCGTTTCCGTATCTCTTGTCCCCCCCCAACCTTGAGCAGCTGAAGTATCCATACCTCCAGCCATAGCTGAAACAACATCTTGTTTCGTTATTCGACCGTCTTTTCCAGAACCATCTATCATTTGTAATGGAACATTGTTTTCGTTAGCTAATTTTTTAGCAGCAATTGATGGATGACCTGCAGCATACGTTTCCTTTGCCGGAGCCTCTTTCTTTGCAACCGGCATTGGATCTGGAGTAACTGGTGCTTTTACTTCTTCAACAGCCGGAGCTAATTTTTTCACAGAATCAAAACCAGCTGGCTTTTCAGCAGCAGTGTCAATCAAACAAACAACCGCACCCACAGCAACTGCATCACCATTTTCAGCTTTTAAAGTTATTATCCCAGATTCTTCCGCTGGTAACTCTAATGTCGCCTTATCCGAATCGATTTCAGCTATAGCTTGATCTTTTTCTACGTAATCACCATCTTCTACCAACCATTCTGCAATCTCCACTTCTGTGATAGATTCTCCAGGACTTGGCACTTTCATTTCTAATACTGACATCTTTTATTTAGATATTTTTGGTTTGAAATACTATATTTTCTCTTTAACGTTACGCATCAACGCATCCAAAATCGCTTGTTGACGAATTCCATGCACTTTTGGTGATCCACTTGCAGGGCTTGCTGAATCTAATCTAGATGCAACATTTAATTGAACCGTTCTATAATGACGCAACATGTGTGACCATGCGCCCATATTCCCTGGCTCTTCTTGGGCCCATATATATTTTGCCTCTTTACCATATTTATTAACGATAGCATCCATTTGTTTATGAGGTACTGGATATAATTGCTCAACTCTAACTACTGCAATATTCTCTCCTGCTCCAATTTTCTCTTTCTCTTCGATTATATCGTAGTAAAACTTACCGGAAACAAATATAACAGTATCAATATCTTTTGCTTTTACTGAAGTATCATCTATCACTTCTTGGAATTTGCCTGTCGCTAACTCATCAACTGTAGAGACTGCTTTGTTATATCTTAACAACTTTTTCGGTGTAAAAACCACCAGTGGCTTTCTAAAATCTCTATGCAGTTGGCGTCGCAAGACATGGAACATATTAGCAGGAGTTGTACTGTTTACAATTTGCATATTTAAATCTGCACACAATTGCAGATACCTTTCCATTCGCCCACTAGAATGCTCTGAGCCCATCCCTTCATAACCATGCGGAAGTAACATTACCAATCCATTTTGTGTATGCCATTTGTCTTCGGCAGCACTAATAAATTGATCTATCATTATTTGTGCACCGTTATTAAAATCTCCAAACTGCGCTTCCCAAATTGTTAAACCATTTGGAGTATTAAAAGCATATCCATAATCAAAACCTAAAACACCGTACTCTGACAATAATGAATTATAGATTGTAAAATTAGCTTGTTTATCAGATAAGTTATTTAGCGTAATAATTTCCTCTTCTGTGTCTTCCGTTTTAATAACAGCATGCCGGTGAGAGAAAGTTCCTCTCTCCACGTCTTGTCCAGAAATTCTTACTGGATGACCTTCTTCCAATAAAGTTGCATATGCCAGCATTTCGGCCATACCCCAATCAAGGGCATTAGTATTTAGCATATCTACTCTATCTTTGAGGAGCTTGACTATCTTTCTAAAGTAGTTTTTTCCTTCTGGCAGTGTTGCTAATTTATGACCAAGGGCTACTAATTCTTTTTTGGGGTAACCTGTATTTGGTGAAACGTCAAAATCTTTTTCTATTGCAGGTCTAAACCCTTTCCATCTTTCCTGAAGAAAATCAGTCACTACAGCCTTTTCAATTTGCTTAGCATCCTCCAAACGATCTTGAAGCATGTTATCAAATTCTTTCATCATATCCTTCCCTTCTTGAGCACTTAAGACTCCTTCTGAGATTAATCTTTTTAAATAAATTTTTCTTGGACTCGGATGATTAGCGATAGCTTTGTATAGTTTTGGCTGCGTAAATTTAGGCTCATCTCCTTCGTTATGTCCATATTTACGGTAACAAAGAATATCTATAAACACATCATTTTTAAATTTCTGACGATATTCTAATGCAATCTGGACCGTCTGAACCAATGCCTCTACATCATCTCCATTGACATGAAATACAGGGCTTAAAGTTGTTTTAGCAACATCTGTACAATAAGTACTTGAACGTGCATCTAAATAGTTTGTTGTAAACCCAATTTGATTATTAATAACAATATGCAATGTACCACCGGTTTTATAACCTGCCAATCGAGACATTTGAATCACTTCATAAACAACTCCTTGACCTGCAATAGCAGCGTCACCGTGAATCAGAATAGGCACTAACTTTGAATTATCTCCTCCCAATTCAAAATCTATTTTTGATCGTGAGATACCGGAAACAACTGGATCTACAGCTTCTAAGTGAGAAGGGTTTGGGGCTAATGTCAATTTCACATGTTTTCCTGTATCTGCAACTATCTCACTGGTATATCCTAGATGATACTTTACATCACCATCAAAAAGACTGTCGTCATATACTTTCCCCGTAAATTCACTAAAGATAGAATCGTATGTTTTATTAAAAACATTTGCCAAAACATTCAATCTCCCTCTGTGAGCCATTCCCATCACAAATTCTTTCACACCAAACTCAGTACCTCTTTCAATTAGGTTATCCAATGCAGGAATTAATGCTTCAGCTCCTTCAATTGAAAAACGTTTTTGTCCAACAAATTTCTTATGTAAAAACTCTTCAAACACACTTGATTGATTCAATTTATGCATTACATGAATCTTTCTTTCTTTTGTAAGTAGGGGTCTGTTTTTTAATTCTATTCTTTCTCTCAACCACCTTACCCTTTCTGGATGCCGAATATACATATACTCGATACCGATCGACTTACAATAAGTCTCTTGCAGGTGGTCAATAATTTCTTGTAGAGTGGCATTTTCTAAACCTATTTCTTCTCCTGCTGCAAAAACTACGTTTAAATCCGATTCCTCTAATTTGAAATTCTGATAATCCAAAGAAGGCTTGTACTTTCTTCGCTCTCTTACTGGATTAGTATCCGTAAATAAGTGACCGCGACTTCTATATTCTCCGATTAGCTTAATTACTTTAAACTCCTTTTGAACGTTGTCAGGAATGGTTTCACCCCCTTCAAAACTTGTTTTTGCGAAATCAAACCCTTCAAAAAACTTTTTCCAGCTTTCATCAACCGAATTTTCGTCTTTTAAATAGCTATTGTATAAGTCATCTATAACAGCTCCTTCTGCATTACTTATATATGAAAATTTATCCATTGGTATTGTTCAAATTAAACACTGGTTGTTACAAATGTATAATTTTATTTATCCAACTCCATTTCATTTGTGTCACATTTCATTTAATTATTTAAATTAATCTTTTAACCATTAAAAAAAGCGGTAATTATTTTAACTTAATAATGAATTTGAGCCAGAACTATATTGTTTTTTTAAAACGACTTTTTGTAACTCACGATTCAAAATTAATTTTAAAAGGTTTTCCTGCGGTAAGCCATCCTGCGAATAAATGAGTTGTTGATTTACGTCCACTCGATACAAAAAATTGAAGAGTATATTTTCGTTTTCTATAAGTGTAGTTTCTATCCAATTCAGTAGCGTTACAATAAATTTATTTTTTTCTAAATTAATGTCAAATTCATATTCAATACCGCTCAATCTTAAATCTTTATTCAACTGTGCAATAACTTCAATTAGAATTCCTTCCTCCGACAACGAAACACCTTGATAAATACTATTTAAAATCATTTACAACTATGTCTTTGGGTTCAAATTTACAATCATTTAAACTAAAATCACCCTGAAGAAAATTTTAATAACTTACTCATAAAAGTAATCTATCCAATTAAACAACCTATTTTAAAATGCAACCGAATTAACTATATATAAGGTTATTCGGTTTTTTTGTCCAAAATATTCCTCATTTTTGTTGAATGAAAGTTCTAATAACAGGTGGTTCAGGTTTAATCGGAAATAAAATTACCGAGTTATTACTAAAAAAAAAAATAACAGTAGTTCACTTAACAAGACATCTCAATTCAAAATCAGGGGTTAAAACTTATGAGTGGAATTGGGAAAAAGGAACAATTGATTTAAAATGTTTTAATGAGGTAACCCACATTATTCACTTAGCTGGAGCTGGAATTGCGGATAAGGCTTGGACAACTAAACGCAAGCGTTTCCTTATTAGAAGCAGAGTTCATACCACTCGATTGCTCTTTAAACATATTGAGGCGCTAGACAAATTGGAAAGTTTTATTTCCGCATCTGGAATAGGGTATTATGGTGCTCGGAATTCTGAAGAAATATTCACAACATCATCTCAACCACATGATGACTTTATTGCTAAATGCTGCATCCAATGGGAGAATTCAGCTGACCTTTTCAAGCCTTTTGCTAGAGTCGTTAAATTCAGAACAGGAATTGTACTAGACAAGGAGGATGGAGCTATTCCAAAAATGAGCTCATCTATTAAACTTGGAATGGGAGCTCCTCTTGGCAATGGAGAGCAACACATGCCTTGGATACACATAGACGACATTGCTAATTTATACATCTATGCGCTAACCAACAAAATGAGTGGCGTATATAACGCTGTTTCTAGCCAGCATACAACGAACAAAGAACTGACTAAAGAAATAGCGGTTCAGCTCAATAAAAAAATTCGCCTAAAAAGAGTTCCTTCCTTTTTGATCAAAACGATTTATGGAGAGATGGCTGATATACTTTTAAAAGGAAGCCGAGTAAACAATGAAAGCTTATTAAAATCAGGATTTAAGTTTGAATATCCTGATTTAAAAAGTGCTCTGAAGAATATTTTCAATTAAAAGTCTAATAGACTTGTTATATTTGAAGTAGGGTTATATAGATATAAACCACATTGGTTTATTTTTGTATGGTTTAGCCCTATGTTACCTGCAAGCTGAAAAAAGAGCCACCGCACGGTCAGCACATTTATTTTTTTGCTAACGCTAAAAGCCAAAGCACAAAAAAATAAAAGAGCTTGCCCTTCGCCACCGCTTTAGAAATCAGATGATCATAATTATACTCATTTAGTGAGATAATTGAAAAACTTGATTACTTTAGTGGGCTGAATTAAAGAATTCAAAAATGAACCGAATAAAAGAGGTATTAGAACAAAAAGGAATAAAGCAAATTTGGTTATCCGAACAGTTAGGCAAAAGCTACAATATGGTTAATTCTTACGTTCAAAACAGAAGACAACCAAGCATTGAAGACTTGTATAAAATAGCGGAAATATTAAATGTAAATCCAAAGGATTTACTAAAAGAAAAAGTAAATTAATTTGGAACAATTAGAAATTAATCAAATAAGTTCGCTAGCCAAACCTATGCAATATCTTGGCGCAAAAAATCGAGTTATTGATTTAATCCTTAGTGAAAGTGAAAAATATATCGAGACAGGTTATGTTCTAGATTTATTTAGTGGCTCTTCAATTGTATCACAAGCTTATAGTAATATTGGTAAAAATGTCATCTCTAATGATGTACAAAAATTTAGCGGAATTAT
>CAWUXI010000020.1:0-5615 GCA_963926405.1 uncultured Flavobacteriales bacterium
GCTGTTAATTGGAAAGAAACAGAAGGGGTAGATGAAGTGTTACTTTATACAGCTATAGAAAATGATTAAAAACTTAAGTGTAGATCACCTATTGGGTATAAAACAGCTAACAGCTGAGGATATTGAAATTATATTCGAAACAGCTGATAGTTTTAAGAAAATAATTAATAGGCCCATTAAAAAAGTTCCAACACTAAGAGATGTTACAATAGCGAATCTATTTTTTGAGAATTCAACAAGAACTAGATTATCCTTTGAATTGGCAGAAAAAAGACTATCTGCGGATGTGGTCAATTTCTCTGCAAGTTCTTCAAGTGTTTCTAAGGGAGAAACTCTGATTGACACTGTTAACAATATTCTATCGATGAAGGTAGACATGATTGTGATGCGTCATCCAAATCCCGGAGCACACATATTTTTACAAAAGCATATTGATGCTAAAATTATTAATGCTGGTGATGGAACACATGAGCATCCAACGCAAGCCCTTTTAGATTCTTATTCCATTCGAGAAAGGCTAGGAGAGGTGAAAGGGAAGAAAGTTGTTATAGTTGGCGACATAAAGCATTCGCGAGTGGCTATTTCTAATATTTACGCCTTGCAAAAGCAGGGTGCTGAAGTAATGGTTTGCGGACCTACTACACTAATCCCAAAGTATATTTCTTCAATGGGCGTTAAGGTAGAACATAACCTAAAGAAAGCTTTAGAGTGGTGTGATGTAGCGAACATGCTTCGGATTCAATTGGAAAGACAAGAAATAAAGTATTTTCCTTCTATTAGAGAGTATACTTTGCAATATGGTTTGACGAAAGAAATTTTAGACTCTTTGGATAAAAAAATTGTAGTAATGCACCCAGGGCCAATAAATAGAGGTGTTGAAATTTCCAGTGAAGTTGCTGATTCCGAGCAAGCAATTATCTTAAATCAGGTAGAAAATGGTGTTGCTATAAGAATGGCGGTAATCTATCTGTTGGCTTCTAAAATTAAAAGGAAGAGTTAATTAAGATTACGTTGTTAATAGTTTTGGACAGGTTAAAATAATGTATTCTCATATATTTTATTACCTTTAACTTTGTATTGTATACAACAAACTGAGAAAGGAGATGAATTTTGAAATTAACAAAGAAGAAAATTATGTTGTAATTAAGGTGACGGCTGAAAAACTGGACACACTAATAGCACCTAATTTAAAGACAGAATTAGTGCTTCTTGATAAAAGTGGGTCAACGAATTTTGTTGTTGACTTATCCAATACTAAATACTGTGATTCTTCTGGATTAAGTGCGCTGTTGGTAGGGAATAGATTAGCTAAAGCATCTAATGGATGTTTGGTGCTTTGTGGATTGCAGCCAACAGTTGAAAAAATGATTCAAATTTCTCAATTACATACGGTATTAAATATTACTCCAACTTTAAACGAAGCAGTAGATTATCTTATGATGGTTGCGCTCGAAAAAGAAGTTGGTGGAGCAGAATAAACAATAAACAATAAACAATTAAAATAATAAATTATGAAAAAACTTATACTTTCTATTGCTGCTCTTGTAGCTTTTACATTTTCTGGATACTCTCAATGTACACCAGATCCACAGTTTACTGTAGGAGGTATTTATCCAGATAGCGCTTCAAATTTACCAACAGCTTATGTTGGTGCTGCTTATGATGAAGTAATTACAGTAGTTGTTCCTGTTGACACCCTAACGGATTTAGGATTTCCAATTGGAATTGTAGCTATTCCTTTTAATGATATTACATTAAATTCCGTTACTGGATTACCACCAAACTTTGCTTATTCTTGTACTCCAACAAACTGTGTGTTTCCAGGAAATTCTTCTGGATGTGTAAACGTTTATAGTACGGTTAATCCAACAGCCGCTGACATAGGTGTTTATCCTTTAGTTGTTGACATTACTGCAAATATGAACGTTTTAGGAACAAACACTCCACAAGATGCTACTATTGATTATTACTTTATAGAAATAGTAGATCAAGGTGGAGTGGGAATTGGAATGTACAATTCTGAATCTTTTGAATTAAAAACAATCTTTCCGAATCCAGTTGTAGATAATTCTAGAATTCAATTTATTTCTGGGAAAACTCAATCAGCAACTTTTACGATTATGAATGTTTTAGGTAAAACTTTGTTAAGTAATACTATTGCGGCTAGAAAAGGAGTAAATGAAGTATTTGTTTCTGCAACGGATTTCCCAAATGGGATCTATTTATATTCAATTACTGCCGATGGTAAAACATCTACAAAAAGAATGATTATTAGAAAATAAAAAATGAATTATATAATTAAAAATCCTGCTAGATAAGCAGGATTTTTTTTGCCATGAAATTTGAGATAACCATATTAGGTTGCGGTAGTGCAACACCAACGTTAGTGAGGAATCCAACTTCTCAGGTGGTAAATATCATGGAGAGGTATATGATGATTGACTGTGCTGAAGGAACACAGCTTCAGTTAAGAAAGTATCAGGTAGCTTTTCAAAAGATAGATCACATATTTATTAGTCACTTGCATGGAGATCATTATTTAGGATTGGTTGGCTTGATTTCATCGTTTCATTTATTTGGTAGAAATAAAACATTGCATATTTATGGTCCAGCAGATTTAGAACAAATAATTTTTGACCAGTTAAAAGCCAGTAAAACTTTTTTGTGTTACGAGATAGCATTTCATTCATTAGCAAGTAATTCAAGTGAGTTGATATTTGAAGACAGTATTCTAGAAGTGCATACAATCCCTTTAAAACATCGAATTTATTGCAATGGTTTCCTTTTTAAAGAAAAGAAAAAGGAGAGGAGATTGAGTAAGGAATTAATAACCAAATACAACATTCCGGTTGAGATGATGCCCAAACTGAAAAAAGGAGAAGACCCGATAGGTACCGGATGGGGTGATTTAAAAAATCAAGATCTAACATTACCTGCTCATAAGTCAAGGTCTTATGCATTTTGCTCAGATACTAGTTATTCTGAAAGTATAGTCCCATTGATTCAGAATGTAGATGTTCTATATCATGAATCTACATTTCTGAATGATATGAAAGATAGAGCTAAGTCTACATTTCATTCTACAGCAAAACAAGCTGCTTCTATTGCAAAAATGGCCAACGTAAGTTTATTGTTACTTGGGCATTATTCTGCTCGATACACAGCTAGTTCAGAATTTGAAAAGGAAGCAAAAGAAGTATTTACAAATGTGAAGGGGGTTAAAGATGGAGATGTGATCAGTATTCCAATTTAAATTCGAATTACTAGAATATTATCGAATTAATCTCATGACAGTAATTATGAGTATTGAAACACAAAATAAAAAATGCCAATCTAGTCGTTATTTTAAGTCCTCTAATTGCAAGGAGCTATTAAAGATTTGAATAACATTACAATTTATTTTGTACATTTGGAGACAAATTACAAAAACACAATATTGAATGGCTAGGTCGCAAGAAACATTTGGAAAGAAGGAAAAAGAAAAAAAGAGAAAAAAGAAACGTGAGGATAAGCTTAAAAAAGCAGCTGAACGAAAAGAAAACTCTAATAAAGGCGGAAGTTTAGATTCTATGTTGGCTTATGTTGATGAGTTTGGAAATATTTCGGATACTCCACCAGACCCAACGGTGAAGAGAGAAGAAGTAGATGCAGAAAGTATTGAATTAGGTGTTCCTAAGAGAGAAGAAATTGTTATGGATTCCGTTCGAAAAGGAAAGGTTGAATTTTTCAATGATCAAAAAGGGTTCGGTTTTATAAAAGAAGATGAAACACAAGAAAAATTCTTTGTGCACGTTCATGGTTGCACAGAGGTGATTGTAGAAAATGATAAAGTTTCATTTGAACTAGAGCAAGGACTTAAAGGACTAAACTGCGTTCGCGTAAAAAAGATTTAATAATTACACGAGTTATATTTATGAAAGACGGACTAGTTCCGTCTTTTTTATGCCTACTAAAAAAATAGATTATTCATCTTCATGGTAATAAGGATTACTTATAAAAATTAGAAGTTCTGAGAAATAAAGCACGCAATATTATCTAAACAGTTTTGACAAACAATTCTCGGTCAAAACGAATTCTTGGTCCATAAATTCCATTTTTAGCTCTTTTCCCCACACTTATCGCCATACAAACTCTGGCAGACCTCGGAAGCTCAAGTAATTCCTTAACTCTCTTTTCATCCAAGCCTTCCATAGGGCAGGTGTCGAACCCGTAAGAACGAAATGCTAACATTAAGTTTTGACAAGCTAAAGCAGTCGATTTGTGCGCCCAAGCGCGCATGTCAGATTTTGATGCTGGACCTCTTGGCGTAGGTTTTTTAAGTCCCATAAAAAATAGAACAACTTTTTTAATTGCTCCTTTAATCCCCAAAGGACCTTGGTCATATGCTAAAGGAACAATTTTTTGATAATACTGAATAGCAGCCTTAGGTGTTTTTACTTCATCCTGCTCTTCAAAAGCCTCTAGCATTAGCTTTCGAGTTGTTCTCCACATTTCAGGACAAGCAACCGCTACAATAATTTCTGGAGCAGTGGCAGCTGCTGGTTGATTTAAACAATATTTATTCAATAATTTTCTTTTATCTTTTGATTTAACCCAGTAAAATTGCCAAGGTTGTAAGTTAGAGGAGTTGGGCGCTAATAAAGCCAAATCCAGACATTTTTGAATTACTTCCTCAGGAACAGGCTCATCCGTATAAACTCTACAACTTCTCCTGCTATTAACTAATTGAGTAAAATCATCTGAATTCTGATAGTCAGATTCTTCTTTGTAATTTAATTCTGGAATTTTAGAAAATATATCAACTTTAGCCATTTGTTTTTATTTTAGAATGTAAAAATATTTATTCCATTCAATTATTACTAATAACCAAAATTAATTTTCATATGATGTCCTTCACGAAACTCAAAGGTTACAAAATTATTTAGGGTTGTTTCGAATGAATTAGTTGGATAACTAATCACCTTATTAATTTTATGGTAAATAGAAAGTTTTCCTTTTGTGGTTGCTTTTGAACTAGTTGTGATAAATATACTAGCCGAGAAGCACAACAAAACTTTACTTACATTTTACCGTGTAACGTCACAAAATCATTGCAAGCAATTTTGTTAGGGATTTTTTGTGCTTTATTTTTTCGGTAATTGTAGTTGGTTATATCAATAAGATAATCCTTGTACAATTGTATATTTACAACCATGTTTGTTAATTCCAATAGTGTAGATCAAATAGTAGCTTACTACCAAGAGAAATTGAGTAGGTTATATCCTAGTAATGAAGTTAAAAACATTACAGAAATAATGTTTGAATATTTTATGGGATGGGATAAAATGACACTTAGGTCAAATAATAAATCTATGCTCTCCGAATCGGAATTGCTATTGTTTCATAAAGCTTTAAAAAGACTGTTAAAAAATGAGCCTGTGCAACATATAACGGGAGAAATGGAATTTTATTCATTGCCCTTTAAAGTAAATAAAAATGTTTTAATACCCCGCCCAGAAACAGAAGAGCTGGTTGATTTGGTTATTAAGGAATGTAAGGGTTCTGAAACAATTTTAGATATTGGAACTGGATCCGGTTGTATTCCAATAGCTCTTAAAAAACAGTTAAGAAACACG
>CAWUXI010000021.1:0-19949 GCA_963926405.1 uncultured Flavobacteriales bacterium
GTTAATAGCTTAATATAAGGCAAGTTAATAATATTTCAATCCAATACTTATATTATATTGAATCCATAGACATCGTTAAAAGGTATGTATTTGGATTACGGACATATTACTCATCCACCTCGCATCCTGCAGGAACTCCAACAACACTAGTAAGAGGGATATCACCACACCAACAAGTCTCCAAAGCAGTATTATTTGTGAAATCTAAGCTTGTTAATTTGTTATCATAACAATCCAACTCCCTCAAAGCAGTATTATTTGTAACATGTAAACTTGTTAATTGGTTACCTCCACAATACAACCAAGTCAAAGCTTTATTCTTTGTAACATCTAAACTTGTTAATTGGTTACCTCCACAATACAACCAAGTCAAAGCAGGATTCTTTGTAACATCTAAACTTGTTAATTTGTTTAAACCACAATCCAACTCAGTCAAAGCTTTATTCTTTGTTACATCTAAACTTGTTAATTGGTTGCCTCCACACCTCAAATCAGTCAAAGCTTTATTCTTTGTAACATCTAAACTTGTTAATTGGTTACCACTACAATATAAATAAGTCAAAGCTTTATTCTTTGTTACATCTAAACTTGTTAATGGGTTCATAGAACATTCCAACCTAGTCAAAGCAGTATTCTTTGTTACATCTATACTTGTTAATTGGTTCTCATTACAATACAACTCAGTCAAAGCAGTGAACGCTTCTATACCTGTTAAATCTGAGATATTCATCGTTTGGCAGTATATCCCTCCATTATAGGCAGCAGCTTCACTAACTTGTATTTCAGCATCACCATTAGTGTTAATATTTGAACTCCCAACTAAATACGCTTTAAAGATAGCATCGGGTATGTTTACGTTTTGAGCATTGCCAATTCCAACAATTCCAATAAATAAGAGTAGTAGTAGTTTTTTCATAATGTTAATAGCTTAATATAAGGCAAGTTAATAATATTTCAATCCAATACGGATATTACCAGTGAAATACATTGAACTACTATTCATTTGCCTATTCTCTCGTCCTACATCTTGGAAGTAGGAGAAATCTAAATGGAGAAGAAAGTGGTGTAAAGGAGTTGTTTACTCATTCAAGAGCCTGAATTCACTGTAAAATACAAAGACTAAGGATTATTGCATGATCCGGATAACGATAAATGGTGCTTCAATAAAACTCCTTGCTTTTTCAAAGCTTGGGCTTTTTTATTTAGTCCTTTCACTCAAATAAATTTGGTTCAATTCCTAAACAAAAAATCCCTCCTGATTTCTCAGGAAGGATTTTTATTGAGGTCTCTGCCGGATTCGAACCGGCGTAGATGGTTTTGCAGACCATTGCCTAACCACTCGGCCAAGAGACCTTTTACTTTTACACGAGGCCTCCCGATAGTTATCGGGACGGCCAAGAGACCCTTTTACATGTGGCCTCCCGACAAATATCGGGAACCTTTGTTGTAATTGGTTGGCGAAGTTAACAAATAGAATCTATTCCTCAACTACAACCGAAACAAAATTTACATCCCCGTCAATAGGCGGGTTAATCTTTTTTATTTCAACGCGCACTTTTTCAAGTTGGTGCAATTCCTTTTTTAATTGGTTTACAATGCGATAAGCCACTGTTTCTATAAGTTTACAAGGTGTCGCCATTTGCTCTTCTACAACGCTATTTACATCACAATAATCAATCGTCTTCGAAAGATCATCCGTAAGAGCAGACGCGGAAAAATCACACCATAAATCTACATCTACAATATAGTTACCTCCAATTTTAGTTTCCTCGGGTAAACAACCGTGGTAACTGAAAGTGCGTATTCCGTAAACTTTAATACTATTCATTATGCTTCGGCATTCAATGCTTCAATTTTAACAAGTCCTTTTTCCATTCTGTCAAGCACATATTCTTTTCCTAAAACAGAACAAATGTTAAACATAGAGGGTCCCATTCCTTTTCCAGTAACGAGTAACCTAAATCCTGGGCCTACTTTTCCAAAACCATATTCGTTCTTTTCTAAATAGGCTTGAAATTTAGTCTCAATGTTTTCTGTAGTAAATTCCTCTATTGATTTAAGCTCAACTAAAAGCTCTTGCATAATGGCAGGGGTATCTTCCTTCCATTTCTTTTTCAACGTATTTTCATCGTATTCACTTACATCTTCAAAAAAGTACCTGCCTTCGTGTAAAATGTCCTTAATAAAAGTTGCTCTTTCTTTTATTAGTCCACAAACGTCTTCAACATATTCTAAACAAACATCCAATTTTTTTTCTTCAATAATTGGCATTAACAATTGTGCTAATTCGTTATTGGATTTATTTCTTAAATATTGCTGATTGAACCATTTCGCTTTATCTGGATCGAATTTAGCCCCACTTTTCCCAACTCTTTCCAATGAGAAAGCTTCTGTTAGTTCTTCCAAAGAAAATATTTCTTGTGCCGTACCCGGGTTCCACCCTAAAAAGGCAATCATATTAATAAAAGCTTCTGGGAAATACCCGTTCTCTTTGTATCCAGAAGAAATAGCGCCGTCTGGAGCATTCCATTCTAATGGAAAAACCGGGAAACCACCTTTGTCACCATCTCTCTTACTTAACTTCCCGTTACCAGTAGGTTTTAATATTAAAGACAAGTGTGCAAATTTCGGCATGGTATCTTCCCATCCTAAATATCTATATAATAAAACATGTACAGGAGCAGATGGTAGCCATTCTTCTCCACGAATAACATGCGAAATATTCATTAAATGATCATCAATAATGTTGGCTAAGTGATAAGTCGGCATTCCATCCGCTTTATAAATAACCTTGTCATCCATGTTGTTTGTATTCACAATTACCCAACCTCTAATTTCATCATGAAAACGAACTTCTTCGTTACGCGGCATTTTTAAGCGAATAACAAACGGGTCTCCAGCATCTAATCTACTTTTCACTTCATCCTCGGATAAAGAAACCGAGTTTTTCATTGAAGTACGTGTAATGTTGTTGTATTGCCAGTTTGGCATTTTAGCCTTTTCAGCCATTTCACGCATGTTTGTCAAATCTTCAGAAGTATCGAAAGCATAATATGCAAATCCATCTTCAATCAGCTTAAAAGCATGTTCTTTATAAATCCCTGCTTCTTTTCTTTCAGATTGGCGGTAAGGGCCGCAATCTCCTCCTACACCAACACCTTCATCAGGGGTTATTCCACACCATTTTAAGGCTTCCAGAATATAATCTTCAGCTCCTTTCACATAGCGCGTTTGATCCGTGTCTTCAACTCTTAAAAGAAAATCTCCCCCATACTTTTTAGCAAAAAGATAATTGTATAAAGCTGTTCTAACACCACCCATATGCAATGGGCCTGTTGGACTTGGGGCAAAACGAACACGTACTCTTCTCTCACTCATAATTCAAAAAATTGGATTGCAAAAATAACTAATCTCATCAATATTTGTTATCATTGGATTACAATAAAATTTTATGAAGAAAATTATAGTAGGATTATTCCTTTTAGGGGCAAATGTGCAGATGAATGGTCAGGCACGGAATCAAATTGAAATGACAGAAAAAGCTAGCCTTAAATGGGGGTCGGTATTAAAAATTGATAAGAAGAGTCTTTTTCAAGATGTATTGGCGCATGATGAAACAGGCAGTTACATTTTAAAAACCGGTAAAAAGGGAAAAAGCATCGAGAAGTTGAATAACAGCATGATGGTTGAAAATTCAATGACTTTGCCATTAGCTTATCAGAAGAAAGAAATGGACTTGGAAGGTCTGATATATTATAATGATAAAATTATTATGCTTTCCTCATTCAATGATAGCAAGCTTAAAAAGAATTTCTTGTTTTATCAAGTTATAAATCCTTCTAGTTTAACATTGGATGGAAGCATAAGAAATGTTGGAGAAATAGCCTACGATAAAAGAAGGTTTCAAGGTGCTTTTGGTTTCGATGTGGCAGCAGATTCGGCTAGCATGTTGTTGTTTTTTGAAATGCCATACGAAAAGGATGCTCCAGAGAAGTACAGTTTTAAGGTGATGGATTCTAAATTGGATGAAATTTGGAGTCAAGAAGTGGAATTGCCGTATAAAGAACAATTCTTTACAATTAAAGATTCTGAAGTTTCTAGTAAGGGAGATGTTTTTGTTTTGGGTAAAGAGTACAATGAAGATAAAAATTCAAAGGCAATGAGAGATGCTCCAAATTATAAATATCATATTTTGGGGTATTACAATAAGGGCGAAAAAATAGTTGATTATGAAGTAAGCTTGCATGATAAATTTATTAAAAATGTAATATTTGATATTAACGCAAATGGAGACATTATTTGTTCTGGGTTTTATTCTGAAAGTTATGGCTCGGGAATAAAAGGAGCTTTCTTTTTATCAATAGACGGGGTTTCTCGTAAAATTAAAAAGGAAAGTTACAAGGAGTTTGAGGAGGCTTTTATTACAGAAGGATGGTCAGATAGAGAAATAAATAAGGCGAATAAGAAAAAGGTAAAAAAGGATAAAGCCATTGAAATGTATGATTATGATCTTCGAGATTTTATTTTAAGAAAAGATGGAGGAGTTGTATTATTAGCAGAACAGTATTATGTAAGAGTTGTAACTACAACCACGACTGATGCAAACGGTAACACCACTACAAAAACAACGTACCATTATTATTACAATGATGTTATTGTGATTAATATCAGTCCTGACGGAAACATTGAATGGGCAACAAAAGTTGATAAATATCAACATTCAGTAAATGATGGCGGAAGGTTGTCCTCTTTTGCTTTGCAGGTAAAAGATGACATGATGTATTTGGTTTATAATGAAAGTGCTAAGCAGTATTTTGACAAGGAAGAGCGAAGTGAAATGAAAGGAAAAGACAAACGATCTTATCTTACCTTATTAGTCTCAGTCGATAATAAAGGAGAGTACGAGAAAGAGATTTTACTAAACAATTCAATTGATAAAGTGTACACCGTTCCAAAATTATGTGAGCAAATATCAAAAAAAGAAATGTTGATTTATTCGTATTCTAAAAAGGGGCAAAAGTTTGGGGAAATGACCTTAGAAAAGTAGGTCTTTTTTTATCTAAAATAAACACCCTTCATTTCATTGATTTTGGAATTCTTTGAAAGCATATATATAGCAATTGTTCCAATCAACACAGCTAAAATAAAGTGCACAGCTCCAAAGTTTATCCACCAGCTGGATTCGTCAATAAACCCTTTTCTAATTCCGAAATGAATAAAGATGGCTAAGGCATTGTTAAGAAAGTGTAAGATCATAGAGTACCATATTTTTCCGGTCAAAATCACAACATACCCAAATGCTGCTCCCAAAAAGAAACGGGGTAAAAAATCCATAAATTGGAAATGAATAAAAGCAAATAGAAAAGCAGTAAGCCAAACGCTTAAGTGTATTTTTTGTGAAGCTTTGGCAATAAGGTTTTGTAACACACCTCTAAAAACAAATTCTTCTCCAATTGCGGGGATAATTGCTAATAGGAAGATGTTTAATGCAAAACTTCTCCAAGTAGTCCCGATGTAAGCATAAATCGATTTATCTTGAACAACTTGGTTGTAATAAATCTCTTCTTGTAGTTCTTTTGATATAAAGCTTAAGTCCAATTTAGCATTTATAGAAGCCAACCAATCGTTGAAGATGATTATTGCGAAAAAGAGTGCAAGTATAATTAGTAATGGAGTTAATTGGGGGCGTTTTTTAGTGAGCAAATAGTCGCTTGGTTCAAATGCACCAAGCTTCGCAAACAAGATGCTGGGAAGAATAAACGTTCCTAAATGGAAAAAGAAATTGAGCATTTTCACCGTGCGAATAGAATCTTTGTCAGCTAAATTTGAGAGCTCATTATAATTGTAAACATCAACTCCGAAAAGGGGGCTGGCTAAAGTCGCCCCAAGCACTCCAAAAAGGAGGGACGACAATAAACATACCGCTATAAACAACGCTATTTTTCCCCAAGGGGTTAAATACTGTAAGGCTCCATTTTTCACTGTTGCTAATATTAGAAGAATTAATTGGAAATTAAAATTTAGATGAGAAATAAGAACAGTTTGTAAAATATATATAGTTATTGAGACTTAGGGAGCGACGAGAATATTCGATGCGAAGCAATCGTCTTTAAGTCTCTTGATTTTTTTGTTTCGTTTTTTGCATCAACTAAGCGAAGCGTTCTCATGAATACCGATTTAAATAAATTAAGAATGAATAATCCAAAACAATGAAATGCCTCTACGATGGCCATCGCGAGGGTATAAGGACTATGAAGTAAAATTATCTGTTAAAAAGGAGAAGTTTCCTGCCTTTGCAATAAAGTAGTGCTAGTTTTTCGTTTACTTTTGCCCATATGGTGAAAATTGGAAATATTGAAGTTGGAGAATTCCCACTGTTACTTGCACCCATGGAAGATGTGAGTGATCCACCTTTTCGAGCAGTCTGTAAAAAACACGGTGCTGATGTTATGTATACCGAGTTTATCTCTTCAGAAGGATTGATTCGTGATGCTGCTAAGAGCTTACAAAAGCTAGATGTTTTTGAATACGAGCGCCCCATAGCAATTCAGATTTTTGGAAACGAAATAGAATCGATGCGTCAATCTGCTGCCATTTGTGAACAGGCAGGACCTGATTTTATTGATATCAATTACGGTTGTCCTGTAAAGAAGGTCGCTTGTAAAGGTGCCGGAGCTGGTATTCTAAAAGACATTCCGAAAATGGTTGAAATGACCAGAGAGATTGTCAATTCTACTAGCTTACCAGTAACTGTAAAAACAAGACTAGGTTGGGATGATGATACAAAATATATTGTAGACGTTGCTGAACGGTTGCAAGATGTAGGTATTTCAGCTATTTCTATTCATGGAAGAACCCGTTCTCAAATGTATAAAGGTGAAGCAGATTGGAGTTTGATTGCAGATGTAAAAAGTAACGCAAGAATGCATATCCCGGTATTTGGAAACGGTGATATTAATTCACCAGAAAAAGTGGTTGAATATAAAAATAGGTACGGTGTTGATGGGATAATGGTTGGAAGAGCAAGCATAGGAAACCCTTGGTTTTTTAATGAGGTAAAGCACTTTATGAAGACTGGGGAGCATTTAGAAAAACCTACCTTAAAGGATAAGGTTGATATCGTTAAGGAGCATTTAAACTTTTCGGTAGAATGGAAAGGCGATCGGTTGGGAGTTGTTGAGATGAGACGTCATTATGCTAATTACTTCAAAGGGATAGAGAATTTTAAGCCTATTCGTATGCAATTGGTTACAATTGATAGTTATGATGAGTTAGTTTCAGTCTTAAATAATATTGTTTGATATGAAAGTATATACTAAAACAGGAGATAAAGGGGATACTTCTTTATTTGGAGGAAAGCGAGTTCCAAAATATGATTTGCGAATTAATGCTTACGGTACAAGTGATGAGCTGAATACTTGGGTTGGAATGTTGCGGGATCAAGACATAGATGCTTCCTATATTGAAATGCTTCTTGAAATTCAGGACAGGATATTTTCTCTCGGGTCTCAATTAGCAGCAGATCCAGGTAAGCCAAAATTAAAAATGCCTAAAATAGAATTGAAAGACATTCAGCTTTTAGAAGATGAAATGGACAGAATGAGTATTGGTTTACCAGAAATGACAAATTTTACACTTCCGGGAGGGCATCCAATTGTTTCTTATTGCCACATTGCAAGAACTGTTTGTAGAAGATGCGAGCGATTAGTTGTAGAGTTGGCGAGTGAAGAAGTAATTGATCCACTAATTATTCAGTATTTGAACCGATTATCCGACTATTTGTTTGTTTTAAGTCGAAAAATAACCCAAGATTTGGGCGTAAAAGAAGCTCTTTGGAAGCCTAAAATGTAAGAAAGGTTCTTAGGTGTCTATTATTCAGCTTATTGTGTGTTGATAAAAATATTTTTGTTTTTATTTTGATATGTTACTAAAAAATATACTTTTGCGTTTCGTTAAAATAATTAATTAAAAAAGGTAACATTATGTATTGGACATTAGAACTTGCTTCATATTTGGAAGATGCACCTTGGCCAGCGGTTAAGGAAGAACTAATCGATTTTGCCATGAGAACTGGAGCACCTTTAGAAGTGGTAGAAAACCTATCTGCTTTGGAGGACGAGGGAGAATCATACGAAACAATCGAAGATATTTGGCCGGATTATCCCACAAAAGAGGATTTCTTTTTTAATGAGGATGAATATTAGTTAGCATTTTGCAGCATTTTAAAACCACATTTATATTGTAAATGTGGTTTTTTTTTGACTTAATTTTTTTAATCTATTATTTTTTGAAACCTTTTATGTCAGAAAACAGCACTCTATCCCCATCAGTGTGCCATTTTTTATTTTCGAAGATGGATTCAAGACAACATGGCGCAAATGTCTGATTGGCATAATTACTGACTCCCCAAAAACCTTGTGAAAGATGAAGCCTAAATCAACAATTAGGTTATTTTTGTAGGTTCAAAAAATTGAATGCGATGATTGGTGGAATACTGAAAAAATTATTTGGAGATAAAGGTCAAAAAGATCTTAAAGAGTTACAGCCTTTTGTAGAGGCTGCAAATGTAGAGCATGCTAAATTAGGTGGGCTTTCAAATGATGAGTTAAGAGCTATTACGCCTGTTCTTAAAGCAAAAATTAAAGATGGTCTCAAAGAGATAGAGGGTAAAATTGCTGCGTTAAAGAAAAAAGCAACTGATGTTAATACAGTAATAGACGATAAGGAACAAATTTTTCAAGAAATTGAAACATTGGAGAAGGAGTCTGACGTGGTTCTAGAAGAAGTTCTATTGGATATATTGCCTCAAGCATTTGCAGTTGTTAAAGAAACCGCAAAACGTTTTACGGAGAATGTGAAAGTTGAAGTAACCGCAAGTGATTTTGATAAAGAAGTTGCAGAATCAAGAGCCAATGTAGAAATCGTTGGAGATAAAGCTTTTTGGAATAAAACATGGGACGCTTCAGGTACTGAAGTAATTTGGAACATGATTCATTACGATGTCCAATTGCTAGGCGGCGCTGCACTGCACAAAGGAAAAATTGCAGAAATGCAAACTGGAGAGGGTAAAACACTTGTTGCAACACTTCCCGTTTATTTAAATGCACTTTCGGGTAAAGGAGTTCACTTAATTACAGTAAATGATTACCTAGCGCGACGTGATGCTTTATGGATGGGTCCAATTTACCAATTTCATGGATTGACAGTAGACTGTATTGATAATCACGAACCACATTCGCCAGGAAGAATTAAAGCATACAAAGCTGATATTGTATTTGGAACGAATAACGAATTTGGATTTGATTACCTAAGAGATAATATGGTAAGTGAACCAGGAGGTTTGGTTCAACGAAAACATCATTATGCTATTATTGATGAGGTAGATTCTGTATTAGTAGATGATGCAAGAACGCCATTGATTATTTCTGGACCAACTCCAAGAGGTGATGAGCATGAGTTCAATGAATTGAAGCCAAAAATTGAAAAATTGGTTGCTGCTCAGCGTAAATTGGTTACCACCTTAATAACTGAAGCTAAAAGTAAATTGGCTAAAGGAAATGCTGAAGGCGGAGAGAAAAAAGAAACCAAAAAGAATCTTGAAGAAGGTGGTTTAGCACTGTTGCGTTCATTCAGAGGATTACCAAAAAATAAAGCAATTATTAAATATTTGAGTGAACCAGGAATGAGAGCTCAATTGCAGAAAACTGAAAATCATTATTTGCAGGACAACGCCAAAGAGATGCCGAAGGCTGATGAGTTGTTGTATTTTGTGATTGATGAAAAAAACAATACGATTGATCTTACAGAAAAAGGGATTGATTTAATTTCAGGTGCTGAAGATCCAGACTTCTATATCCTTCCAGATATTGGACTGAAGATGACTGAAATTGAAGAGAGTACACCTGCTAAAGATCAACAATTGAAGTTGAAGGATGCCATGATAACTGATTATACAGTTAAAGCGGAACGAATTCATTCAATCAATCAATTGTTGAAAGCATATTCTCTTTTCGAAATAGATGTAGAGTACGTCGTAATGGACAACAAAGTCAAAATTGTTGATGAGCAGACAGGTCGTATCATGGATGGACGGCGTTATTCAGATGGACTTCACCAAGCTATTGAAGCAAAGGAGAATGTAAAAGTTGAAGCTGCTTCTCAAACATATGCAACGATTACTTTGCAAAATTATTTCCGTATGTATCATAAGTTAGCGGGAATGACAGGTACTGCGGAGACGGAAGCAAAAGAACTTTGGGATATTTACGAATTGGATGTTGTTGTAGTTCCTACAAATCGTCCAATTCAAAGAATTGACAAACAAGATTTAGTTTACAAAACAGCGCGTGAAAAATACAGCGCAATTATCGACGAAGTTGAAGCGCTTCGTAGTGCAGGAAGACCTGTTTTAGTTGGTACGACTAATGTTGAGATCTCGGAATTGGTTAGTAGAATGCTAAACATGAAGAAAATACCTCACCAAGTTTTAAATGCAAAATTACATCAAAAAGAAGCTGATGTGGTTCGTGCTGCTGGTGAAGCTGGTACCGTTACTATTGCCACAAATATGGCAGGTCGTGGAACAGATATTAAATTAGGGCCTGGTGTAATAGAGGCAGGTGGTTTAGCAATTGTTGCAACTGAGCGTCACGATTCAAGGAGGGTAGATAGACAGTTAAGAGGTCGTGCTGGTCGTCAAGGTGATCCAGGGTCTTCTCAGTTCTTTGTTTCTTTGGAAGATAATTTAATGCGTCTGTTTGGTTCTGAAAGAATCGCAAAAATGATGGATAGGCTAGGGCACAAGGAGGGTGAGGTTATCCAGCATGGAATGATTTCTAAATCCATTGAAAGAGCACAAAAGAAAGTGGAGGAGAACAACTTTGGTATTCGTAAACGATTATTGGAGTTTGATGATGTAATGAACGCGCAGCGTACAGCAATTTATACACGAAGAAAAAACGCACTATTCGGAGATAAGCTAGACTTAGATATTGATAATATGTTCTTTGAAATAGCTGAAGTAATTGTTGCAGATTTCCAAGAAAGTAGAGATTATGATGGTTTCGAGTTAGAGTTAATACGTGTTTTAGGGATTGAAGCTCCTGTTGATTTAGAAACCTTTAATGAAGGCGACCAAAATGATATAATTAGCCAAGTTTACGAGCAGGCGAAAGTTTCTTATGTAAGAAAAGAACAGTTAATTAAGGATAAAATAATTCCAGTTGTCACAAGTGTATTAGAAAAACAAGGAGACTCTTTCGAAAACATTGTTATACCGTTTACGGATGGAAGAAAGTCATTAAAAATTGTTGCTAACCTTAAAGAAGCTGTAGAAACGAAAGGGGCAAGTGCCTTAAAAGCAATGGAAAAAAGTGTTGCTCTTGGTTTGATAGACAACGAATGGAAAGAGCATTTACGTGAAATGGATGATTTAAAATCTTCTGTTTATCATGCTCAGTATGAGCAAAAAGATCCGCTGTTAATTTATAAACTAGAGGGTTATAATTTGTTTAAAACCATGATGGATGAGTTAAATAGAGATGTTATCTCCTTCTTAATGAAAGCGCAATTACCTATTGGCAATGGACAACAGCAACAAGCAAGTTCACGTTTGCAGGCACCTCCAAAACCAGATTTGAGTCGGTTAAAAGAAAGCAAACCAGATTTAGGAGAAGCAACGCAACAAAATCAGCAGCAAGCGCAACAGCAGCAAGGCAGTGGTAGGCGACAAGCTCCAAAACCAGTGCCTGTTTCAGTTGGAAAAAAGTTTGGTAGAAACGATAAGGTGAAAATATTAAACCTCACAAGTGGAGAGACAAAAGAACTAAAATTCAAACAAGCAGAATCACTAATTGTATCAGGTTCTTGGCAGTTGATTGAGGGTTAAAGCAGTTAATATTTTAGAAAGGTTGTTTGGCTCATTTCTCTTCGGTAAAAAAGTAAAACCAGAAGCAAAGGGTCTTGTGTATACACCAATTGTGTAAGTAAAAAAGATCCTATAAACAAGGCTTCTTAATAATCTTTCAAATCCAAATTATCGCAAGCAACTCTATCCACCCATTTCTTCATTTTCTTTTGAATAACGTTAAAATGATGTTCATCTTCAGGAACAACTATGGTTATAGCATCTCCTGGGGTGTCAGCTCTTCCGGTTCTCCCAATCCGGTGAATGTAATCTTTTGGGGAGCGAGGGAGCTCGTAATTTATAACTACAGGCAGGAATTCAATGTCAATTCCACGCGCTAATAAATCTGTGGCTACAAGTACTCGTAAGCTTCCGTTTTTAAAATTTCGTAAAGCATCTGTTCTTCCGCTCTGGCTTTTTTTACTATGAATTGCAGAAGCATCGATTCCATTTTTCCGCAATTTATCAGCTACGTTATCAGCTTTATAGGTAGAAGAAGTAAATACTAAAACTTGCTTCATGTTATTGTGCTTAATCAAATAGCGAAGTAATGGCCCTTTCTTATCTTCATCAATATAATATGCCGTTTGCTTAATAAGGTCAATATTATTTTCTTCAGAAGCTATTTTAATAACAACAGGATTGTCTAATAATACCTGATTGACATCATTGACATCTTCGCTTAAAGTGGCAGAAAACAGTAAATTTTGCCTTTTTTTGGGCAATAAATTGAATATTTTGTCCATTTCGGACTTAAAACCGAGGTTTAGCATTTTATCAGCTTCGTCCAAAACTAAGGTAGAAATACTTGATAAATGCACAGCATTCGATTCCACTAGCTCCAATAATCTACCAGGAGTAGCGACCAATACATTTACATTTTGCAGTGCCTGCATCTGCGTATTAATAGAGACACCTCCAAATACAGCTATTGTCTTCACTCGATCTGGTAATGTGGATCCAAATTGCTGAAAGACATCTTTTACTTGCCCAGCTAATTCTCTGGTAGGAACCAAAACCAAAACATTTACGTGTCTATTTTTAGTTCTTGTTTTACCTTGTAGATTCGTTAAAATGGGCAATACATAACTAGCTGTTTTACCAGAACCTGTTTTAGCAATTCCCAACACATCTTTACCTTCTAAAATCGCAGGAATTGCTTCCTTTTGAATAGGGTACGGATGCTCGTAATTATTATTTATTAATTGAATTACGAGTGATGGGGATAAACCGAAAGTAGAAAATGGCATTTGCGAAACATTTGGTTGCCACAAAAGTAATCAATTATACTCTGTGTTTTTTAAAGGTAATTTTTTAAAAGTTTACAAATAGCAAAACCAAAAAAATAACAGAAATAAATAATCTGATAGACTCCGATTATTTATTACAGGCTAACATCTTCTTTTCTAGGATGCCATGACATTTAATAAGCAATTATTTCATTATATAAGAGTCTAAATTATAAAAAAAGGATATTGTCTTTTAATAAATAATGCCGCACTTTAGTAGTAATTATTTAAATTTAGTGAAATTATAATTCTTTACTATGAGAAATTTACTGTTTTTATTGTTCGTTATTTTCAGCTTCCCTCTTTTTAGTCAAGAATATTTAGGCGTTAATCAAAGTAATTATTCAGGTGCTTTAGGTGTCGATTTTAATCCAGCCAATATTGCAGATAATAGGATGAAAGTAGACCTATTTGTTGGGGGCTCATTTACTGCACACAATAATTATATTTACATGAACACATTTAACATGCCTGGTGGGTGGATGTCATCATTCACAGGAACTCAATCCGCAGATGTTTCTTGGAGAAACCAGCCTTGGTATGAGAAAATTATAGGTTCAGATTCTGCAGACTATTACATGAATTTAGGTCAAGGAAATTACTTTACTACGGATCCTGCTGATTTGGGAAACAAACCGTACAGAGGAATTGTTAATTTGAATGTTGATCTATTTAATTTAATGGTTACACTAAACAGAAAATCTGCGATTGGGTTACAAGTTAAACATAGAACATTAGTTAACATTGATCATGTCGCTCCCGAACTGGTTACCCTTTCATTGAATTCTTTAGAATACTCTTCTTTATGGGATTTAGATTTATCTGATCAATTGTTGAATGTTTCATTTAATTCATGGATGGAGTATAACTTAAGTTATGCTCAAGTTCTTAAAGAAGATGGGGAACATTTTGTAAAAGCTGGAGGCAAGCTTAAATTTTTACAAGGTTTAGGAGCTGCATATATAAATACAGATAATGTAGATTATAATTTCCAAGATGCCGATTTTGCAAATTATGTTCAAGGAGATTTTAGCTATGGATATTCTCAAAATTTAGGAGGTTATATAGAGCAATTGGATTCTAATGGTCAGTTGGTTTCAGCTAATCATCAATTTTCTACCGATGATTTTGCATTACATTCAAACTTAGGGTTGGGTGTTGATATAGGAGGTGTATATGAATGGAGACCAAAATGGAAAGATTATAAGTATGACATGGACGGGGAGACCAACCTTTGGAGAAAAGATAAGAATAAGTATAAATTAAAAGTTTCATTTGCCATTAATGATATTGGTGGAATGCGCTACACAAAAGGAGACTTAAGTAGAGATTTTACTGCCAATTTGGGAATTAATAGTTCTACATTGCAAGCATATGATTTAGATATATTTGATACCATTAGTGGGTTGCAATCTTTTGATAACCTAATAGATTATTTAGCTACGAATGATTCTATTGCTACTAACGACATCACTTTAAGCGATGATAATGTAGATTACTTTAGAATTAATTTACCCTCTAATATTAATCTAGCGGTAGATTACCATATTTGGAATGACTTTTATGTAGATGCTAGAGCCGTTATTGGCTTTCAAAGAAATAATAATCCTAGTAAGGTTAGAATTCCAAGTAGTTTTGCTATAACACCTAGGTATGACTCTAAGTATATTGGAGTTTCTTTACCTCTTTCTTACAGTGGGTTTTATGGTTTTAGAACAGGCTTAGGGTTAAGGTTTGGACCATTAGTTATTGGGGTTGCAGATATGAAGCCACTATTCGCGCCTGGGAAAGATAAAAACATTAGAGGTGCCAACATCTACGCTGGAGTTAGATTTTGGTTGTTTAATAAGCATCCAAAAGACAACGATAAAGATAAAGTCTCCAATAGACAAGATGATTGTAAAGACTTAGCAGGGGTATGGGAATTTAAAGGTTGTCCAGATACTGATGGTGATGGAATTAAAGATACAGAAGATGCTTGCCCTTTAGATTCTGGATTGGTAGTGTTTAAAGGATGCCCAGATACAGATGGAGATTCTATTATTGATAAAGAGGATATGTGTCCTGAAGTTTTTGGATTACTAGCATTTAAAGGCTGTCCAGATACAGATAACGATAGTATTATAGACAAGGATGATGATTGTCCTACAGTTCCTGGGTTACTTGCATTTAAGGGTTGTCCAGATACCGATGGTGATGGAATTAAAGATTTAGATGATTTATGTCCCAATGCTGCTGGACCAAAGGCAAATGAAGGCTGTCCAGATACCGATAAAGATGGTTTATTTGACTATTTAGATGAATGTCCTGAAGTTCCAGGTCCTAAAGAAAATAGAGGTTGTCCTTGGCCAGATACCGATAAAGATGGGATTTTAGACAAGGACGATGATTGCCCAAATAATCCAGGTCCAAAATCTAACAATGGTTGTCCTTATGCTGATACTGATGCTGATGGTGTATTGGATAAAGATGACGATTGTGTAAACATTCCAGGCCCAGCGTCTAATAATGGGTGTCCAGTAATTCAGGAGGAAGAACAAGAAATAGTAAACACAGCTTTTAAAAACCTTGAGTTTGAATCTGGAAAAGATATTATTAAGGAAGTTTCATTTCCATCTTTAGAAGAATTAGCAAATTTATTAATAAAGAAAAGTGAATGGAAAATTGCTGTTGCAGGATATACAGATAATGTAGGTTCGGCTAAAACCAATTTAATACTGTCTAAAAAGAGATCTCAAGCAATTGCAGATTACCTTGAGCAAAGAGGGGTGAATTCAAACAGAATAATTGTTCAGTATTTTGGTGAAGAAAAACCTGTTGCTGATAACGACACAGAAATAGGAAGACAGCAAAATAGAAGAGTTGAAATGACTATTATTTTTGAGTAATATAGAAGCCTCAACGAACTTGTTTGTTGTAAATGAAATATAGTGTAACATAGCTCACCTTTTTAACTTGTTTTTTTCGATCAATACCAATTGTTGGGACTATGCAATTTTATTGAGGAACTAGTTCTTGCGGTAACAGGGGGAGTAAAAATCATTTTAAGTCAATAGCATCCTAAATATTTTTTTAATTAGTAAATGTCCTTTTACCATGCCGATAGTTATCGTTAGGGCACTTACTTTTTTTTCTTGACAAAAAAAGTAAGTAAAAAAGTCAAGGCTTCCAGCGAAAAGCTTTCTCATTCTTCATAAATGATAAGTGCGGCTGAATGATCCTCTCGTACCTCGAAGCTTTACTCATTTTTTTCTATTGTTTTTAAAAGGAATTCGTGAGAACGCTTTGCTTAGTTGCTTCTTTTCGGTAATGTAAAAGAAGAGCCTTGAGCACTTCGGGGAACTCAGTGGGGGCCGAAAACGTCAACACACCATAACGACGACACCTAAATCAGTGTTATAGATACTTCATTGATATCGTAAATGAGATATGCTATCTTGTATCCTTTTCGTACATATAATTATATCTCCACTTCCTAAAGCAATTACTTAAACCAAAATCCTTGTGGTATAATTCCAACTGAAAACTGATGTATTAGAGATGCCGTGCTGTCATATCGATATACAATTCCGGATTGTACATAATCAACCGCATCAGAAACATAGATATCATTTGTAGGGCTTATTCCTAACCCGTAAAATAGCGCTCCATTTTGATTAATGATGGAGGAAGAAGGCAAAGAAGATGCATAAATAGATAGCTGATTAACCCCATTGTTGAGGTAGTAGATTGTTTCTCCGTTTGAAGAAATTTTCAGATTATTTGGAGAATTACTTAGGTCACTAAATACCATTGTTTTGCTGATGCTATTGGTTGAAGGGTCAATTTGATTCAATTCTGCTTGTTCGTCATTTATGCCCCCCGAACTTAATACCCAAAGCTTGTTATTGTTGTCCAAAACTAGAGAGGAAGGCCCTTTTCCCACAACAATCGTGTCCTCAATACTATTTGTACTAGCATTTATTTGTAAAATAAAATTAGTGTCCGGACGACATACATAAACCTTGTCGTTAACCAAGAGCATTTCTTCGGTCCAACCACCTGTATTTATGCTGCCAATTACAGAGTTAGAAGCTAAGTCTAAAATTGCAATTTGGCTTGAAAATAAATCAGAAACATACGCCTTAGAGTTATTGATGCCACAAAAATAACGAGGGCTTGTCAAGCCGCTGATAGTAGCCGTTTTTTGGTAAGTAGCAGTGTCCAGTATTTCGATATTTCCCGAGTTGTTTACTACTACAAATAATTTACCATTGTATTCTGTCATCGACTGCAATACATCGCCCAAAGGGTAGCCGTTGATGTTTTGAAAAACCGTATTCGTGATGCTAGTATTCGTTGGATTGTACAATGATATGGAAGCATTTCCCCACCCAAAATTTCCTTCACACCCAATTAAAACATCGTCATATTTAACAGTAATATTTTCGTCCACACAGGTAGGGCATTGTGGCCCAATTTCTTGTTTTTTACAAGAAGAAAACCCTAAAACGAGAACAATGAATATGTAAGAATTCAGCTTACTCATTTGTTGCATTTAAGTTAACTTTTAAAAACAATAAAAACCACCTTCCAGGCAATGGTCGATTTGCCATTATTTGATAATCTTCATTATACAGGTTAGAAATTTTTAAACCAATGTCAGCAGATTTCATGTCTTTTTTTAACGAATAACTAATGTTAATGTCGGCGGGTGCATAATAGGGCATGTAAGTAGTATTGGTAGCATCAATAAATACTTTTCCAGTTATAGTTTGATTATAAGCGAACGACCATTGTTTCAATTCCAGCTTCAAAACAATATTAAAAGTGTGTTTTGGGACGTAAATCAATTGTCTGCCAATAGAATTGTCACTTGTTAATATGGAAGACTTATTAATAGAGTTGACATAGTTATAACCTGAATGAAGGTGGAGCTTCACTTCATTCGAAATTTTGAATACCTTTTTGATGTCGAGTTCAATCCCTTTGTTCTCGATTTGTTTCACATTTATTGGTGTCCAAATGCCGCTTTCTTGGGGAAGCCACTGAATCCAATTGTCTATTAACGAATAATAAGGAGAAATACTAAAAGCCAATTTTCTATATTGATAAGTAAGACCCATTTCGGAAGTAAATCCGATTTCAGGAAGTAGGTCTGGATTCCCTCCTGGGTTCCAATACAATTCGTTTAATGAAGGTGCTTTATAGTTTCTTGCAGCATTTGCATTGATAGCGAAATGATGATTTTTTGTAAGGAAATATTTCACTCCGATAGTTGGAATTAGAGGAATTAACTTACCATCAATTACCTCTTGTCGGGCAGCGATATTGTATTGATAACCCCAATTGCTTTTTTGTTCAAACTGTACAAACACAGATTGCCTATTTTGTTGGTGTTGAGCTCCGAAACCAGTTGAATTCGCAATGTCGCTACCTGCATTTACTTGAGCAGAGAACTTCAGTAAATAGTTGAAATAATGATTGAAATTGTAGCTAGCTTTATATGAGTCTACGCTAATCAGCGAATTGATGGAGAGAGAAGTGTCCATATAATTCATTTCATCCTTTATAAAAGCGAGTCGTAAATGCTGAAAAGTTTTCTTTTTACCGTGCCTCCATTCTCCCATCAGTCGAAGCGCTTTGTCGGTTTGATATTCTTCTTTTGTTTTTACTCCAAGTGCAGATGGTATTTGTCTATAGCTGTCTATATAATTTGATTTAATGGCAAAATTATTTTCTTTGTTTGGGGCAAAGTAAAACTCTTGTTTTATCCCATATTGGATAATTTCTGCGTTTTCTCTTTCTGAAATAGGGCTATTCTCCTGTGTAATGTCAATGTATTTAAAATCATTGGTAGATGAGTTTCTAAAAAGACTTGTCTTTGATTGAAACTTTTTATTTCCCGCGTTAATGGAGAAAAGTGTTTTATCTATTCCAAAACTTCCTAGTTCCTTCCTGAAAGTAGCGTTTAATTTGTTTTTGTAATTAGCAGAAGTATTTAATTGGATAGCTCCTCCTAGACCTCCACTTCCATCAACTACACTGCTGGCTCCTAAATGAATTTCGGCTTCGTCAATAAAAGCAACAGGCAACGTAGCTAAATCTAATTGACCTAGAGTAGGAGAGTTAATTGAAATGCCATTCCAATACAATTGGGTATGACTTGCGCCAGCTCCTCGAATTGAAATAGTGGAAAGTCCACCTGGACCGCTAGACTTTATGTAGATAGGTGTTTCTTTCGAGAGCAAGTCAGCTAGATTATCTGTAACATATGATTCTATATTTGGTACTTTAATTAACTTGTAAGAAGGAGCCGGAGTAATTGTTGTTGTAACGACTACTTGTTTTAATGTGTCTTCTTGCGCAAAGCAATTTGAGGATGCGATTAAGCAAATAAGAATGAAAAAGAGATTTCTCAAGGCGCTCAATTGATGAGTAATTTTTTTATGCTAACGTGCTCTCCTTCTATCGATTTTAAAATATAAATTCCTTTTGCATAGTTTAATAAATCCAACTCAACTTGGTTGGACCTTGTTTGAAGCTGCTTAACAATAATGCCATTCAAGTCAATTAATTGAATTGTTTTATCTGCATAATTATCAAAGATTATTGTTGCTTGCTGCGAGGCAGGGTTAGGAAAAACGTTAAACGCATTTGTCATTTCTTGAATCCCGACAAAGGAGTGAATAATACCTATTGCGTCTAAGTCAAAACCACCTGTTTCGAAAGGCGTAGGAAATGGATCATTAATGATGTTCCCTTGTGAATCGTAA
>CAWUXI010000022.1:0-11965 GCA_963926405.1 uncultured Flavobacteriales bacterium
ATTAGAAAGCAGCGAGTGTAAATATTTAAGTATTTAAAATAACGTATTCATATATTCCATATATTTGTTATTGTACTTAATACAATAACATTATGAAAATTGCTATAATTGCCCATGACGGGAAGAAAGCTGAGATGGTTCAGTTTCTAAACGAACAAGCAGAAACTCTTCACAATAATGAAGTAACGCTTATATCAACTGGAACGACAGGTTCAAAGGTCGAAAAAGCAGGTTTTAAAGTGACTAAATTATTATCCGGACCAATCGGAGGCGATGCCCAGATAGCTGCGCGCGTTGCAGAGGGTAAATGTGATATTGTTATTTTCTTCAGAGATCCACTAGATAAACATCCGCACGAACCAGATATCTCAATGCTTATGAGAATTTGTGATGTACATGATGTACCCTTGGCAACAAATCCAGCAAGTGCCAATCTACTTTTCAGGGGGTTATTAAACAATACCTGAACTTAATTTCATCAACAAAAGAATATGTTCCTTAATCGAGAAATGTTTTTAAGCTGTACTGTTATTTTAGCTCCAAAAGAAGGCGTAAAGAGCAACCAAAATCAATATTACAGCAAATGAACCGGCATTAAATATTGGAGATGTTTTAAAGGTGGAGGCATTTATATGAATCCCTTTTTCATCCACCGCTCCTCTATTTTGCACAAAACTAATAACTGCTATAATGGCCATAGTTATAAGAACAGTATATCCCATTTGATGCAGAAACGGTAGGTCGACAAACAATGTGCTGTCGATCCAATGTTTTGGCCCTATTTTAAAGTACATTGCAACTGGAATGGAAGTGATTACTCCTATTATTGCTGCTTTATTTGTAGATTTTTTCCAAAATAGACCTAACATAAATACTGCTAAAATACCTGGGCTTACAACACCTGTATACTCTTGTATAAATTGAAATGCCTGATCAATCCCGCCCAATAATGGAGCCATAATTGCTCCTATAATTAACGCTACCGTTGCACTAATTCTTCCCATCCGAACTAGTTCCCGATCGCCTGCACTTTTATTAAAATAAGGCTTGTAAATATCCATGGTAAAAATAGTGGAGGTAGAATTTAGCATTGAGGCAAGAGAGGACACAATTGCCGCAGAAAGGGCTGCAAAAGCCAATCCCTTTAATCCTACCGGTAAAAACTGCAAGAGCCAAGGATATGCATTATCTGGATGCTCTGAAGTTGGCATGTTTTGCTGTCCTAATTCACCAAGTCCAGACATAACATCAGTATCTGCTGTCATTACAAATGCCGCGATTCCAGGTATAACTACGATTAATGGAATAATTAATTTAAGGAAAGCAGCTAATAAAATCCCTTTTTGTGCTTCTTTCAAAGATTTTGCCGCTAGGGTTCTTTGAATAATATATTGATTAAACCCCCAATAATAGAGATTCGCTACCCACATCCCACCGACGAGGACTGCAATTCCAGGTAAGTTACTATATTCAGGATTTTCTTTTTCCAGAATCATTGCAAAGCGCTCAGGGGCTTCATTGTATATTCTAGAAAGTCCTGCAAAAAAACCATCCCCACCAGAAACGGTATCTAATGCCAAATAAGTTGTCACCAAACCTCCCAATATCAAGAAGATGACTTGAATTACATCTGTCCAAGCCACCGCAGAAAGACCTCCATAAAGAGAATAGGCAGCGGCAAACAAAGACAACCCCATCACACCATAAATCATCGGAATACCTAAGATTGTTTCTAGAGCTAAAGAGCCTAGGTAAAGAACTGAAGCAATATTTACAAAAATATAAAGAGATATCCAAAATATGGCTAATATGGTTTTTAGCTGTTTAGAGTAGCGCTTCTCCACAAATTCAGGAATAGTATAAATACCCTTTTCAATAAAAATGGGCAAGAAATATTTCCCAACAATAATTAGCGTTATGGCTGCCATCCATTCATATGAAGCAATTGCCAAACCCACCTTATAACCGGAGCCAGACATACCAATAAATTGTTCTGCGGAAATGTTTGCAGCGATTAACGAAGCTCCAATTGCCCACCAGGGCAGGGATTTACTTGCCAAGAAATAATCTTCAGCACTTTTTTGTTGGCCTTTCTTATTTCGAGAAACCCAAGTTCCAATAAATAAAATTAATACTGCATATGCTATAAAAACTGCATAATCTAAAATTTCAAACTGACTATTCATAGTAGGATAAATAAGGAATATTTCTGCAGTTTTTCTGCAGTTATTATTAGCTTAAAACAGATTTGCTTACAACAAAATAATTTTCCTAATGTAACAATATTTTTGTTATTGTACAAAATACTATAATTTATTTATTAATAGATATACTCTATAGTTATTAAAAAACTAAACTATGTGATTTTCTATTTATACTGTTAGAAAATCATAAAACAGTAAAACTATTCCAGATATCCTTGAAGTATTAAAATTCATTTAGTTAAATTTCTTGTATGAAGACTAAATAATTGCTAATATTGTAATAAATACCATAACTTTGTTTTAACTAATTACTAAATAAACTTGAGTTCCTTAAGGCTATATACTTTTTTGATGTTATTTATAATGGTGTTAATCCCTTGTCACTTGGTTTTTTCACAAGTGCAAAAGGTTGAAGTACTAAATAAAGACGGGAAATGGTCACTTTTAGTTGATGGACAGCCTTATTACATTAATGGAGCAGGGGGTGATGATTACCTAGATATTCTTAAAACTACTGGGGGAAATACAATTAGAACTTGGGGCACAGAAAACGCTCAATACATTCTAGATGAAGCACAAAAAAGAGGCCTTAAAGTTATGCTAGGGCTATGGGTTCAGCATGAAAGACATGGTTTCGATTATAATAATAAGGTCAAGGTGAAATCTCAACTAGATAATTTTAGAAAAGAGGTTAATAAATATAAAAATCATCCTTCCTTGTTGATTTGGGGTATAGGTAATGAATACGAATTAAACTATACGAATACAAAAGTATGGGCTGCAGTAAATGATATCGCTAAAATGATTCATGAAGAAGATTTAAATCATCCTACTTCTACTGTTACTGCGGGCACGAACGCAGAGAAACTAAAATTCGTAATGGAACAATTACCAGAGATTGATATTTATGGTATTAATACGTATGCAGATGTTTCAAATGTAAAAACGGTATTAAAAGAGGGAGGATTTAAAAAGCCATATATGATTACAGAATGGGGGCCTACGGGACACTGGGAATGCACTAAAACAAAGTGGAGTTCTTCGGTTGAGCAAACAAGCACTGAAAAAGCAGAATCGTATCTATCCCGTTTCAATGACGCTATCAATTCGCAAAGAGTCCAGTGCATAGGTTCTTTTGCTTTTTTGTGGGGACAAAAGCAAGAATATACTTCCACGTGGTATGGCTTGTTTACGGACAAAGGAATGCCCACGGAAGCTATCGATGAATTGCAATATTGTTGGTCAGGAAATTACCCAGAAAACAGATCTCCTCGCATCGATTCAGTATTATTTAATGGAAACAAGGTGTTTTTAAATAGCATATCAGATGCTGGAGAGAAAAATATAATTAAACTATTTGCCTCCGATACGAATGAAGATAAACTAAATTACAATTGGGAACTTTATCCGGAAAGCTCTGATCTAAAAACAGGAGGAGACGCTGAGGACAAACCTCCTATGATTACAGGAAAAATAAAAGGCGGGAAGACATCATCTATTGTTATGAAATCTCCTATGAACGAAGGACGTTACCGTTTATTTGTTTTTGTAAATGATGGAGAAAAAACGGCTTATATGAATATCCCTTTTTACGTGCAGAGCAGTTTAGAAATGAAATTAAGTAGAATTCGTTTAAAGACACAAGAATTGGAAGAATATGAATAAGAGGCTATATAGTTTGTTAATTTCTTTAGTAGTGATTGTTGTGCAAGCTTTTGGACAGTCAAAACAAGATTCTACTATGTTCAAACCTAACTCTGGAGGATTGCAGCCGAAGGTTTACCAAAAAGGATTGAGCAACATTAACGTTTCAGGATATTATAGATTTAGCGCTAACTATTCAGTAATGGATATGCAATATCCTGAAATGGGTGAATTAAAGAACCGTTTATTTCTTGGAGACGATAGTAATCTTCCACAACTAAGCACAACAATAACGGTTATACCTTCTAAAAACACCTCTTTTTCCTCCGATTTATATATCTGGACACCGCTTACGGGCTCTGAAAATGATTATGTTAAAGGCTTATTATTAGGGATAAACCTTTCCGGAACACATTCTACAAAATTTGGAACATTTGGCATTAAAACAGGTGGAATTAACTGGTACAAAATGAGTCCATTTACATTTGCTACTAATACAGGTTACAATAGGTATAGTCTTTTTGAAAGAAACCCATGGGATCCGAATACCCGAAATGTTTTTGAGCGGTATGATACTTTTTACAGTAACGGATCCTTAAGCCAAGATGTTCGCTGGGGACAGCAAGCCTTTCACGGATTTATTTTTGAAGGAAAAGAACTACCGGAAGATTTTTCATTCGCCTTTATGTATGGGAAATCTCAATTAAATGGAGGAGCTGTTCCAACCCCCAATTCGCTTACTGCCGCACGTATTCGCAAGGATATTGGGAAAAGTTTTGTAAGTGTAAACGGAATTCGAAGTCACACCTACTCTGATAGCCTTTCCCTTGAATTAATTGGGTTTAATTTGGTTACTACAGAATTTAAATTTAACCTCAATGACAAAATAACAGTATCTGGTGAAGTTGGCTCAGGAAATTATTTTTCACCATCTGCTGTAGGAAAATGGGGAGAAGCCTTAGATATAAAAGTAAATTTTTCAAAAGACATTACTTTTTTCCCAATCGAGATTCGTTACTTTCAAATTAGCCCCAATGTGATCAATAATAATGGTGTATTCTGGAATTCTTCTGTGCAAGAATATTCGCAAACCAATACTGCAGTAAGTGCAGGAGGTCAAACTCCTTTGCTAATTCCTTTTGCAAGTTCATTAACAACTATTGGCCAAATCACCAATAACCGACGCGGATTAATTTTAAATGCTGACTTAAAATTTAAAAATCAAAAATTAACGCTTGGATATAGTATGGCTAATGAAATGGAAGCACTGTCTAACCAAATAACATACGGACACCCAGCAAATAATTTAGCATTATCGCGCTTTTGGCGCTGGGGTTTTCCAACAAACGTTGGACCATATAATAATATCAATAAGGTATATAGGAGTGTTTATGAAACGATGGAAATTACAGATTCTATAACAGCTAAAGGGTTTAATTCTATCGAAGTAAGTTATAAGACATTTACTAAAATACTGAATCGGAAATTTATTTTATTCTATCTTGGAGGATATCATACAATACAAGATAACTTTTCTTCTATTCCGAAATTCTCTGCTCAGTCCTATTTGAGAAGTTACAATCATCAATTAGAATTTTATTATGAATTATCTCCCAAAGTAGTTTTTTGTAACTACTTAGGCTATGATCGCATTTATGGTGGAGTAAACACGGAGTTGGATATTAACTCAAAGAAACCCAAAAACCAGGAAGGCATGAGCTATGCCTGCGGATTTGATTTTCAACTTTCCAAAGGCACCGGATTGTATGTAAGACAAAGATGGATGAAATACGAAGATCGAAATTTTGAACTCGATCATTATAAAGGAACAGAAACCACCGTTGAATTAAAAATATTCTTTTAACCATGAGATATATTCTACTTATAGCAATTATTACACTGAGTTTTCCCTCAATCGGACAACAGCAGAAAAAAGTACAGTTTATTGGGGGGGCGCGTTCCTTAATTTCAGTTTCTGATTTTTCAACGGATGCTGGAGACTCTATAAACCCTCCTAAATCAAGTGGAGGATATGCTTTAATCGATTTAGGGGTGAAAATTCGCACCAATAAACACACGGAGATTCTGGGGATGTTTAGAATTAGAAATGAATATGGAGGTTTCTGGGGCTCCGGAGTAGGATTTGATGTTCGTCAACTATACGTTAGAGGAGTGGCGGGAAATGTTGTTCGTTACCACATCGGAAATATTGATTACAAATTAACGCCCTATACTTTTTATAATCATAACACCGACATTTTAACATCTTCACAGGGAAGTATGGCAATTAAAGAAAGTGTTTTTAATTATGAGAGTTTTTATAAAGAAAATACATGGCGGCAGCAAGGTGCTTCTGCAAATTTTGCAATACAATTTCCAAAGCTGATAGATGAGATGGAATTTAATGGATTTATCGCACGTTTAAATCCAAGTAATTTTTCAACAATAATGGATCGACTTTACGGAGGCGGAAATATGGTGATAACCCAAAGTAAAAATGCTATGATTGGCTTAAATCATGTCAGTATTTTTGATGTCGCAGGAACTGCAATTGACAGTAATGTTTATAGTAATAACGTAAGTACATTAACCTATGATATTACTTTTGGAAATGAACTACACAAATACGGAATTGATGGTGAATCAGGAATATCTTCAAGCCAACTTGCCTTAAATCAAGAAAACAAATTAGACGATTATTTCATTCATGCCCGAGGATATTTCAACTTTAAGAAAATGAATTTAGGATTTGATTTAGGTTACATGAATAATGGAGCTGACTTTAGAAGTTTTGGAGCACAATCCAAACGAATAGATTACAACCAACAAAACAACTTCTTTAATCGTTATACAAATGATCAGATTCTCCGCCCAGTATCCGTGTACGACATTTATAATGATCCGACTTTATATTCGGTTGGAATAACTGATAGAATTATGCAATACAACCCAGCAGTAAACAATGTATTACCTTATGGACTAGCAACTTTCAATCGAACAGGATTCTATTTTGGAATGAATTATACCGACTCTTCTAAAGTTGTTGAAGGAAGTGCGAAATTTTATTCCCTTCAGGAAGTCAGAGGACAAGGAACTACCGCTTTAAAATCCTTTAATTATTTGAAGTCGGATATTGTTTTCAACGTATCCAACTTGTTAAAATGGAAGAAAAAGTTGAAACTACATGCTGGATTAGCTTATCAAACAACTAATAGAAGTTCCGAATTTGTATTTGAAGAGGTGAATCTTACCTCTTTAACATTAAACACTAGTTTTGAATGGGAGGTAATAGACCAGCTTTATCTGCTAGGAAATTTTTTCATATTGCAAAGTTCAGGAACAGACCAATTGCCTATCAGAAATAGCAATGACGTTATAATTAATTACAATTCATTCAATGTGGATGGTATGGAGTCGAACCTTGCTGGTGGGTTAAAATTTAATTTTTCAGAAAAGGTTTATCTTGCATTAATGTACGAATCAAGTAAGAATAATTTTGTATCGGACAATCCATATCAATTCAATCAAATGTCTATTTATTATATAATTAAGTTTTAAAAAATGAAGAAATTATTAACAATCACATTCATAGGGTTAACTCTATTATCATGTCGTAAAGATGAATTGCAAAATTCAGATGGTCCTAGCCTACAAGATATTTATGGTCCATTTACAATCATAAACACATTGGCAGCTAGTCAAAACACGGTTGATTTCTCAGCGGGACAGAGTGTCTATTTTACTTGTGAATTATCAAAAACGATTAATTGGGAAATGCTAATAATAGGCCAAACAAGTGGAGCAGAAAAAATAGTAAATGGCACTAGTAAAATTATTGACGCAAGTGAATTTACATGGCAAGGAGGCACCACCAACTTGCCTGTTTTTAGGGCTGAAACCTGCGATGTATTCTTAACTTTTGAAGGAGAAACGGACACCTTAACCACTTCTGTAACTATAGATCAACCAAAAACGAATGAAGGATTTGTTCTTGCTAATTTCGAGACAGGATGGCTATTAGGATGGACATCATTCATACAATCTGGCGCATCCATGGACTTTAACATTAAAACAGATCCATCTTCTCCGGTAGGTGACAGTTATTATAATATGCAAGGTGAGGTGGATTGGGATTGGCTAGTTGGCCTTGTTAACTTTAATGCTACTGCATATGGCAGCGCAACGCTTCCGCTAACGTCTAATCCTGATAATCTATATTTCAATGCTTTAATATACGGTGATTCTACTTATATCAATTCAAGAATACTGTTTCAGTTTGAGGAGGATGAAGACGGAGATGGATCCTTTAATATTTCAAATGAAGATCAGTTTGGATACGAGATTATTATAGAATGGGCAGGATGGAAATTGGTTTCTATTAAGTACAGTGATATTGAAGGGAATGGAAATGGCGGAGGAATTCATAATCCAGATAAAATTAATAAAGTAAACATGCTTCATTTAGCAGACCCTCTATCTGGCATAGCTAAATCGAAATTAGATTACATAATATTTACAGAAAATGAACCAGTCAATTTGTAGACTCTTATCACTACTTTTCTCATTAATTGCATGCGAGTCGTTTGCTCAAGAGAGCAAACAATTAGAGACCGTTACTGTGAATTATAAAAAGATTGGGTTCAAGCAAGTTGGCCTATATGAGGGAGAATTTGAAGAAGAGTACAATGTTCGCGGCTATACGCAGCTTTCCATTTTTGATGAAAGTCTATCAGATTTTTGGACTTCGGGAGGGGATAAATGTATCTCCAGCGAGCTTATCAGTGATGGGCCTTCTAATATCCTTAACTTAAAGTGGAACAAAGATCAAGATGGCTGTGATTGGGTAGGCATGGGTTTAGGTTGGGATAGTTGGTCAGGAAAAGACATTGGGTATGTTTTTGACACACTTGCTTTAGAACTAACCGTTCGTTCTACCAACGAAGCCTTTACCAACATTCCTTGGGCATTCTGTTTCGAGGATTATTCCGGTGGTCAGGCTTGGTTAGGCTACAATAAATCCTTCTTAGTGGAGAAAGAAATTACTAAAGAATGGACAAAAGTGCAGATTCCATTGAAATTATTCCCATTCGAAGGAAACGACGTAGATGTTTCCAATATCAAACAACTTATGATCCAAGTTTTTGCTGAGGGAGAAATAGAGATCCAATCCATCTCCCTAATTCCATTTTCAGGCAAATTAAAAAAAGAAGTAATCGCTATAAAAACCAGCAATCCAATTAGTATTGATGGCAAAATAGAAGATTGGAAAGAAAAATCATTTTCTAATCTAGGTGACCACAAATTTTCAACTACCTATTCGGAAGATTCAATTTATTTCCTTTTCGATATTATTGACGATACGCCTATGCAAAATAGTAAGGAGAAAGGAGACTTATGGGAAGGAGATGCCATAGAAATAGCGTTTTCAACTAATCCGGAAGCTGACCCTAAAAGGCAGTTTCTTTGGTTAAGCGATCAGCATATTGGAATAAATTGTGGCCCGCATCCCTATATGTGGAACTGGAAAACCGATACTAAAATTGAAGTAATAAACTACAAGGTTAACATTCAAGAGGATGGATATTTAGTTGAAATGGCTATACCGCTTAATGCATTTTTTGAAGTCAGCTCTCAAACAGGAGTAGAATTGGACATTGAGATTGCTATCGATCTAGGAACAAATTTAGGAAGACAGCGGCAATTGCATTGGAATAGCGGTTTTGCAGATGGATTTCATGAATCTCCAAAAGGATGGGGAAAACTAATTTTAAAATAACAACTAATTTGTGGATTAAAAAAAATATTATGCGAATATTAACTGGCTTTCTAATCTTTATTTGCTTTCTAAATGAATCATATTCTCAAGCAATAACCTTTAATGGTGCTGCCCTAACAACAGTATCTACCGGCGGGGCTCCAACTTCTTGTAACGGTGATTATAAATTCAAAAATGCCGGAGTGCCATCGCCATCGATTTCAGGTAATTGTGTTACACTAACGGATGGAACTCCAGCTAATGGAGAGGGTGATATCTGGATATGTGGTGCGTTGGATTTAACCAATGATTTTAATCTCACATTTACAGCAAATTTTGGATCAAATCCAAATTCAGGAGACGGAATAGCTTTTGTTTTAAACGGTAATAATGATGCGCCATTAGGAGGTTCTGGTGGTAATATAGGGTATGAAACTCTGAATGATATAGTTGCAGTAGAGTTTGATACTTGGCCAGATGCAGATATTATCTGTCATCATTCAGAAATCAATCACAATGGATTTTCGAACAACTTATCTGCGCCAATTCCATTAAAGTCTTGCTGTGGATCGATAGTAGATGGTGCAGACTATAATATTTGTGTAACATGGGAAGTTTTATCTGGTACTACAGGTAATTTAACCGTAACTTTTGATGGTAATTTGGTTGGAAACTATACCGGTGATCTTGCAACACTATTAGGTAATAATCCTTCACCTAACTGGGGTTTAACTTCTGGATGCGGCGCTGGAGGTGGTCAAATTCAAACAGTTTGTAATATTGTGATGGATAATCTCGGTTCAACTGTTTCTAGCTGCAACACTTGTTCGCCGCCTACAGTATTGGCAATACCAACTTCAGAAACAATTTGTTCAGGTGAAACAACAAGTTTATCTATTTCTGGTTCTGGTGGGACATCTTATTGTTGGCAAGCTATAGACAATCTAAATGTTAACGGAGAAACTTCTAACTCTACTGGTGAAGCATCCGCAAATTTTACAATTAATGAAACATTGACAAATGGTGTGCCAGGAACTCAGACAGTAACTTATACTGTTTATCCAGAAAGTAATACAGGATGTTTAGGAACGCCATTAAGCCTTATGATAACAGTTTTAGACCCGGGAGATCCTGCTTGTAATTGCCCTTCTCCATACACAGTAAGCCCACCTTCTAGCACTCCCAGTTTATGCTTAGGATTACCTTTAGTAAACCTAACACATAGCACAACGAATTCGACAGGCATAGTCAATGATGGTGTTAGCGGCGCAAATGGCTTGCCTCCTGGAGTTAGTGCAACTTTTTCTGGTAATGCAACAAATGGTATCATTACGATAAGTGGAACTCCTACTCAGGGCGGAACATTCAATTATTCAATTCCACCTACAGGAGGTTGTGGAACAGAAACAGCTGCAGGCACGATTACAGTTATTCAAACTCCAATAGCAGATTCACCAGTGGATGTAAGTGCTTGCGATAGCTATATTCTCCCTTCATTAACAGTTGGCAATTACTTCTCTTCTGCCAATGGAGTCGGACCAATTGCAGCAGGAACAACTATTACATCCACACAAACAATTTATGTTTATGCAGAAACCGGAACTGTTCCTAATTGTTCTGATGAAAATTCGTTTACAGTTACCATTAATACAACTCCACCAGTGGATTCACCGTTGGATGTAAGTGCTTGCAATAGCTATATCCTCCCTTCATTAACGGTTGGTAATTACTTCTCTTCATCCAATGGAGTCGGACCAATTGCAGCAGGAACAACTATTACATCCACACAAATCATCTATGTTTATGCAGAAACCGGAACTGTTCCGAATTGTTCTGATGAAAATTCGTTCCTGGTGACTATTGCTTCGTTCACTGCAGGTGAGGAAATGCAATCAGCATGCGATTCATATACTTGGATTGATGGTAACACCTATACAATATCAAATAATACTGCTCAGTGGGTTTTAACTAATGCTGCCGGATGTGATTCTATAGTTACTTTAAATCTTACAATAAACCCATCTCTGTCAAGCCTAACTATAGATAATTCTTCTGTTATTGTAATTCCCGAAACATGCGCTAGTGTAAATGGTTCTATTACCGGAATAACATCTTCCGGAGGACAATTGCCCTATGCTTATGATTGGAATGGTTCCAACACCTCTTCGGCCGATACTTCTGGATTAGGAGAAGGAATTTATACACTTACCGTCACAGATGGAAATGGTTGCTCTTCTAGTGCGGGGCCAATTATTATTGGTTTTATTGATGGACCATCAATTGACCCCACCCTAATTAATATAACGAATGAGGATTGTTTTGATGGGAATGGGTCAATTACGGGAATAGCTATTACAAATGG
>CAWUXI010000023.1:0-3060 GCA_963926405.1 uncultured Flavobacteriales bacterium
TGGCTAAGTGGTGACAATGAATTTAGCTACCAAGACATTGCCATTACTGCGGATGGAGCTATCATAGACAAGTGGTTGGATAGGAGTGCATTTAATATAAATACCATTCAAATTACTGACTCAATGCAACCAATGCTGAGGACTGGAACAAATGGAATCGCTGGTCTTAATGCGGTTGAATTTCAATCGGATACATCTGGTTTTGGAACATGGATAAAAGCAGAGAATGTTATTCCTGGAAAAAACTTTGCAGTTTTCACTATTGCAGAGTCCACTTCCGATCAATATAATGATTATGGATGGATTGCAAGTTCTAGAGATAATAATGGATTTATTATTCACCCAAACAAAGGGGATAAGAGGTGGTATCCATATATCCTTAATGATACGGGTGATGGAGAAAGTGGAGGCTTGAAAGCATTCGAGAATATTACCACGCCGCATATTTATGGATTTGCTTTTTGCCAAAACGAAATAACAAGTTTTTTACATGTTATATCTGATGGAGAAGACGAAATAGGAGGGAAGGAAGCCTATGGAGCAAGAGACAATAACGGGGTTATTGATATTCAGCTCGGACAAGATAGATCGGATAGGTGGGGAGATGGGAAAGTAGCTGAACACTTTATTTATAATGAAGCTCTCGGGAACACACATATAAATATAATTCGAAATTATTTAGGGGCTAAATATCAAATTGATCTTGGACCTGATGATATGTATTTACATGATGATATTTATAGATTTAACCTAGGTGGAATTGGAAGAGAGAGCCAATTTGACTTGCATCAAGATGCTCAAGGAACGGGAATTGTAAGAATAAATAATCCTACTTCTTTGGACAATGGAGATTACTTCATGTGGGCAGACAACAATGAAGGACATAGCAACTGGTTAACTAACTTGTCGCCATTTGAAACAAAGATGATTAGTAGAATATGGCAAGTGGAAGAGGTTGGAACAATTGAAAGTGTAGATGTTAGCATTGCATTAGAAGCGCTTCCAGAAAATGATTTAGAATACGTTATACTCATTTCGACACAACCTGATTTTTCACAAAATAATGAGGCCTATAAAATGAGTTTGGTAAATGATACGTTGACATCCACAATTGACTTTTCCGATGACGCATACTTTACTATTATCTCAGCTAATGACTTGCAAATACAATTGATAAATGAGGGTTACTCTTCATTAACGCTTAATGTTTACCCTAGTTTTTCTTCTGGAGAATTTCAAGTTGTGATTAGCGATGAAAATATATTAGAGGGGGAATTAACCATCTTTAATGTGGTAGGTCAGCTAATTGTAAAAAGGGAAATTATTGGTGCAAGTACTATTTATCGATCCTTTAACAACTTAGCTTCAGGAGAATATATTGTGCGGTACAAAGACGCCAATAACAGTATTAATCAACGTTTGATTATCGCAAAATAACTAATACTAACATCATATTCCTGTGGTTGTCAATATTTTCGGTGGTATTCGAAAGGTATTCAATATTATTTTTAATATTATGGATAATATTTCTCGCCCTTTTCAACTATTTATTTGATTAGTAAAATTCCTTTGGGGAAATATATTTCTGGGTAGCTTATTAAAAAGCTGTAATCAATAAATCTAAATCTTTGTAGGGTAGGCTATAGGTTTCTCCTAAGTAAGAAGAGGTTAATGTTCCATTATAGATGTAAACACCATGCCTAAAACCTTTGTCAGTTCTAATTAATTTTTCGCAGCCTCCACCATCTGCTATTTCTAGAACCAGAGGAGCAAAAATATTACTCAAAGCATAAGACGCAGTTCGTGAAACCCTAGATGCAATATTTGGGACACAATAGTGAGTGACACCATGTTTCTTATATGTAGGTCGTTCGTGAGTTGTAACTTTAGAAGTAGCAAAACATCCACCTTGATCAATAGCCACATCCACTATAACAGCTCCATCTTTCATTCCTTCAATCATTGGCTCTGAAACCACACAAGGAGTTCTGCCATGCGGAGCTCTTAAAGCTCCAATAGCAACATCTGCTCTTCTTAAAGCTTTCTCCAATACTTTTGGTTGAATGATTGAAGTGAAAACCCTCTGACCTAAATCTTGTTGTAACCTTCTTAATTTATATACCGAATTATCAAATATCTTTACTGAAGCACCCATTGCCAATGCTGTTTTTGCCGCAAATTGTCCAACAGTTCCGGCCCCAATAATAACAACCTCTGTTGGGGTAATGCCCGCAACACCACCAAACATTAATCCCTTACCTCCATTTACATTGCACATTAATTCTCCAGCAATTAATATAGATGTGGTACCGGCAATTTCACCCATTGACCTTACTATAGGAAATATTTGCGCTTCATCCTTTATATAATCCCAAGCGATTGCGGTAATTTTCTTTTTCATTAAGCTCCGCAAAGTGTTTTCTGGCTGAACTGTAAGTTGCAGTGCAGAAAACAAGGTCTGCTTGTGTTTCATCATCTCGATTTCTTTAGGAGATGGAGGGGTTACTTTTAGTATAATATCTGCTTGATATACTGACTCATGTGACATAACAATTTCTGCACCAGCCTCGCTATAATCTTGATCTGAAAAATTTGCTTGTTCACCTGCATTCGTCTCCACTACAACACGGTGTCCATTAGCTACAATTTGCCCCACAGCTTCTGGAGCCAAGGCAACACGGTGTTCTTGAAACTCTGTTTCTCTAGGGATGCCAATGTATAAACTTGATTTTTTACGACCTACCTCCAGCATTTCCTCTTGGGGCATTAATGAGGCTTCGTAAGCTAATGATTTAAGAGCATCTCCAGATGAAATCATATGTGTATAGTGATTTTACGGCGGTTAGTATCGATTATTTCGATTGCCACTTTTACGCAGTTATCGGGTAAAAGTTTCGGGATTTTCTTTGCCCATTCAACAAAGCATATATTGCCACTATGGAGCTGTTCGTCTAAACCAGAATCCATAGCTTCTTCTTCATTTTCAATACGGTAAAAATCAAAGTGATTTATTTCTCCATATTGTTCAGAAAAATAGGTGTTTACGATTCCATAAGTTGG
>CAWUXI010000024.1:0-14858 GCA_963926405.1 uncultured Flavobacteriales bacterium
ATTAAAGAAAGTCAATTAAAAAACCTAGAAGAAGCAATAAAAAGCCTTAAAGAAGAGCAACAACAATGCATTGATTTATTCTATTTAAAAGAAAAAACATACGATGAGGTTGCGAACCTAACAGGTTACGAAACTAAAAAAGTTAAAAGTTATATTCAAAATGGTAAACGGAATTTAAAAATGATCCTAACTGAAAATCATACCTGAATAAAATGAACAGGAAAAAGAAAATATTCGAAAGCAGCACTCCTCTTACCAAAGAGGAAATGGAAGCTTATTTAAAAGGAGATATGTCACAAGCTGACAAGTATCTGATTGACCAGAAAATTGCCGGAAATGAATTCAACAGCGACGCAATGGAGGGGTTTGAATCTACTCCAGATGCCATGGAGGGGTTTAATGAACTAGAAGGTCAGTTTCATGGAAACCTTCCTCGAAAAGTAGCTGCTAAATTTTGGAGATTCGAATTTTCATTTATTCTTATAATTTCTGTTGCTATAGGATTCTACTTTATTGGTCACCATTTTCTAAATCAGATTGATTTAGACGAAATTAAATTTGATGAAACTAAATTAACTACACGGTTAAGCGCTGATTCAAGTTCCGCTGATATTACTATGCCACCAATTGAAGAATTGAACGACAAAGAGATAGAAGATGCAACTCCATTAGAGGAAAGTAAACAACTAACTTCTGATAGAATCATTATTGATGCACCCCTAATTATGGTTATGGATAGTTCTATTAATGAAACAGATAAAATTGAAAGCGCAATCCTACTAATCAATAAAGAGAAAGAAATAATTAGCTCAGAATCAGATGATAAAAAAGAAATCAACCAAGTGAATGCAGCAAATGTTATAAGTAGTAACATCGGAACTTTGTTTCTTTCAAAACTATTGGTTGTTGATTACACCAAGATATATAACACAGTAATTACCGTTCCAAACTTTGAACTAACAGGCACAACTGCTGATAAGGAAAATAAAGATGATAATGGCAATATCGAGTTAGATGTACATACCTATACTCAAAAAATTACTTATATGAATTTTTTGGAGAAAACACAATTGAAATTCAGAAAGAATAAATTCAAAGATGCATTAAAAGATTACAGAACCATTTTAAATCACTATTCCAATGATGTGAATGCGCACTTTTATATGGCCCTTTGCTATTTCAATATCAACAAACAAAATAAGGCAATTGAGCATTTTGACAGAGTCTTAAATCATGATTTCAATACTTTTCATGAGGAAGCAAAATGGTACAAGGCGATAAGTTTGCATGAACTAGGTAAAACAAGTAAGTGCATAACAATATTGAATGAAATAGCTACTGAAAATGGTTTTTATGCTAAAAAAGCAAGTAGCATGTTAAACAAAATTTAGTTTGGAAAAGAAACCTCATATCATTTTTTCGCTTGTAAAATATTCGATTTTCTTTTTTGGTATTTTTTGGATAATGTATTCACTTACCATTGATCTAAAACAAGATAGAGAAGAATACGAACAGCAAAGTAATCTTAGAAACTCTACTCCAATTATGGATGGGGCGCTTCTTTATGAAAAAGGAGAAATAGATAAGGCAGCAAAATTATTTGAACAATTACTTAAACTAGATCCTAATGACTATAAAAGTAGAATGATACTTGCTGAAATTTTTCATGAGCAGTGCATTAGAAAAGATACACTTTGTGAACATGCATTATTACAACTCACTTTATTAATAAGAAAATTTCCAAAAAAGTTAAGACCTCTTGAACTGCGATCTAAATTATTTCTAAAACTAAACGACACCATTTCCAGTAGAAATGATGTCATTACAATATCTAAAATAAAGCAACTTTTTAGTGACCAATAGCCGCTAAATATCTTTCAGCGTCTAAAGCTGCCATACATCCTGTACCCGCAGCAGTAACTGCTTGACGGTAATCTTTATCAGCAGCATCTCCAGAAACAAAAACTCCTGCGACATTTGTTTTAGAAGAACCTGGAGTATTTATAATATATCCTGTCTCGTCCATATCAAGATAAGGTTTAAAAACTTCTGTATTAGGAGTATGCCCTATTGCCACGAAAAAACCAGTACAAGGAATATCCATGATTTCTCCTGTTTTGTGGTTTTTAGTTCTCGCTCCGGTTACACCATTATCATCTCCTAAAACTTCTTCAGTATCAGTATTAAATAAAATGGTAATATTTTTAGTGTTTTTAACACGTTCAGCCATTATTTTAGAAGCTCTAAACTCATCTCTACGGACCAACATAGTTACTTTAGTACAAATATTAGAAAGGTAATGTGCTTCTTCACATGCAGAATCCCCTGCTCCAACAATTACCGTTTCTTGTCCTTTATAGAAAAAACCATCACAGACAGCGCAAGCAGAAACCCCACCTCCTGTTTTTAAATAATGTTGCTCAGATTCTAACCCTAAATATTTAGCCGAAGCTCCAGTAGAAATAACAATAGTATCCGCATGAATCTCTTTGCCTCCATCGACCCAAGCTTTATGAACGGGCCCTGTAAAATCCACTTTTGTAATATATCCTGACCGTATATCCGCATCAAACCTTTTCGCTTGTGCTTCCAATTGTATCATCATCTCTGTACCATTAACCCCATCTGGGTATCCTGGAAAATTATCAACCTCCGTAGTAGTAGTCAATTGCCCACCTGGCTGCATTCCTTGATACAATACTGGCGCCATATTAGCTCTTGAAGCATATATTGCAGCCGTAAAACCTGCAGGACCTGAACCAATTATCAAACATTTAATTTTTTCTATTTCTTCACTCATTATTCTTACTTTAAGTATATAAAACAAATGTAATTATTATCAATTGATAGAGATGTAATTTATCTTACAATTTGATATTCTTATTTAATTCAAAATTGAAATCGTAAAACCAACATTAAATTAAGAGGGCGTATAAGCTCAATATGCATTACTTTTACAGTTGTAAATAATTTTAAATGTTCAAGCTAAATAAAAAGACGCTTCCTTTTTGGACACTTACCATCGCCATTTTCATTATAGTCATCGTTCCTTCCCTTATTCAAGAAGGAATGTTTATGGATGGATTATTATACTTAGGCGTTTCCAAAAATTTAGCGCAGGATATTGGCACATTCTGGGAACCAATTTTTAGTTATACCTGGGAAATTTCTGGCTCCACCTCCTTTCATGAACAACCTCAATTGGGGTTTGGAATTCAGTCTTTATTTTTTAAAACCTTCGGATTTAGCATCTACGTTGAGCGGTTATATGCATTTATTATTGCAAGTATCACCGCATTATTGATTACTAAAATATGGAAAGTAGTTAACGGAGGTAAGCTATCGGATGTAAATTGGCTCCCATTAATCTTATGGGTTACGATTCCAATTAGTTTTTGGTCTATCCACAATAACATTCTAGAAAACACACTTAGTATTTTTACTCTCGCAGCTATTCTAGCTCTAACAAAAGCAATGATTAATCATAAAAGAGTTATTCTGAATTTGGTTTTCGGAGGCTTTTTTATATTCCTTGCATCATTTACAAAAGGTGTTCCTGGATTATTCCCTCTCGCTTTGATTCCTATTTATTGGATAGTTTACAGAAAACATCCAATTGAAAAAGCAGTTACATGGTCTGTTATTCCATTAGCAACACTTATTTTTATTTATTTCATTATGCTCACAACAAATGAAGGAGCATACAAAAGTTTTGAATTTTACATTAACGAGCGATTAATAGGAAGAATCGGAAATTCCCCTACGGTAGATAGCCGTTTTTGGATACTTGGAAAGTTAATACTTGAAACAATTCCCTTATTTGCCCTAAGTTTAATAGTAGGCTTTATCATAAAAATCAAAAAACTTGATATTATAATAAACTATAAAAATGTATTGTTTTTCACCTTAATAGGATTTTCAGCATCGTTACCATTGATGCTAACAATGGTTCAAAGAACTTTTTACTTCGCCCCTGCTCTTCCATTTTTTGGAATAGCAGCAGCATTTGTGATTGGTCCATTTCTTTCATCCGTATTACTTAATTTAAGTATTACTTCTTTAAAATTTAAATATATTAAGCTTATATCTATAGCGCTTTTATTAGTTAGCCTAGCACTATCAATAAGCAGTATAGGGAAAATAAGAAGAGATGAAGTAATAATAAACGATATTAAAACTTTGAGTACTGTAATACCTTATAACGCTACTATAAAAACTACTCCTAAAGTTAAACAACAATGGAGCAATCAAGTTTATGCTATGCGGTATCATAACCTTCATCTAGATTCTAAAAATGGAGAGGCAGAATATTACCTCGTATATAAGGGGACAGAAGTTAAAAAAAGTAATTTGGAGTTAGTGAATCTAGATTTAAAACTATTCAAATTATATAGGTCCAAAACACCTAACGAGTAAAGTTATATTCTTTTATTGTCTCATTACCCCTTTCGTCTATGACTAAAACCTTTAACAAATGCTTTCCTTTAGAAATATTATTATACGAGTCAAATGGGATTGTAAAGGTTCCTAGTTGCGGAACATATTCTCCTAACACCCACATTCCGTCAACAAAAGCATCATAAGTTTCAATTCCACTCAAATTATCGAATATCTTAAATTGTATATTTTTAGCTGCGCTTAGAATTTTCCCTTCCGAAATATTTAAAGCTGTGACATCGGGACAAACACTATCAATTTTAACTGCATAATTTCCAAATGACCTAACCTTTGTCTCTACCCAACCATCTTTAAATTCACCTCCTTTAGAAAACACTTTTCTTTTATCCTCACTTACAGAAACTACTACTGCTTTATTCTCCATGTTTTTAGCAATATTTTGTGTTTTAATTTTCATAATAAAATAATGTTGAATTGGAATTTTTGAATTCCCGAATTGGTGAAGGCCAGATACAGTTTTAGACATCTCCTCTTCCTTGTACTTTGCTCGTAGGTCATTGTATACAGAATTTGCAGGTAAATAAGCCTTAAAACCATCCTTTTCAATTACAACATCTCCGGTCATAACAATGGTATCCCCTTCAGGCGCTATTTGCGTGATTGTCTTAGCCATTTTTGGATTTGATTTAAGTTGAAACTTTACAGTAGAAGTATTGCCATACGTATCTTTAATGATATATTTCAATTGATGCACAGCCTCATCATTAAAATACAATTTCCCTTTATTTATCAATCCGTCATAAAGCGTTAGCTTGTTATTCTCAGAAACATATGACTTGTGAAAACTTCTATTATTATTATGATACTCATCGTAATCTTTGTGAGTATTTATATATCTATTCGTTAAAAAATCTATTTTTTCCATAGTTTGACGAAAAACTAAAGTATCATCAGCATAAAGCTCAATCGTATAAATCCCACATTTATTAGTAGCTCCATTTAATTTATCTATTGTGTGAACTCCTACACCAATTTCACCGTCAACCTCAATAACGGGATTGTCTTTTAAGCTATATTCACCTAAACTTCCAGTGGTTGGATAGACTTTCGCTATGTCCTTTCCATTTACAAATCCGTTCTCTAGCGGATATATTTTAATATCACTCACAGTTGGTCGTATATCATCCTTTATTTGGAATCCAAACAGTAGAGGGTTTACTGCTTTTTCCGATACAGTTTCTCTTATCTCAAAATGCAAATGTGGGCCACCAGAACTACCTGAATTACCAGAATAGGCAATTATTTCTTCTTTCGCCACCAATAAATCTAAACTATCTGGATAAACAGTAATTGTCTCTGTTTCTTTTTCGAATTGTTTTTTACGCAAGTACTTTTCAATTTTTTCTGGAAATTTGCTCAGATGAGCATATACAGAAGTATATCCATTTGGGTGAGTTACATAAATGGCTCTTCCATATCCCCAATGGGAAATATTGATTCTTGAAACATAGCCACTATCAATAGAATAAATACGATAACCTTCAGAACCATTCGTTTTAATATCTAGTCCTGTATGAAAATGATTGGACCTTAATTCAGCAAAATTACCTGAGAGAATCAATGGTATATGCATAGGAGCAGCAAAATTTGCTTTTTCATATTCAACTTGTGTGTAATATTGTTGAAAAGTCAACAAACAAACTATCAAAATAAAAAATCGATTTAAAATCTTCATAAAAGTCACTATTATCAACATATACACCAATATCAGGCCATGAAGGTAAAGATAATCAGAATCATTAAAATTTAATTATGGCTTAGATATGCACACAGTTTCGTGAAAATTTGTTTAGTCGATGTACAATATTAACTTTGCATAGAATTAATCTTTTTAAAAGGGTTTTGAATAAATGGAAAATGCTGTTTTAAATAGTATAAAAGAAAAAGTTCATATGCTAATGAGTAGTAATAGCTCACTCAAAGAACAAAACATTCAACTTGAGACAAAAGTATCTGAACTTAAAAATACTTTAGAACAACAAAAATCAGAGATTGAAAATTTTAATGGAAAGGTTAAAATGTTGAAGATGGCAAAATCTTTAGGTGGAGATTCTGGAAAAAACACAGAAATGAAACTAAAGATAAATGAGTTGGTTAGAGAAATTGACAAGTGTATTTCACTCTTAAATAAATAAAACGGTAATGGATCAGCTTTCTATAAAAGTAAATATAGCTGGAAGATCATATCCTTTGACGATTGAAAGATCAGAAGAGGAAATGATTCGCAAAGCTGCTGATAACATTAACGAAAGCGTTAAAAACCTAAAAGAAAACTATGCTGTAAAGGACATTCAAGATTTACTTGCTATGGCCGCTTTGCAACTAAGTACTAAATCAAATACAATTTCGAAAGAAGTTGACGATGATAAGGTTGCTAATGAATTAAAAACTCTTGATAAAGAGTTGAGTGATTTTCTTGAAAAATAATCTTCTAATTCTCCATCAATATTAATTAAATAAGCAAAGGACTTATTTAAAACACACTTAATATTGAACTATGGAAATAGTAATAGTAGCTGTAATAGGCTTATTTGTAGGAGGTATCATAGCTTACATTGGTCTAAACAGTGGTTTAAAATCAAAAAAAGAAAGCGCTTTAAAAGAAGCTAGAAGCGAAGCTGAAACAATCAAAAAGGAGAAAATCCTACAAGCAAAAGAAAAGTTTTTACAGTTAAAAGAAGAACACGAAAAAGCAATAAATAATCGTGACAGGAAATTAAATGAACGTGAAAATTCTTTTAGGCAAAAAGAAAAGTCGTTGAATAATAAATTGGAAGATGCAAATCGAAAAGACAAGCAACTAAACCAGTCTAAGGAAACACTTGACAGGCAATTAGAAATTGTAAATAAAAAACAAGAGGATCTTGATAAATCTCATGAGCAGGTAGTTTCGGAATTAGAAAAACTAAGTGGCTACTCTAAGGAAGATGCTAAAACGCAATTAGTGGAATCATTAAAAGACGAGGCTAGAACAAATGCAATGGCTTCAATTAATGAAATTCAAGAGGAAGCGAAGTTAAATGCCTCTAGAGAAGCCAAGAAAATTGTTATTCAAACCATTCAAAGGGTTGCAGCAGAGCATGCAATTGAAAATTCAGTTTCTGTCTTTAACATAGCAAGTGATGAAATGAAAGGTAGGATTATTGGTAGAGAAGGTAGAAACATAAGAGCAATCGAAGCCGCTACCGGAGTAGAAATAATTGTTGATGACACCCCTGAAGCAATTATCCTTTCCTGCTTTGACCCTATTAGAAGGGAGATTGCAAGGCTGTCTTTACACCAATTAGTTAGCGATGGACGAATTCATCCAGCACGAGTTGAGGAAGTCGTTGCAAAGACAAAAAAGACATTAACGGAAGAAATAATCGAAACAGGGAAAAGAACTTGTATTGATTTAGGTATTCATGGTTTGCACCCTGAGTTAATTAAAATGGTGGGAAGAATGAAATATCGTTCTTCTTATGGACAAAACTTATTGCAACACTCCAGAGAAGTAGCAAATCTTTGTGCTACAATGGCTTCTGAATTAGGCTTAGATCCAAAAGTTGCCAAAAGGGCTGGACTTTTACATGATATAGGCAAAGTTCCTGAAGATGAGCCGGAATTACCACACGCAATTTTAGGGATGAAGATTGCTGAAAAATATGGTGAAAAACCGGACATTTGTAATGCAATTGGAGCTCATCATGATGAAGTGGAAATGACAACATTAATTTCACCAATCGTTCAAGTTTGTGATGCTATTTCTGGCGCAAGACCAGGAGCGCGTAGAGAAGTTGCTGAATCTTATATTCAAAGAATTAAAGATCTTGAAAACGTAGCTTTATCTTATGAAGGAGTTACTAAAGCCTATGCCATTCAAGCAGGTAGAGAACTTCGCGTAATGGTTGAGGCTGAAATGGTTGGAGACAAAAGAGCTGACGAAATTTCATTTGAAATATCTCAAAAAATTCAAACAGAAATGACCTACCCGGGTCAGGTGAAAATTACTGTAATTAGAGAAAAACGATCTGTTAATTACGCAAAATAATTATTCTATAGAGAAGGGAAGATTTCTGTGAACTTCCCTTCTTTAATTTATAGCCTAAACAATGTTAAAGTACATTCACTTCTACTTCAATAAATACATACTTTCTTTATTTAGTAGTAAACGGTACTTTATAGCCTATGATTTCAAAAAGAAAGTAATTTGGTACCGAGTAGCAAAAGTAGGCACCCGGTCCATTCTTAAGCTTTTCGAAAATGAAAACGGGAGCGACTTCATTTATCCTTCAGCTACACCATACAATCCTAGATTCTACAACAAATATTACAAATTTGCTTTTGTTCGTAATCCCTATGATAGATTTGTCAGTTCCTGGAAGGACAAGGTTGTAGAACGGAATTACTTCAAATTTCAAAAAATAGAACTGGAAAAAATGAAGGACATCAGCCACTTTATTGACTGGGTGGAAAATCAAAACATTGAGAAATGCGACGAACATATTCGATCGCAATATTCTTTAATTGATGTTCACCAATTAGATTTTCTCGGGAGATTTGAATCTTTCGATGAAGATTTTAAAAGAGTTGCTCAAAAGCTAAATGTAGAAATACAAAAAGTACCACATTTAAACTCTACTATGAAGAAAGAAGTTACTTTAACAAGTGAACAAAAACATAGGATTAAAAAAATTTACGAGAAAGATTTCTCAACATTCTATTCAGACATCGAGTAAAGAAACTATCAGTCACTAAATATGAAAATTATTTATAAAATAATCTACACGCCTTTCATTAATTTAATACTTAGGTCTTTAAATAAAACTTTTAGCTTCGCCTTCCCTAAAATAAAAATACCTCCTTCTGGAGTTATATCATTAAAATTAAAGGGCGGAGATAAAATTAAATTCTGCACCAATCAAACCGACCCTGTAGGCCAAAATATATTTTGGAAAGGGGTTTATGGATATGAATACGTGGATATTTTTGAAGACATAATCAGTCATTGTAAAGGGTTTTTAGATATTGGGTCAAATGCAGGACTATACTCAATGATCGCTGCTAAAAAATCGAAAGACATTCGAGTAGTTGCTTTTGATCCAACAAACGCTTCTGCTCATTATTTTAGAAATAATATTGCCGTTAACAATTTTGAATCAAAGATTAACTTTTTCCAATTAGCAATTTCAGACGTAAAAGGTGAAATTTCTTTTTATGAAGTCAGGAATAAAAAATACCCTTTTTTAAAACATAACTTAGGAGGGGCTGCAAGTGCGGTTAATAAGCCTAAAGAATATAAAGAAATTAAAGTTCCTTCAACTCCATTGGAAGATTGCTTAAAAGAAAATAACCTTGAAGATCTTCAAATTGATTTCGTAAAAATTGATGCAGAAGGAGTTGAGCCTCAAATAATAAAAGGAATGGACTCCGTTATTAAAAACCATAAACCTATTATTGTTTGCGAAATTTTATTCAATGACATTGAAAAAGAACTAGAAAATGAATTCTCAAAATATGACTATTTATTTTTTGGCCATAAAGGAAAAAAATTGATTCAATTAGACTCAATTATTCGCAAAGAGGATGACGGAATAAGAAATTGTTTTTTCGTCCCAAGAGAAAAGTTAGATATGATGAACGATTATATATAATTCACTGCTTAGCTAATAAATTACTTACTTTTGATAAAAATCACAAAATGATACTTACCAATAAAACCGTTTTAGTAACCGGAGGAGCCGGCTTTATAGGCTCTAGCCTTTGCGAAAAATTAGTAGCTCAAAACAACAAAGTTGTTTGTTTAGACAATTTACTTACTGGTAAAAAAGAAAATATTGCACATTTATTACACAACAGTAATTTCACATTTATTGAAGGGGACATTCGAAACCTTGATGACTGTAAAAAAGCTGTCTCTGGAGCGGATTTGGTGTTACATCAAGCTGCTTTAGGATCTGTACCTAGGTCTATTGAAGACCCAGCAACAACCAACGAAATAAATATCTCTGGATTTTTAAACATGCTTTTAGCAGCAAAAGAAGAGGGCATAAAACGATTTGTTTATGCGGCTAGTTCTTCTACTTATGGAGACTCTAAAGAACTTCCGAAAATTGAAGAGAACATTGGAATGCCTCTATCTCCGTATGCCGTGACTAAATATGTAAATGAATTATATGCGCATGTTTTTGGGTCGTTATACGGCATGGAGCTAATTGGTTTAAGATACTTTAATGTATTTGGAAGACGACAAGATTCTAATGGCGCCTATGCTGCTGCTATTCCAAAATTTATTTTAGCCTTAATGAATTACAAGTCCCCTATTATTCATGGAGACGGAACGCAAACTAGAGATTTTACATACATCGACAATGTTATTCAGGCAAATGAATTAGCGGCAACCACAACCAATATAGATGCCTATAACCAAGTCTATAACATTGCTTTTGGGGAGGAAACCGTTTTAATAAACCTTATTAATAAATTAAGAGAATTACTTTCTGAGCATGACCCTAAAATTAAGGATGTAGAATCAGAGCATGGACCTGAAAGACTAGGAGATGTTCGATACTCCCTAGCATCTATAGATAAAGCTAAACGGAATTTAGGTTACAACCCAACACATAGTATAAACCAAGGCCTAGAAGAAGCTATCGATTGGTATTGGGGAAATTTGAAATAACTACTTAAATTTTATTTCTTTATCAATTTGAAGCGAATGGAGCTCTTTCACTTCATTTGAACAAGAAAATAAACTTAGACAAACTAGCAGAATCAAGATATTACACAGCCGAACAACTAAAGTTACCCTAAAAGCGAATAATTTAGTTTTAATTAGACTATTCAAAACATTTACGTGTTTACAAAACAATTTAGTTGGGCTCATATCGGTTATATAAATTGCTTCCTTTGTAGTTTACATGATTAAAAAACTTCTAAATAAATCTGACTTCATTAAGAGTTCTTTTACCTTAATTTTCGGAACTGTTCTTGCCCAACTTATCCCTATTGCACTTCAACCTATTCTAAGAAGAATATACACGCCCGAAGAATTTGGCTTGTTTGCAGTTTATTTGAGTTTGATTGGGATGGTAGTAGTTGCCGCAAATTTAAGGTATGAAAGCACTATCGTTTTACCTGAAGATGATGATAACGCTTCTAACCTTATTGTTGGAGGATTCTTTATTAGTTTAGTATTTAGCCTTGTTTTTTTTATATTATTGTTTTTATTCGGTGACAATTTAATCCAGCTACTTTCACTGCCAAAAGATATTAGTAAATGGCTGTATGTGTTACCATTTAGTGTATTTGTGATTTCATGTAGTAGAATCCTAAACTTTTGGCTGACAAGAAAAAAAGCATTCAAAGCTTCTGCTGTCAATAAAGTAGCACGAAGAAGTTCTGAGGGAGTTATACAAACTGTCGGCAATACGTTTCTAAGCAGTGGACTTATTATAGGCAATATTATTGGAGATACTGTAAATCTTTTTGTGTCAATCTTGCAGTCTATTAAGTATGGTTTAAATTTTAAAGCCTATAAAATATCCATAACCAAACAACAATTAAAAAAATACATCGACTTCCCAAAGTATAGTACTATCCCTACACTTTTAAATTCGATTAGTCTTTTTCTTCCTGTAATTATCATCAATCAATTTTACTCACAAGAAGTGACTGGTTATTTTGATTTAAGTAGACAAATGCTAGCACTTCCTTTAGCGCTTGTTTCAATGGCCGTTTCACAAGTTTTAATACAAAAAGTTGTTGAGTATAAACAAAACCGTAAAAAAATCACCAAATTGGTTACTAAAATTGCATTCACATTATTAGGAATGTCAGCAATAGGAATATTAATAATAGAACTATTCGGCATTGAACTATTCACATTTATTTTTGGAGATGAATGGGAGTTTTCCGGAAGAATTACACAAGTACTTATTTTCTCTTACGCTATTAAATTTGTTGTTTCACCATTGACTTCTGTATTTATAGGTCTTGAGAAAATCAAGATTAGCAGTGTTTGGCAAGTTTGCTACTTTCTAATTATTTGCTGTTTATATTTCTTTAAGGATTACTCAATAGAGGAATTCCTTCTTTTGTATATTACAATTGATATTATTGCCTATGCTATTTATTACCTTTTACTAAATTATATTTGTGTTCAACACGATAAAAGCACCTATTGAAAGTAATAAAAAACATATTATCCACTCATACACTAGTATTACTTTACTTTCTAGTGTTTTGTCTATTACTAAATGGTGTAATATCAAGCACTGGTGACAAATTTGGTAATGAAATGTTTCTCTTTTTGGGCGCGTTATTATTTTCATACGTCGGCCTATTTTTTATTTCTAAAAAAATCAATATTGATTATAACAAAATAGGCTTTCTGAATAGAATAGCATTAGGAGAAAAAGCAATAGTTCTCCTTCCAATAATCAGCATTTGTTTCATTGTAATTCATTTTATTTATTTAGGAGGATCTCCTGCCTTATATGGCCTTAAACACTATCTAGTATCTGAAGTAGCGGGAATTAGAAGAAGCATTACAGCAGAATCTCATGGGATTATCAATTATATGGCAAGCTTCAATATTAAAGCAATAATTCCTTTCTCACTGCTACTCCTCTTAATTCGAAAAAAGAAAAGGCTTTATTGGGTATTATACATTATTGCTTGCTTTTATGCTTTTTCATTAATGCAAAAAAGTTATATAATTACCTTATCGATTCCCATAATTATATATGCAATAGCTAAACGAAAACATCTATTGATCTCCAAATACGTTGTTATTATTACTGGCATTGTCGTATCACTCGTTTTTGTTACAAACCCTCAATTTAGAGGAGGAAGGAATGATGCGATTATGATTGTTGAAGATGAATCAGTAATAGCTGATCCAAACCCTCCGCCTTTCATTATAAGCGTGTTTCAAGGTCTTTCTAAAAGAGTGTTTTTTGTCCCTGGAAAAACGGTTGGAGATTGGTTTGAAAACATTCCTTCAAACAAACCATTCTTAAAAGGTTCCGGTTATAGGTTTTACGCAAAATTAATTGGGAAAGAATATCATAATTATGCACAAGATCTTTATCCAATAATTTACCCTAAACATTTTGAGAAAGGATTTCGTGGAAATATAAACGTTGCAAGTTTTATGTATGATTATTCAAACTTTGGTAAGTCAGGACTTGTTCTAGCCGGCTGTATATTAGCTTTAATTTTTATTTTCATTGAATCACTATTCAAAAATCATCTTTTATTAAAAGTTTGCTTAAATACTTTTGCTATTTTCATGCTCAGCTCCAGCGCTTTGACCATTCTTCTTTTTAGTGGAGGTTGGGGACTCTATATTCTATTATTCTTCCTATTTAAAAAACACCTTAATCCAAGTTATGTCTAGTATTTCGGTTTGTCATCTAACAAGTGTACACAAAGATGGAGATGTACGTATATTCCACAAAGAATGCGTAAGTCTCGTTGAAGCAGGCTACCGAGTTTCTTTGATTATACCAAATACATATACTAGAATTGAGAAAGATGTAAATATCATTTCTTTTGAAGCCCCGAAAGGAAATAGATTAACAAGAATGACTAAAACAGTAAACATCGTTTACAAAATGGCTATTAACGTCGACGCTGAGATATATCATTTTCATGATCCTGAGCTACTTCGAATCGCAAAAAAACTTAAGAGAAAAGGGAAAAAAGTAGTTTACGATGTACATGAAGATTTACCCAGACAAATTATTTCTAAACCCTATTTGAATAAAAACATAAGAGGATTTATCAGTAAAAGAGTTGAAAAATATGAGAATAAAATTGCAGCAAAAATGGATTATCTCTGCACGGCTACTCCCTTTATTAGAGAAAGGTTTCTTTCAATAAACAAAAATACTATTGACGTTAATAATTTCCCTATTTTAAAAGAACTTCTTATAGATTTCCCATACGAGGAGAAAACGGCGGACAACATATGTTATGTTGGAGGAATTGAACCAACCAGAGGCATCAAAGAACTTGTTCAATCCCTAGAATCAACTAATGTAAAACTCCTTTTAGCAGGGAGTTTTTCAAGCAGTGCGTTCCGTGCAGAAGTTTCTCAAATACCTTCATGGAATCAAGTCAATGAAATGGGTTTTTTAACTCGCAAAGGGGTTCGTGACGTATACAAGCAATCGAAAATAGGAATTGTTACTTTACATCCATTACCAAACTACCTTGATGCACTTGCTGTTAAAATGTTCGAATATATGGCTGGAGGTATTCCTGTAATTGCATCTAACTTTCCACTTTGGAAAACAATTATTGAAGATAACAATGCGGGTATATGCGTTGACCCACTAAACCCAAAAGAGATCTCTGATGCCATTAACTACCTAATTTCAAACCCTGAAAAAGCAAAAGAGATGGGTGAAAAT
>CAWUXI010000025.1:0-11020 GCA_963926405.1 uncultured Flavobacteriales bacterium
GGCACTGGATTGAATTGCATCAATGTAGTAGATAGAATCAAACCAATTTTCTACTTTCATGGAATAGTTATTTATCCATTTTTCCAAAAGATGGATAGATAACACATCCCAGAGCAATAGTGCGTTTCCAAAGATTCCAACAATAAAATTGTTTCGGCTGTTTAGCCTGTCCAGTGCCCTACCCAATTTTTTAAGAATCAAAGAAGCATTTGCATTTTCCGTTTTTATTTTGTCTTGTTGTTCAATGAGGAGATCAGATTTAAAGTCCGATGACTCAATAATTTGCAGTAATTCAGAATATTGATTAATAGTGTCTGTTATTTTGTTGGCTTCGCTATAAATAGCGTTAACTCTCTTTAAAAATGCTACTGTAATAAATAGTCCTGCAAAAAACCAAATGATAAAAACCATTGAATCTATTAAGTCAACGGAAAGCAACCCCAATAAGACAGCAGATACAATAGGGAAAAGAATTATCAAAAAGGATATAAGTTTACTGGAGGCAAACGTTTTATAGTTTTTTAACCAATCTTCAACGGTTTTGGATGTCGTTTCTGTTTTAATAGTTCCAGCAGTAGCCCAGAAATGTTGACGTTCCTTGCTGTTTCCTGCTAACTCTTTAATAGCGGCTTGTTTGTACTCAATATTGTCAATTTGATTACCAACTAAAATAGATGCGAGTTTTTTTCTTCCACCGAGAGTTTTCGTTCGGTTAAAAAACTGAAAGAAAGAGCCATCTCCAAACAAATCAATATCATAACTGTAATGGTGATTTGGGTTCAAGAATTCTGCACCATTTTCTAAGTTATCAATCTTTCCATTTAAAGCTTCAATTTCAATTTCATTGATACTAATCAATTCCTCAAAGTAGCTTTTCTTACGATCCAACTTGCTGTGGTACTGCACCATAAACACAAAACAAAGCGCACCAGCAACTCCTGTAGATATAGCAATACCGGCATTATAAGAAAATAAATAGCATCCAAAACCAGTTGCTACAAATACGCAAATACGAAGAACTACAATTTGTGTAATTTTCTTTTTCACCTCGTTAAATGAGGCTGTATTATTAGTGATATTGGCTTGATACTCCTCTTGTCTTTCCTCCATAAGTATGCAAAGATAACGTTCATGTCAACATTTGCAATTTAATAAATTACTACCCACTTAATTTTAACCATTTAAGGAAGAGTTACTTTAGCTTTTATAATATCTTTTTTATGAAATACTTATCGTTATTTATACCACTCTTTTGCGCACTAAATACTTTTGCGCAAGACTTTACTTTATCTGATTTTTATAATTACAACCCTGAATTAGAAAGGCGCATAGATGAACAGTTCAGCTATATGGATGATACTTTACGCGTTGGACAATTGATAGTTCCCGCAGTTGGTAAACATGGAAAACCTACAGAACATGTTGTTAAATTAATGCAGCAAGGTAAAGTTGGAGGTGTTCTATTGCTAAATGGGTCAGTCGAAAGTTTTACAGCATTTGTCAACCAGTTTGATAGTATTTGTGCAGCACATGGATATTTGCCACCAATTTATAGTGCTGATGCTGAGCCTACGCTAATCAAATATAAAATTAAAGGTACAACACCAGTTCCAAAAACAAATGCGATTAAAACGAAGGAAAAGGTAAAGGAAGTAACGAATATTATATCTGCAGACTTAAACAGGATAGGGATTACGCAAAACTTTGCTCCGGTTATAGATGCCTCTCCAAACAAGACTGTGAGCAACAGAAGTTTTGGTTTAGCAATGGATACAGTAATTGGGTTTTCGAATATTTTTATTGAAGAAACGCAAAAGAATGGTATTGTAGCTACCGCAAAGCATTTTCCAGGACACGGATTTGTAGTTGGTGATACACATGAAAAATTAGTCTTTATTGATGGAGAAATGAAGGAGGTGCCAAATTATCAACCCGTTATTGATAATGGCGTGTTGTCAATAATGGTAGCCCATATTGCAGTTAAGAATAATGAAAAATACAATACAGAAGGTTTACCATCCACCTGTTCTCGCGAAATTGTAACGGACTTGTTAAAAAACGAAATGGGGTTTAGAGGATTGGTTATTACGGATGCAATGAATATGGGCGGGGTCCGAACTGTGCCAAATTCTGGCTTGAAAGCAGTAATGGCTGGATGCGATCAATTGCTTATGCCAGTAGAGGAAGAAAAAGATATTAATGATATCCTTTCTAAAATGAATGAGGACGAAGACTTTCGTTTTCAAGTATACGCATCTGTGAAAAAGATTATTCGCTTAAAATACTGTTTGGGGTTGATTGAATAAGGCTTAATTAATTCCTAATAATCCCATAGGATTCGGACAATTTTCTTTGTAGAAATCCAATTTATTTAAGCTACAAACACCAGGATAATCGCCAAAATTGTTTTGCATGTCCTTAATGATTTGAAAATGTAAATGAGGTGCGTAATCTCCATTAACGCTAGAATCACCCAATTGAGCAATTTCATCACCTTGTTTCACGCTTTGCCCTATTTTAATATCCTTAATAGAATTAAGACTTAGGTGACCGTATAGCGTATAAAAAACAGATTCATCTACTCGGTGCTTTAGAATAATGCAAGGACCATAGTCGCCATGGTTTGTATTGTTTTTAAAACTATGTACTACTGCATCTAATGCGGCGAGAACTTTTGTTCCAGAGGTTGCCCATATATCGACTCCAAGGTGAATATTTCGTTCATCACTAGGATTTTTTTGTTCATTAAAATACTTACTTCTCTTATAGAGGTTTCTAGTTTCGAGGTAACCTCCTATTGCCACTTTTGCATTTTTTGATTTTGTAAATTCATTCATGTATTGTTCCATTTCTTTCGGAACATTCACATTAATTTTATTTAGAGCTAAATTACTGGCCGAAAGGTCGATTTCAATATAGTCAGATTTAGAAAAAGTTCTATCTATTACAAAAACACTCTTGGTGTCTAGCGACTTAAAAATTGGACTATTCATTACTTAAAACCAACTACGTCTATCTGTTCCTTTGTCAGTAACATCATAAAGGCATGCATATTTTCTTTCGTTCGAGGCAGCAATTTTGATTTTTGCATTTTTCTTTCTTGATGTGGATCAGGCTTAGTGTTTTCAGAACTGTGAATTTTATTATAGGCATAGTCCACCCAAGTTAAAATAGTTGAATCTTCATAGCTTTGAATATAGAATGCCGTCAATTCATTTTTTGGAAAGCCTTCGATAAGAATGGGAGACCAATCAGCCTGTTTTTCCATTTCGGCTTTTATTGCTGCTACCTTCTCTGGAGATAAGATAACGTATCCTCCTTCTTTTTGAAGAGTCGTTTTCGTTTCTTGAGAGAAAGATAGATTGGGTATAATAGTAAATGCGAGAGCAACAATGAATGTGAATAATCTAATCATTATTACAATGTATTTAAAGCTTCAACAACTGCTTGTCTTTTTCGAGTAGACACAGGGACAGAAGAACCATCCTTCATCATTAAGTAGCCACCGTCCGATTTAATAAATTCTTTTACTAAGCTGGAGTTTATCAAGTGAGATTGATGCACTCTAATAAAGCCTAGCGGAGATAACATATCGTCATATTCCTTTAGTGTTTTGGTAACCATTAAGCGAGATTTGTCAGCAAAATAGAAAGTAGTATAGTTTACGCTAGATTCACAACGGATAATATCTTTTATTTCAACAATTAGAATTTTTTCTAAGGTGTTTAGTGCTAAGCGCGTCATGGATCTATGGTCCTTAATACTTTCAGATAGTAGTGTGAGGTTTTCTTTAGGTAATACTTTTGTGTTCCTTATTTTTTCAATTGCAGCAACTAAATCATCTGGATCAATTGGTTTTAATAGGTAATCAATCGCTGAAAACTTAAATGCCTTAATCGCATATTCATCAGAAGCGGTTGTGAATATAACTTTGAAATTAATATCGCCTACAATGTCTAGCAAATCAAACCCAGTTCCATCTTGCATTTGAATATCTAAAAAAACCACTTCTGGTTTCAATTCTCGAATAGCTTTAGCTCCTGTAACAACGCCTTCAGCTTCACCTATTATTTCAACATCCAAACAGTAAGTCTCTATGTCTAAACGGATGTTATCTCTCGCGTCTTTTATGTCATCAATTATCAAAGCTTTAATCATGTAGCTAAGATATAGAATAAAGAGGATGGAAAAAACATTTAAGGTTAAAACTCAATAGATGCTTTGAAATGAACTCTACGCAGGCTTCGATTTCTAGTTCCTTATAATCTATAAGCTATCGAATATCAGTTTTATCTAAAAATAGAAATCCAATTTGAGTAATCCGTAATGTTTAGTAGTTAGTAACTGATAAGTATTTTTCGGCACAGCATTTGCCAAGCCCAGAATAAATTTAGCAGTATTAAAAAATGACTCCATTAGAAAGATCTTTCGACAGTATATTACCCAATTTAGAATTGGATTTAAAACATGAGATATTGGTGCTTTACAAAAGTGATATTTATTTTATTTCAATCGAAAGGCTGTTGTTAAGCTTAACCCTTCTCCCTATGAATCAGCAGGATAAAGTTTTAAGAAGCGTGAAAAAATACAAAACAAATAAACCTCTGTTTATGAACTTATTACATGATTTATCAAAGCCTATACTCGCAATAAGGAGATAAGCTATTTAAAGTTGTTTTATGGTGGGTAAACCTCGATTTCAATTCAGTAGAATTGATCTCGAGGTTTTTTTATTCCGTTGAATACGGCCCACTTATTAAACAAATCAGAAAATTATTTTAAGGAATAATTTCGTTTTAAGAACTCTTAATTAAGTATATCAATTGCACGCTTCCAAGTTCTTCTATATATTTCCCATTTTATAGTATCTTTAAACACAATTTATTTCTAATACAATGAATAAAATACTTGTAGCCAATAGAGGAGAGATTGCCTTACGTGTAATGAGAACATGTAAAGCAATGGGAATTAAGACCGTAGCAATATATTCTGAAGCAGATAAAAATACTCCGTTTGTAAAGTTTGCAGACGAAGCTATATGCGTTGGTCCACCTCCAAGTTCTGAGAGCTATTTGTTAGGAGATAAAATCCTTCAAATTTGTAAAGACTTAAATGTTGATGGTCTTCATCCAGGTTATGGGTTTTTAAGTGAAAATGCAGATTTTACGAGAAAGGCTGCAGAGGCTGGGATTACTTTTATAGGCCCTTCTCCAAAAGCCATGGAATTAATGGGAAATAAATTAGCTGCAAAAGAAACGGTTAAGAAATATGGCATTCCAATGGTTGAAGGTGTGGATGAAGCAATAGTAGATGTGGAAAAATCGCTAATTAAAGCAAAAGAAATTGGGTTCCCTATTTTAGTGAAAGCTGCTGCCGGTGGAGGTGGAAAAGGAATGCGTGTTGTAGAAAAAGCAGAAGAGTTTGTCGAACAAATGAATTTAGCCATACGGGAAGCTGAAAGTTCTTTTGGAGATGGATCTGTTTTTATTGAGAGGTATGTTGGGTCACCGCGTCATATAGAGATACAAGTTTTAGCAGATACGCATGGAAATACGGTTCACTTATTTGAAAGAGAATGCTCCATTCAAAGAAGACACCAAAAGGTGATAGAGGAAGCACCTTCTGTTATTTTAACTCCCGAGTTAAGAGAAGCAATGGGGAAAGCAGCTTGTGATGTTGCTAAGTCTTGCAACTACGTAGGAGCTGGAACAGTTGAGTTTTTATACGAAAAAGGAGAATTTTTCTTTTTAGAAATGAATACACGTTTGCAAGTTGAACATCCCGTTACGGAAATGATAACTGGCTTAGATTTGGTAGAACAACAAATTAAAGTAGCGAGAGGAGAGAAACTTGCATTTACGCAAGACGATTTAAAAATTAATGGACACTCTCTAGAAGTAAGAGTATATGCGGAAGATCCTCAAAATAATTTCTTGCCAGATATTGGAACATTAGAAGTTTATAAAAGACCAACAGGAGAAGGTGTTCGAGTTGATGATGGTTTTGAAGAAGGTATGGAAATACCCATTTATTACGATCCAATGATTTCAAAGTTAATTGTACATGCTCCTACAAGAGAAGAAGCTATTGAAAAAATGACTAAGGCTATAGGTGACTACGATATTGTTGGAATAAAAACAACATTAGACTTCTGTAAATTCACAATTAACCATGCTGCATTTAAGTCAGGTGATTTTGACACGCATTTTGTGCCCCAATACTTTTCAGATACTTCGGTAATGGACAACACAGACAAAAACAAGCAAGAAATCGCCGCTGTTATGGCTAATTATTTTTTAGAAAACAATTCAGAAAAAGCAAGCTATGAAGCTTCCGCTAATTTTAATAGTTGGAGTACGAATAGGAAATAGAAGCTACAGAAGTCTGCACCTGTTTATCACTTGATAAGAAGGTTTTCAAAACCTTTAGTCATCCAAACTTCATATGCATCTTTTCCGCTGGAAGCAACCAAATAAACTTCCAAACGAAGTTCAGAATTTAAACTTAAAAATTTCTTGGTATGTTCCATTCCCATTACCATAAAGGCTGTTGCATAACCGTCTGCGTCAGCGCATTTATCTGCCTTTACCGTTACACTTAGCAGAGAGTGCTGAACTGGGAAACCTGTTTTAGGATTAATAGTATGTGCATATTTTAACCCGTCTTTTTCGTAGAATTTGCGGTAATTTCCAGATGTAGCAATTGCTCCATTATTTACATTAACAACAAATTGAAAACCTTCACTTCCAGGAGATGAGTTTTCTACAGGTTTGTCTACTCCGATTTGCCAGTAAGCGTTTTTATTATTCACTCCTTTACATAGCACTTCCCCACCCACTTCTGCCATAAAATTATTAATCCCAAGAGATAATAAATAACGCCCTATAATGTCTACTGAGTGTCCTTGGGCAATTCCATTGAAATCAATCTTCATGTTTCCATTCAATTTACCAATTACAGGAGTCGAACCAAATATAACATCTCTTTTAGAAACAGTATCTATATAAAGGTTAATCATAGAATCAGAAAAATCAACTATTTTCAAAATAGAATCTATTTCGACCCCTGAAGGATCTTCTCTAATTTCACCCTTAAAAAATCCCCAATATTTTACCAATGGAAAAACTGCCGGATTAAATGCGCCATCCGTAGCGTGATAAATTACTTTTGCTGCTTTAAAACAATCTTCAAAAATTCCATCAGGCTGAATTTCCAAATCAGAAAAATCAGTATTCCAGCTTGTTTTTGCAGACGTAGGACTATATTCAGAATTATTAAATTGAGAGATTAAACTTGTATCGACATAGGTCGAAAGATAACTATCGTAATCTTTAAGCAAGGAATCTATCGAATTAGACAAATCTCTTTTTAACACATCTTGATAAACTATAGAATAAGTTGTTCCTTGAGCGTACCCCGTTACTTGGAAGAAGTCATACAATACAACTTCACTCTTAGCATTATTAGACTCAGAGTTATCTCCGCATCGTACAAAGATAAAAGTGATTAATAGTAATGTTACAACTTTCATTTTACGCGTTTAAACAAAAATCCTCCCACTTAAAAAGCAGGAGGATCTATTTATATAAATATTTATTGATTATCCACCAAAATCATCGAATCGTACATTCTCTGGAGGCACACCCCAGTCGTCGCACATGTTTTGAACTGCAACGTTCATCATCGGTGGTCCACAGAAATAGAATTCAATATCTTCAGGAGCATCATGATTGTTTAAGTATTCCTTGATTACTGCATTGTGCACAAACCCAGTAAAACCATCACCTTCCGTATCATTAATATCTTTCATTTCTATCCAATTATCATCTGGTAGCGAATCCGATAGAACCATGTAAAATTTAAAATTAGGAAATTCTTTCTCTAAATCTCTGAAGTAATGAATATAAAATAATTCTGCTCTAGAACGACCTCCGTACCAGTACGAAACCTTTCTTCCTGTTTTTAGGGTTTTAAATAACTCGTATAAATGAGATCGCATCGGAGCCATACCAGCACCACCACCAACATAAAGCATTTCAGCATCGGAGTGATTAATGAAAAATTCACCATAAGGACCAGAAACAATAGCTTTATCGCCTTCTTTTAATCCAAAGATATAGGAAGAAGCAATTCCTGGATTAACATTCATCCAAGCATTGTTTTTACCGTCCCAAGGCGGAGCAGCTACACGCACATTCAACATTATTTTTCTTCCTTCAGCGGGGTAAGATGCCATTGAGTATGCTCTTACTACCTCCTCAGAGTTTTTCATTACTAAATTTCTCATTTCAAATTTACCTTCAGCCCAATCCTTTTCGAATTTATCAGGTTCACCTGGATGATCTTGAGGATGTGCTTTTACATCCATCTCAGAAAATTTTATTTCACATTTAGGGATTTTAATCTGTATATAACCACCAGCTTTATAATCCATATCTTCTGGAATCTCAACAATAAACTCCTTAATATATGTAGCAACATTATAATTTGAAACAACAGTAGCTTCCCATTCTTTAATACCAAGAACTTCCTCCTCTACTTCTATTTCCATGTCCTCTTTTACCTTCACTTGACAACCTAATCTAAAGTTATCTGCTATTTCTTTACGGGAAAAATGCGGGGCTTCTGTTGGCAGAATGCTACCTCCACCTGAATGAACTTGACAAATACATTGTACACATGTTCCACCTCCACCGCATGCAGATGGTAAAAAGATACCTGCTGCACTTAATGTAGATAACAATGTATTTCCACCTTCAACTATTAATTCTTTTTCGCCATTAATAGTAATTTTAAGTTTACCTGAAGGCATTAATTTCGCTCTAGCAAAAAGAAGTATTGCTACTAGCACGAGCACAACCACCAAGAATACTGCAATTGTTATTATAATGATTTTAAAATCCATCTTTTGTTTGTATTAAAAGTTTTTTTAAAGTTCAAATCCCATAAATCCTAAAAATGCTAACCCCATCAAACCAGTTAGGATAAATGCCATCCCTACGCCCCTAAGTGGCGCTGGTATATGAGAATAGCGAATTTTTTCTCGTATAGCTGCAATCAGCACTATTGCTATGAACCATCCAAAACCAGAACCTATTCCGTATACAGATGCTTCTCCTATGTTTTCGAATTGTCTTTCTTGCATAAATAATGAACCCCCTAGAATTGCGCAGTTTACAGCAATTAATGGCAAGAAAATTCCAAGTGCTCCATACAAAGCTGGAGAAAACTTTTCAACCAACATTTCTACCAGTTGAACTATGGAAGCAATTACTGCGATAAACATAATAAAGCTAAGAAAGCTTAAATCCATAGTTGCGTATTCTGCCCCTAACCAAACTAATGCTCCTTCTTTAAGAACATAAGTTTCTAATAAATAGTTTACAGGAACTGTAACACCTAATACAAAGATTACTGCGGCTCCAAGCCCAACACCTGTTTTAACAGTTTTCGAAACCGCCAAATAAGAACACATTCCAAAGAAAAACGTAAAGACCATATTCTCTACAAATGCAGCTTTTATAAATAGTTTTAATAAATCCATTTTTTACTTTTTTACAGTATTATCAATTTTTAATGTCCTTCTTGTAAACTTGGGTTTCTACTCTTCTGAATCCAAATGTATATAGCTACGAGCACCAAAGAAGATGGAGGCAACAACATCATTCCGTTATTCTCATATCCCATTGAATACAAACCGGTAGAATCCGCTAAAGTTTTACCTTGGCTTCCAAATATTTCGAAGCCTAACAAAGTTCCTGATCCAAATAATTCTTTAAAGAAAGCAACCACAACTAGGATTACACCATAGCCAATACCATTTCCTAAACCATCTAATGCAGATGCCCATGGTTTATTTGCTAAAGCAAAAGCTTCTAAACGTCCCATGATAATACAGTTGGTTATAATCAGGCCGACAAATACGGACAATTGTTTAGACACATCATATACAAATGCTTTTAATACTTGATCAACAATAATTACCAAAGCAGCGACTACAACCAATTGAACAATAATTCTAATTTTACCGGGGATCATATTCCGCATAAGAGAAACGATCACATTACCAACAATCAATACAGCTAATACCGCCATAGACATTACTAATGCAGCATCCATTTTTACTGTTACAGCTAATGCAGAACAAATTCCTAGTACTTGAATCGTAACAGGATTCGTATCGTTCAAAGGATCCGTTATTAACTTCTTATTCTTTTTAGAGAATAATGGTTCTCTTTCTTTTACAGCTACTTCGCTCATAATTCTAATTTTTCGAAGTTAAATTTTGGTTAATAATTCTTTACCAGATTCATTCTGGAAGAATTTGTGATATACTGATAATGTTCTATTCATCATTTCGTCTACACCAACACTTGTAAATGTACCTCCACTTATACCATCAACGTATGGCTGTGTAACACCGGTACCAGGTTTAACAACCTTTACTGGAGTATATTTTCCTGTTTCATCTACAATCGTTTTCTCAATAAATTGATCACTAAAGAAGTCTTTTGATATCTCAGCACCTAAACCAGGTGTCTCTGACTTGTGATCAAACACAGCGCCAGATATCGTTCTTCCATCCGATTCCAATCCAATGTAGCCCCATACTCCAGCCCAAAGACCCTTACCCATAACAGGAATAACAAAATGTTTTTTAGCATTTACCTCGCAAATGAATAATGGATAATGAATATTCGTTTCCTTCGTCAACTCATCTACTAAATCACTACCTACATATTTATTTGTTAATGGTTGAACAAACTTTTTATATTCTTTTGTCAAGTCGACAGCAAAAGCATCTTGCGTATTTTTCATATCAACTGCAGTTTCATTTGTCAACCTAGTTCCTTCTATAATATTGCCTTCGTAATCAAGGATTAATCTTTCTACTACGTATTTTTCGAATTGCTCTCCAGCGTCTTCTCTAGTAATAGATTTAGTCTCTTCAGAACCAATTGCCTTAAGAATCAATTGCTTTTTCTCATTTCTAACATTGTCTTCTTGAAGAGGCTTGAGT
>CAWUXI010000026.1:0-9612 GCA_963926405.1 uncultured Flavobacteriales bacterium
ATTATGGCAAACTCCCCAAAAGTTGCGACTTACGATTTACAGCCAGAAATGAGCGCTCCAGAATTGACAGATAAAATTTGCGCAGAATTGCAGGCTGGTGATGCAGATTACATTTGTTTAAACTATGCTAATTGCGATATGGTTGGCCATACGGGGGTGCCTAAAGCAATTATTAAAGCTTGCGAAACCGTAGATTCTTGTGTTGAAAAGGTGGTAAAGTTGGGCTTGGAAAATGATTACGCATTTGTAATTATTGCAGATCATGGGAATTCCGATAATATGCTAAATTTAGACGGAAGCCCGAATACGGCGCATTCAATGAACCTTGTACCATGTATTGTGATAGATGATAGATTTACACACATTGAAAATGGAAGTTTAGCAGATGTTTCTCCAACCATTTTAAAAATGATGGGCGTTGAGCAACCAAAAGAGATGACAGGGAAGTCTTTGGTTTAATTACCGCATTAATTGTAGGTAACCAGAGAGAGTTCTTTGTATAATCGTGTCCTCGTGTTCGGTATATTCATATTTAGGAGAGTTAGGTGAAACAATAATATAATAAACACCTTCTTTTAAATCTGCTCCAGATTTATAATGTGTTCCGTCCCAATCGTTTTGATAGTTCTCCATGTAGTAAACAATTTTCCCCCATCGATTGTATACAGTGATAGTCGGCTGAGGATAATCATCCAAATTTACAGCACTATATAAATCATTCACGCCGTCTCCATTTGGAGTAAATACGTTTGCTATTGCAACAGGACACTGAACCCAAACTTCAGAGGTTTCTAATATTCTAACACTCCCGCAAGCATCTGTAACACTAGCGTTGTAAAAAGTAGTAATATCAGGAGAAACGACAACCGTATCTCCAATTCCTCCATTGTTATTCCACGCGACATAGTAGGGCTCCCAACCTCCGGATATTTCTGCAACTAATTGACCTGTTTCAGGGGGGCAAATATTAAGACTATCGACAGTTAATGAAGCATTTAATTGATTAATATTTTGAATGTACAATGTTGCCCTATTACATCCCAAATTACCTAAAAGCGTTATTTCTAGAGTATCCATATCTTCAAATAAAAAGTCTTGGAGTATCGTTACCCAAATGGTGTCGCTTGCCACTCCAATTGGCAAAATTATACTATCAGGAAATGATAAGTAATCATCAAACATATCCGCATTTCCAGAAATTGTAAAGCGAATGGTGTCTGGCTCGCTTACATTTGAAGAAGAAAAAACAAATCCAGCTTGGCCGCAAGCTTCACCAATGGTATTACCTTGAACACCAGCGAAATTTGCAAAACTAGAAACGCCTATTCCGTCTGAGCCAAGGCTACCTGCTTTTAAAAAAACGGCAGAAGCTAATACACCATCTCCACAATCAGCAATTGCAAACCTGAAGTGATAATTTTCACCACATTCAACAGGATACTTGACCTTAACTACGGTAGTAAAACCATTTAAGCTCACAGTAGTATTAGCAGGGTTGTCAATGTAATATTGACTGTTTAATCCAGGGTGTATTGAGCTAATCGTAATAGGGTCTGTTGTACCTGGAATTAAAGCTACATTAACTGCTCCATCTGGAAATCCAGCTGGACTAGAATAGGGCCCTGAAATTCCAGGTCCACTCAAAAAGAAGGAAAATACATCGTTATATTGTGAATTTACCCAAGTAAGATATTCGTCTGAAGCGAACACAAATTCAAATTCAACGGTATCACCTACAACTTGGAAGTCAAAGTTTAAATCTGCCAAATCGTGTGTTTCGGTAATTTGATTGGCACTTGGATTACTCGTTACCGATTGAGCAACCGCAATTAAATCACTGTCGGTTTGGCTGGCAGGAGTTAAAAAGTCATCGGTTCCTACTCCTCCAGGAACTATTGTTGCGATGTCTGCTGTATACATAACAATTCCTGAATCTAATCCAATATTGGAATTAACTCCATTAAAAAACCCAATTTGCGTTGGGTCTCCCGAAAAAGTGATATTAGAAGCAGAAACCCCATTTCCTAAAAGAATATCTTCTACAAGAAATTGTTCGCTGTCGTAAGGAGTATTATTTGAAACGTTAATTTGACTTGTTCCCATAAAAGGGAGGAGTAACAAGATTGCAATAAATAATTTCATCAAGAATCGTTTAATTGTCCAAAAGACGCATAATGAAAACCAATAGTTGCTTGATACAAATAAACATCAGAAGGTTATTCTTGCACTCCTAGATTCTGTTATCTTTGTAATGTACAATTTTAAGAACCAACCAATGGATCATTTGAATAAGCACATCTCTAAAAACAAGGAACAATACTTATCAGAATTATTTGATTTGTTACGAATACCATCTGTTAGCGCGGATCCTGCTTATAAAAAGGATGTGGTTGAAACGGCAGAATTTATTAGAGATAAATTTATTTCTGCGGGAGCAGAAAATGTGAAAATATGTGAGACTGCTGGTTACCCAATTGTTTATGCGGATAAGATATTTGATGCGTCGTTACCAACCATATTGGTATATGGGCATTATGATGTACAACCAGCAGAGCCTTTCGAATTATGGAAAACACCCCCTTTTGAACCAGAGATTCGTATAACAGAGAAACATCCTGAAGGAGCAATATTTGCACGTGGTGCTTGCGATGACAAAGGCCAAATGTATATGCATTTGAAAGCATTCGAAGCTATGATGGAAACGAATTCCTTACCATGTAATGTTAAATTTATTATTGAAGGAGAAGAGGAAGTTGGTTCAAAAAATTTAGAACATTTTGTTCAAGGAAATAAAGAATTGCTAAAATCAGATATTGTTTTAGTTTCAGACACAGGAATAATAGCGAATGATGTTCCTTCTATTACAGTGGGCCTTAGAGGGATGAGTTATGTTGAAGTTAAAGTTACGGGGCCAAATAGAGATTTACATTCTGGATTATATGGTGGTGCGGTAGCTAATCCTATAAATGTATTGTGTGATATGATAGCATCTTTACATGATGAAGAACACCATATTACAATCGATGGATTTTATGATGATGTAGAAGAGGTTAGTGCTGAAGATAGAACGGAAATGGCAAAGGCTCCATTTAACGAAGAGATTTACAAATCAGATTTAAAGATAAGTGCCACTCATGGAGAAAGTGGTTATTCAACAAGGGAAAGAGCGACTATCCGTCCAACTCTGGATGTTAACGGAATGTGGGGAGGATATATTGGAGAAGGAGCAAAAACAGTTCTTCCCTCGCAGGCCTTTGCAAAAATATCATTGCGCTTAGTTCCTAATCAAAGTTCTGAAAAAATAACAAAGCTATTTCAAAAACACTTTGAATCAATTGCCCCAGAATCGGTTGTGGTAGAGGTTACACCGCATCATGGAGGTGAAGCTGCGGTTGTGCCGACTGATTTTACAGGATATCAGGCAGCAAGCATGGCAATGGAAAAAAGTTTTGGAAAGAAACCAATCCCTGTTCGGTCAGGCGGTAGTATTCCAATTGTTGCTTTGTTTGAAAAAGAGTTAGGATTGAAAACAATCCTGTTAGGGTTTGGTTTGGATTCAGATTTGATACACTCTCCAAATGAACACTACGGAGTATTTAATTTCTTTAAGGGTATCGAAACTATTCCGTTGTTTTATAAGTACTATACAGAATTAAATAAATAAACTTTATGGCTCTTTTAAGAATAGGGTTAGTCACATTATTTTCAGTATTTTTTTTAACGTCTTGTTTCGACTATAAGGATGTTGACTTTAAAGGAGTCCAAAACATTGGGCTGGAGGACCGTTCTGGCGGCACTATTACAGTAAGAATTGACATGAAGGTAAATAATCCAAATAGTTACAATATCAAAATTAATAAGTCGTCTTTAGATGTTTTTGTTAATGGTTCAAAAGTTGGCAAAACTAAAATGAATAACAATGTTGTTCTGAAGAAAAACCACCAGGATGTATACCCACTGTATTTAACTTTAAGCGAAAAAGAATTGAAAAGGTCTGCGTTAACATCTATAGGAAGCCTTTTGACCGGCAAGATGAAAGTCCGCATTAAAGGAGATATAAAAGCAAAAGTTTATGGCATCGGGAAGAAGTTTCCAATTGATGTGGAAGAGCCGGTTAATTTAGGCTCGATTTTTTAAAAACTACTTATCCCTTTCAATAGAGTAGTTAACCAATAACTCTAAAGATGCCTTTGCATCACTTTCAGGAAATTCTTGAAGAATAGCTAATGCCTTGTCTTTGTAAAAATGCATCTGTTCTTCAGCATATTTGATGCCCCCGGTTGAAATTACTAACTCAATTACTTCCTGCACGCGTATTTTATCTGTATTGTGATTTTTAACAGTATTTATTATCCTTTTTTTAAGCTTCTTTTCAATATTATTTAATGTGTAAATAAGGGGTAAAGTCATTTTCTTTTCCTTGATGTCAATCCCTGTTGGCTTACCAATTTTTTCGCTCGTTCCATAATCGAAAATATCATCTTTTATTTGAAAGGCGATACCAACGTAATCTCCAAATTGTCGCATTTTTTCAACATCATCTTCATTTGAAGTAACAGATTGACAGCCACTTGCACAACAAGCTGCAATTAGAGACGCTGTTTTTTTACGAATAACGTCAAAGTAAACGTCCTCTGTTATGTCAAGTCTTCTAGCTTTTTCCATTTGAAGTAGTTCTCCTTCGCTCATGTCTCGAACTGCTCGGGATACAATTTTCAGCATTTGAAACTGGTTGTTTTCAACGGATAAAAGAAGGCCTTGCGAGAGTAAATAATCACCTACAAGAACAGCAATTTTATTTTTCCATAAAGCATTAATAGAGAAATAGCCTCTTCTTTCATTGGCATCATCAACGACATCATCATGCACTAAGGTTGCCGTGTGTAACAACTCAATTAATGAAGCGGCGGTGTAGGTGCTGTCATTTACTTCTCCGAATGCTTTAGCAGTAAGAAAAACAAACATTGGGCGCATTTGCTTGCCCTTTCGCTTGATAATGTAATACATGATTTTATCAAGCAAGGCAACCTCTGTTTTAACCGAGGCTTTAAACTTTTCTTCAAAAAGTTTCAGTTCTGTTTCAATTGGGGCTTTAATTTTATTTACGGTTGCCGACATCTGGGTGTAAATATAATGACTTAAAACCTTGAAATACTAAATGATAAGTATCTATTCATGGCAATGAGCTATTCTGCCATTAATTCATGGTAAAATGCCTTCATTTCCTTAATCGAACGATCTGTATTTAAAAATGAACCTATTCTAGCTTTTGCATTTTTAGCCAATTTTTCACAAAGTCCTCTATCATTATAAAGGCGCAAAATAGCATCGCTTAATGCTTGTGGGTTTTTCATCTTAACAACCAATCCACTATCTTCATGATCACATAATTCCACATTACCAGGGATGTCTGTAATTATTGGTGCAACTTCTAAAGACATTGCTTCAATAATTGATTTGGTAATTGACTCTCCTTTAATGGAAGCAGATGCGAAAACATTACTCGCAGCGACAATGTTCAATACATCATTTCTAAACCCAACAAAGTGAACATTACTTTTATATCCACCTGAACTGATAAGAGATAGGTTTGCTTTGGTGTCCATGTTTCCGCCAACTAAAAGTAAATGTATAGGCAGGCCTGCTGGAAGCATATTCATTGCCTTCATAAGGTATGGAATACCTTTCATACGGCGATTGTTCGCTACGTTAATTATTACAAAAGCATCTTCGGGTAAGTTAAATTCTTTCTTTATATCTAGAGGCAAAATGTCTTGATACCACTCTAGACGGTGTCCTTTATTGACGACGCTTGTTTTCCTCTTGTCAACAAAAGGTTGATTATTTATTACATCCGCTACCCCTTGAGAATTACATAGAATTTTATCAACGCGTCGATGCAAAAACTTGGTGTAAGCTGTAGGATCATACCAATGAATATTACCAGCATATCCTCTATATAAGACGACTTTAACTGGCAATCCTTTAGCAGCTTGAATCCCATTTACAGCTGCAGGGTTATTGTAAAGTTTTATAATATCATGTTTTCCTTCAATCAAATGTTTTCTGATAAAGGCTATTTCTCCTTTATCCATTTTTTTTTCAGGATGAAAATCGATAACGTTAATGCCAGCTTCCTTGAATTTATTGAAATACGCAGCATCGCCATAAGTCATAATGTCTATTTCAATACCAAGCTTTGATAAACCAATAAATATTTCAGCTTCTGGCCTTGCCGTATGATAAGGCCTATAATTACTAATTACCAGTATTTTCATACCCACTTATTCACGATAAATTTAAATTATCTTTTTACAACAATCATCTTTTTAGTTAATGATCTTTGATCCTTATTTTCGATATAATAATAATAAACTCCTTGTGATAATTTAGAAGTCGAAACTTGAATGTTTTGAGATGTGTTATTCAATAAAATCCTATCGATTATTTGGCCCATACCATTTGTAATATTTAAATATGCATTACCTTTTGTTTGTGGTAAAATATAATTAATAGTTGTTGTTTCATTTGCTGGGTTTGGAATGTTTTGAGAAATGTAAAGTCCATTTTCTGTCAATTCCTCAATTCCACTTGGACCATAAACAACATTGATTTCAAAATCATCAAAGTAGAATCCATCTTCTTGAGCCCAGTTGTCAGAAACCAAAGTGAATCTAGCTATAACGGTTTGGCCTAAATAATCACTCAAGTTTATTTCCTCCTTAACCCATGTAGATTGAAATCCATCATATAGGGGCTCTCCTTGCTCTTGGTTTGCGGAACCTGCTTTAGTGTAATTTCCACATTGCGGAATCCAAGAGTTTCCGCCATTAGTAGATATTTCCAGCTGAACATAATCATAACCTGCCTCAATTTCCCACTTTCCATAGAAAGAAAGTGTCGCAGCTACGGCATTGTTTAAATCAACGCCAGAAGACAATGTAATTGACTTGTTTGCATTATTGGCATAGTCTCCATTAGGAGAGTCGGTTATCGAGCTAGAAGCAGAATAGAAAGTACTAGTTGTTGTATTCCACGATGCGGAAACTGTCCAGTTATTTAAACTATTTGCAGCGTCTGAAAATACAACTTGTGATTGACCATAGGTTTTAGTAACCGTGTTGTTTGACAGATATTGCCCATTGTCAACAGAAATTACATATGTTATCAAGTCGCCAGCGGCGATGGCTGGATCTAAGGTGTAACTAATAGAATCATTGTCTTGTTGTAACAATGTCATTGCATTGTGAGCGTTTGGGCTTCCAACTGTTAAAATGTTTGAGCTAATTGGGATTATAGAAACTGTAAAGTTTGCAGGGTCCTCTAGCCCTAGCCGTTGAATATCATAGTCAAAATGACCAGAAAGATCAGGGATTATGGCTGCGGTTAAATCATTTGTTTGCGCATAATTAGTTACAAGGTGAGCTGCTGTTAAGTTTAAATAAACCATGCCTTCTGCTATCGGGTCAATTTCATTTACAGCTGGCCAAAATCCAGTTCCTCCAATCTCAGGGGTAAAAGCAAATATTTTATCATGCGTGCTGGTCTCACCATACATGAAATCATCAGAATCACCTGCCGCTGGATATAGACCTGAGCTTAAGATATTCGAAAACCCATTTTCAGCAACCATCATACCTGAAATAGCTACATAAGTGCTGTTGTCAGGCGTTAAAATGTTATTCGCATAGCCATAAGGATAGAGAAGTAAGTCTCCAGAAGTGTGGTTGTTCAGAGCTAACTTAATACTATGATTTTCTACAAACCATTTGATTGCTTGGTTTTCTGGTTCAGAAAAAGGACCTGTTCCTGGGTAAGTGTCGTTATTTGTGTTAGAAGATACTCCTGAAGTTCCCCAAATACTATTACCAGACCCATCAATATAATCATAGTTTCTGTTGTTGTCAACTCCTGGATTGCTCCCTCCAACATTTCTTTTGTTTTTTCTGTGCATTCCACCACCGTTCGGGTCATTATCTATATTGTGTTGGTATCCATCAGGATTAACCATTGGAATAAAGTATAACTCAGTATTGTCTAATATGCCTTGAACTTCTGTGTTTGTTGCATAGTTTTCTAACATGTACCACATGTAATATACTAATTGTTGCATTGCTTCAGGCTCTCTAGCATGGTGTATCGCTGTATACAATACTTCAGGTTCCGTTTCATCTGAATTTGGATTGTCAGACATTCTTACCCAATATAAGGGTCTATTCTCATGTGTTAAAAAGGTGCTTACAGGAGCTTTTACTGAAATTAAGTTTGGATATAACGCTGCCATATCGTCTAGTTCTTGATACAATTCATCAAGGGTTAAAAAGCCTCCCATTGATCCATGGTTGTAATTTGCTGGAACAGGATAGCTAACAGATGAAGATCCCGAACAACTTGAGTTTTTTTCAGAAGGAGTAGATTTATCTATACCTTTATTTTGTTCTACATAGAACTTTTTAACATCCTCAATTTGGATTTCAACTTTCATTCCAAGCATTTTCGCTTTCTGGATTTCGTTTTCTGAAAAATCAGATTCTATATATACTCCGAATTTATGATGGCCATGATCGACAGCAAGACCTTGATTTGCTAATAATAGAATCCCTTTTGGGCCATCGTAGTAAATTCTAGCACGATGATACATTATTGGCGCTTCTTTCACAGAAATTGTTGTTTCAGTCGAAGTGCCAGCTTGTGGAGTCTGACAAAAAAAGTTGCCGCTAAATAAAAGAGCAAATGATAAAAGAGTGAATTGATTCATAGGTTAATTAGGTTTATGGGCGATGAAGGTAGTGAAATAAAATGTTCAAATTACGAAATCTACGGTTCGTCATCGTTTATTGGTTGTTAAACAATAACGCATGAATAATAAATTAAGGTTGCCTATAAAAGAGTAAATGAGCTAAGCCTAAATTACTCGTAATAAATGTCGTCAAAATCTAAAGCATCGTCACCAAATGATTCAATGTTGTCTTGTGCAACTAGATAGGTACTTTGATTGCCAGCTATTTTTGAAAAGTATAAGTCATATTCGACATTATCTTCTATTCCAACCATCCAAATCATAGCATGATCTTTTCGGTTTGAAGATGTTAAGTCCGTCTGGCAAATCGGGCATGCAAATTCAACCATTTCGCTTTCTTTCAGATTGAACTTTTCATGGTGTTTGTATTTGTACTCACCAACAGTTGGGTCTAGCATTAATAATCCTTTGTGGTTTCTTCGTGTTTTTGTTGCAAACAGAATGTATCCACCTACATTTAAATACCCTTTACATTTAGGACATAAATAATTGTTGTCTTTCATGCTCATAATTCAATGGTTTTAAATTAATACTATTAATAGCTCTTAGTGAGAACAAGATCTGTACTAAAAGTAAATAATTTTAATGAATAACGCAAAAATAAAATTGATTATAACGCAACGCATTTAGCCATGAGCTTCGTTAAATAAGGTTAAATAATATTACAGAGGCAATAAACGGGTTAAAACATAGTATATTAGAAAGGCGCGCAGTAAATTTGTGCTAATGAACGGTGAAAAAGAAAATATCGAGTGGAAAGAGAATTTCAAAAATGAGTTCGTTCTGTATTTGATTCGAAATGGAGAAAAACC
>CAWUXI010000027.1:0-12424 GCA_963926405.1 uncultured Flavobacteriales bacterium
TGTGTGATTATTTGAACAGCAAAATGTTTTTCAAGTTCAGCTATGATTTCATGTGCTCTATTCGGTTTTGCTTCAAGAGCTTGTTTGCGTCTTTTGTTGTAAAATTCTAAAACCAGTTCAGGATCTTTAGCCCATGCCTCAGGTGTAGCAACATCCAGGATGTCATACTCCTCCCACATACCTCCAGTATCTCTGAAGGTTTTGATGCCGCTTTCTTGACTTATTCCAGCTCCAGTAAATACAACTAATTTTTTCATAGATAAAAGGGAAAACTAAAGTTAGGTAAATTTATTAGAAGATATTAGATAAAGTCAATAATTAGAGAATCTCCCTAATTTCAGTGTGAATTTCAGGGATATTGCTATCTTTATGGGCTCTAAAAACAAGGAGGTAGGATGAAGATAAAAAGAAAAGAAGCCCTAGATTACCATAGCAGTGGTCGAAAAGGAAAAATAGAGGTAGTGCCTACTAAACCTTACAGTACGCAACGAGATTTGTCCTTGGCATATTCGCCCGGTGTGGCCGAACCTTGTTTGGAGATTGCAAAGGACAAAAACAATGCATATAAATATACTGCAAAGGGAAACTTAGTAGCTGTTATTTCAAACGGAACCGCTGTTTTAGGTTTGGGTAATATCGGGCCTGATGCTTCCAAACCTGTTATGGAGGGAAAAGGACTGCTATTTAAAATATTTGCTGACTTAGATGTGTTTGACATCGAAGTTGATGCCACTGATGTAGATGCATTTGTAAATACAGTTAAAGCTATTGCACCAACTTTTGGAGGGATTAACTTGGAAGATATTAAAGCTCCTGAGGCATTCGAAATTGAAAGACGATTAAAAGAGGAGCTAGATATTCCTGTAATGCATGACGACCAGCATGGAACGGCAATAATTTCTGCAGCGGCATTAATTAACGCATTGGAAATTACAAAAAAGGACATTAAGAAAGTAAAGCTTATTGTCAATGGAGCAGGAGCAGCAGCTATTTCCTGCTGCAAATTGTATGTATCTTTAGGGTTGAAAAAGGAGAATTTAATCATGTTTGATTCTAAAGGGCCGATTACGAGTGAAAGAAAGAATTTAGATGAGCAAAAGCAATTATTTGCCGTAAAAACAAAAGTCAAGACTTTAGCAGAAGGTATGAAGGGCGCAGATGTTTTTGTAGGACTTTCCAAAGGAGATGTTGTATCTAAAAGTATGATAAAGTCCATGGCAAATAACCCAATTGTATTTGCTTTGGCTAATCCAACTCCCGAGATATCTTATGATGATGCCATGAGTGTTAGAAAGGATATTATTATGGCAACAGGTAGGTCTGACCATCCTAATCAGGTTAATAATGTTCTTGGATTCCCATATATTTTTAGAGGAGCAATGGATGTACGTGCAACATGCATCAATGAAGAAATGAAACTTGCTGCTGTTAAAGCAATTGCAAAACTAGCAAAAGAAACTGTTCCAGAAGAAGTGAATGAAGCTTACGAGGAAAGGAATATTTCTTTTGGAGTTGACCAAATTATTCCAAAACCACTGGATCCTCGATTAATTTATTGGGTGGCACCAGCTGTGGCAAAAGCTGCAATGGACTCAGGAGTTGCTTTGGAACCAATAGAAGATTGGGATGCTTATGAACAAGAACTTATCAAGCGATTAGGGAATGATAATAAGTTAATTAAAGACATTACAGAAAAGGCGCAAAAAAATCCGAAAAGAGTGGTTTTTGCTGAAGCAGACCATTATAAAATATTAAAAGCGGCGCAAATAGCTTGTGAAGAAGGAATTGCTTTCCCGATATTATTAGGGAAGAGAAAAAAAATAGAAGCATTAATTACTGAGAACGGATTGGAATTTGGGGTATGCACAATTATTGACCCCAGAGATGAAAGTGAGTCTGCGCGCCGGAATAAATTTGCTGCAGGCCTATTTGAAAAGAGAAACCGCAGAGGCCTTACACTTTACGAGTGTAAAAAGATGATGCGCGAAAGAAATTATTTTGGCGCTGCCATGGTGGAAGCAGGAGAAGCTGATGCGATGATTTCTGGCTTGACTCGAAATTATCGTGACACAATTCGACCCTCTTTGCAAGTAATAGGGGTTGATGAAGAGGTGAATAAAATTGCAGGAATGTATGTGTTGATTACAAAAGAAGGGCCACTTTTCTTTGCTGACACAACCGTTAATTTAAATCCAACGGCAGAAGAATTAATTGACATCACATTGTTAGTTGCAAAGATTGTTAGAAGGTTCAAGATTCAGCCTCGAATAGCAATGTTAGGCTATTCTAATTTTGGTTCAAGTGAGGGTGAAGATGCTATAAAAATGCGAGAAGCCGTAAAAACGCTTCATGAAGAGCATCCTAATTTAATAGTTGACGGAGAGGTTCAAGCGAATTTTGCGTTAAACAATGAGTTAATGAAGGAGTTTTTCCCGTTTTCTTCTTTGGCAAATAAAAAAACAAACACTTTAATTTTTCCGAATTTAGCAGCAGGAAATATTGCTTATAAATTAGTTCAAGAATTAACCGACGCAGAAGTTATAGGCCCAATATTGTTAGGTATGAAAAAGCCTGTTCATGTATTGCAAATTGGTTCTTCTGTTCGTGAAATATTGAATATGATTACGGTTGCAGTTGTAGATGTTCAAACTAGAAAATAATGATTACACACATTGAAGGAATATTAGAAGAGAAAAACCCTGCTTACGTTATTTTAGATGTAAATGGTATAGGTTATTTTTTACACATATCATTAACAACTTTTTCTGATATTCCTGAAAAAGGAAAGCTAAGATTGTTTACTCACCTTTCCATAAAGGAAGATGCGCATACATTATTTGGATTTAGTACGCAAAGTGAAAGAACAATATATCGTCAATTGATTAGTGTTTCTGGTGTAGGGCCAAGTACAGCTAGAATGATATTATCTTCTCTATCGCCTGATGAAGCTGCTCATGCGATTGTTTCAGGGGATGTCAGTTTACTAAAAAAAGTAAAAGGTATTGGAGCTAAAACAGCGCAAAGAGTTATTATTGATTTAAAGGACAAAGTAGCTCCTTCTGGAGAAGTTTCTGATTTTTCTTCTCCTATGGGCAATACTCTAAGAAACGAAGCGTTATCTGCACTGATTGTTTTGGGAATAGACAAAAGAAAAGCGGAGACTGTTATTGATAAAACAATAGATAAATTTGGGTCAGAAATATCTGTTGAAGAGTTGATTAAAATTACGCTAAAGAGCTTGTAGATTCGCGGAATTATTTAGAAAATCATCCTGAAAAAGCAAATAAAATATTTTCTTATTTCTGCTATAGCATTAGTTCTGTTTAATCAGAGTGTCCTTGCTGTAAACCCAATTATAGAGTACGTTGCGTTATTAGATTCTCCAGAGGTAGATTTAATTTATCCAATTCAAGATGGTATCAGTTCAAGCGAGCAGCAATCTGGATTGATTGACTTTAGCACACCTCTTAATATTGAACAACACGTCGAGTATGATCCGGTTTCCGGGATGTATGTTTTTTATTCAACTTTGGGAGATTCTTTGAGCTACAGGAACCCCACTTCCATGACACTGGAGGAGTATTTGCAATACCAAAATGAGCAATCGATGGAACAATATTGGCAAGATAAATTTAATGAACAATCGGACGTTGGAAGGGAAACAAAGGATGAAGAAGGTGAATTAAGTGAATTTGGGGACAGGAAAAAGAAAAGTATATTCGGAAGTGATTTTGTTGAAATTAGACCACAAGGATCGGCGGAATTGAGTTTTGGTATTAATTCATCACGTACTGATAATCCTGTATTACCAGAAAAGCAAAGAAAGATTACGACGTTTGATTTCGATCAAAAAATTCAGATGAATTTGACTGCTAAAATTGGAGATCTAATGAAAATTGGATTCAATTATAACACAGAAGCAACTTTTGATTTTGAAAATGAATTGAAACTTAATTACTCCGGGGAGGAAGATGAGATTATCCAAAAGTTAGAGGCGGGTAACGTCAGTATGCCATTAAATAGCTCATTAATTTCAGGAAGTCAAAGTCTATTTGGAATTAAATCTGAACTTAAGTTCGGAAGGTTAACAGCAACCACTGTTTTGTCTCAACAAAGAGGGCAGAAAAAAGAAATTGAAGTTGCCGGTGGGGCCCAAGTAAGCGACTTTGAGATTTTTGCCGATAACTATGAGGAAAATCGGCACTACTTTTTAAACTACTTTTTTAGAGATAATTATGACAATGCAATGGCGAATTTGCCAAATGTAACTTTGGGCGTTCAAATCCAAAGGATGGAGGTTTGGATAACCAACCGTACAAACGATTTTTCTGAAACCAGAAATATTATCGGGTTCTCTGATTTAGGCGAGAGTGATGGAAATAATATGCAAAATGCAGGTTGGAATATAAATGGCAATTCAAATCCTGATAATGATCATAATGCCATGTATTCATATTTGACTTCTAATCTGGGAATCCGAAACTATGTAAATGCTTCAAATTTATTGGCTTCTACACAAGCTGGAGCCTTGCAACAAAGTGTTGATTACGAAAAGCTCGAGAACGCTAGGTTATTGTCGTCAAATGAATATTCTTACAATGCTTTACTAGGATACGTTTCGTTAAATCAATCGTTGAATAATGATGAGGTATTAGCTGTTTCTTATCAATATACTTATAAAGGAGAGACGTATCAAGTGGGTGAATTTTCAACAGATGGCGTAACAGGGCAAGATGCTTTATTTTTAAAATTATTGAAATCGACTGTTAGAAATCCAACCAAGAAATTGTGGGATTTGATGATGAAAAATGTTTATTCTCTTGGGGCATATCAAATTGACCCCATGAATTTCAGATTAGATGTTTGGTACAACAACCCAAGCACAAGTATTGATGTAAACTACATTCCCAAACCAGGGGTAGATGATAAATTACTACTGCAACTTTTAGAAATGGATAGGCTAAATCAACAGCAAGCAAAATATGCGGATGGGGTATTTGATTTTATACCAATAACTGTCACCGATGGGAAAATAATAAATGGGGGAACAATAAATCCTCGAAATGGAAGGCTCTATTTTACAACTAAAGAACCTTTTGGAAAGACATTAGATGACGCACTTATTGACAAAGGAGTCTCTCAATCTGTAAGAAAAACAATAGTTTTTGACCAATTATACGATAGTACAAAAACAGCTGCCCAACAGATTCCGGAGTTAAATAGATTTAAAATAAAAGGAACTTACCAATCGTCAGTAAGTTCCGAGATTTCTCTAAATGCACTTAATATACCGCAAGGATCTGTTAAAGTAGTTGCCGGCGGAGCTCAATTGTCTGAAGGGGTAGATTATACTGTCGACTATAACTTGGGGCGTGTGAAAATACTAAATGATGGTATCTTAAGTTCAGGAACACCTATTAAAATTTCGCTTGAAAGTAACTCGCTTTTCAGTATTCAGACTAAATCTTTAATTGGAACTCACTTAGATTACCGTATTAGCAAAAACGCAAACATAGGAGCAACAATGATGCGTTTAACCGAAAAACCGTTGACTCAAAAAGTAAATATTGGAGATGAGCCTATTTCGAATACTATGCTAGGGTTAGATGGAGGCTTTAGAAAAGAAGTCCCGTTCTTGACAAAGTTAGTTGATAATATTCCTTTTATCAATACCAAAGAAAAGTCTATGGTAAACTTTACGGGAGAAATTGCGGCAATTATTCCAGGCCATAATAAGGCTATTGGAAAAGAAGGTACTTCTTATATTGATGATTTTGAGGGAAGTCAGTCTGCTATTGATATCCGTTCGTTTAATACTTGGGTAATGGCATCTGTTCCTCAAGGTCAGCCATCATTATTCCCTGAGGCTAGTTCCTACGATGATTTAATTTATGGGAAAAATAGAGCGAAGATGTCTTGGTATGTAATTGACCCATTGTTCCATAACGATAATAATTTGACTCCTGATCATATTAAAGGTGATCCAATGCAGAAAAACAATCTAATGAGACAAGTTTTGGTGAGTGAAGTTTTCCCTAATAAACAGTTAAGTACAGGTCAGCTAAACAACATTCCAGTATTAGACTTAGCATATTACCCTCAAGATAGAGGGCCTTATAACTATGATACTCCCAGTGGTAGTGCTTTATCTGCGGGTGTGGAAACCAATGGTGAGTTAAAAGATCCAGACAGTAGATGGGCAGGAGTAATGAGGACGCTTACAACCAATGATTTTGAGGCCGCTAACATTGAATATATCCAGTTTTGGGTAATGGATCCGTTTAGCACAACAGCAAGTAATAGTTTTGGAGAGCCAGCAACGAATGAAGATTCGCAAAATTCAACTGGTGGTGAATTGTATTTTAATCTTGGTAATATTTCTGAAGATATATTAAGAGACGGCAGAAAGTCTTATGAAAATGGACTCCCTCCAGATGGTGTTTATGATCCGGAAATTTTGACTCAAACTGCTTGGGGTTGGATTCCAACTTCACAGGTTATTGTAAATGCATTTGATAACGATGTAGAAACAAGGCCAAATCAGGATGTTGGATTTGACGGGTTAAAAAATGAAGATGAAAGAGATTTTTACAGTGCTTTTCTTTCTTCATCTTCTGCAGTACTAAATCCAACAGCTTTTGCGGAATTAAGCGCAGATCCTTCATCTGATGATTATAATTATTTTCGAGATGATAGTTATAATACAAATCAGATAGACATATTAGAGCGGTATAAAAAATATAATGGTGCAGATGGAAATTCACCAACATCAGAAATGTCTGCAGCATTAAATGGTGATGGTTATCCAACATCTGCTTCTACTTTACCAAATGTTGAGGATATTAATCAGGACAATAATTTAAATGAAACGGAAAGCTATTTCCAATATAAGGTAAATATGAAGCCTCAAAACATGAATATTGGCACAAATTATATTACGGATAGAATTTTAGCAAAAGATGAAAAAAGTCAAAAGCAAGTATATTGGTATCAATTTAGAATTCCAATAAGAGAGTTTACCTCTAAGGTAAATGGGATACAAGATTTTAGATCAATACGTTTTATAAGAATGTTTATGAAAGGTTGGGATCAGGAGGTTGTTTTGAGATTTGCCCGCCTGGAGTTAATTCGAGGAGAATGGAGAACTTATTTGAACTCGTTGTTAAATGAAGGAGAGTATTTGCAGGGAGAAGAGTCAAATACTACGTTTAATATTGGAGCTGTAAATATTGAAGACAACGGAAATAGAGATCCAATTAATTATGTGCTTCCAGAAGATATAATTAGAGAAACAAACTATCAAACAGCGAACTTGGCGCAGCAAAATGAACAATCATTGGTATTAGATGTCTGTGGGCTTCAGGATGGAGATGCTAGAGCAGCGTATCGAAATGTAAGTTTTGATGTACGTAACTATAAGAAAATTGAAATGTATGTGCATGGAGAATCCAATAACGATGCATTTGTTGGAGATAACGAGGTAACCGTTTTCGTTCGATTAGGGACTGACTTTGTTAGTAATTACTATGAATATGAAATGCCTGTAAAAATGAGCGAATGGTATCAAAATACGGCAGGTGATGTTTGGCCCGCCGCTAATAATATTATTATTGAACTAGATAGTTTGAAAAGGGTTAAAACAAGAAGAAACAATATCCCTGGGTTCTCCTTACTAGAGAAATATACAGAAACTGATAATGCAGATATCACAAGGAATATTTCAGTAATAGGTAATCCGAATTTGCAAAATTTAAAGACAATAATGATCGGTGTGCGGAACCCGAAAAAAGACGACAAATATAACCAATGGCAGCCAGATGATGGTGAAGAAAAGTGTGCTGAAATTTGGGTTAATGAACTTAGACTTACAGATTTTAATGAAAATGGCGGTTGGGCAACAATTGGCAGGTTAAGTGCAAATATGGCTGATTTTGCAGACATGTCATTATCTGGAAATTATGCAACACCTGGTTTTGGTTCAATTGAAAAGAGAGTTAGTGAAAGGGCGCAGGAATATGTTTATGGCGTAGATGCTTCCACTACGGTGCAATTAGGTAAATTTTTTGGAGATAAATCAGGAATTAAGGTTCCGATGTATTTAGGCTATTCAAATAGTATTATTAAACCTCAATACGACCCTCTTTTGGGAGATTTATTACTGGTTCAAAACGACGTAGAATCAAAAGAGGAATGGAAAGAAAGATTAGATGCTGGACGAGATATTACGGAAAGAAAATCTGTTAATTTCACTAATGTTAGAAAAGAAAAAGGCCCAGGTAAAAATGGAAAGCCCCAAAAAGCACACTTTTATGATATATCAAATATATCGCTTACTTATTCATATAGCGAGCTTTCGCACCGGGATATAAATACGCAATATGACCGAACGTTAAATCATCTGGGTTCAGTGAATTATGGGTTCAATAATAATCCTAAACCATGGGAGCCATTTAATAAAATAAAGGTATTGCGTAAGTCAAAGTGGTTAAGACCAATAAAAGATTTCAACCTTTATTTGGCTCCAAAACAACTCGGGTTCAGAACAAGTATGAACAGAACATACAATGAGTATGAGGTGCGTAATAACTTTGGGGGATTAACTATTCCCCAATACAACAAAATGTTTAATTGGGATCGAGATTACAATTTGAAATATGATATAACAAAAAGTTTAAAATTTGACTTCACTGCAAAAAACAGAGCCTTTGTTAATGAGCCATTTGGCAAGGTAGATGAAGGGGCATTTGGTTATGATGCTGATTCCTCCAAAACACAAATGATAAACAGTATTAAAAGTTTTGGGGAAACTATGAACTATGGACACACAGCCAACGTAACATTTAAATGGCCTTTCGATAAGTTCCCGCTAACGGATTGGATAACATTAACGACTCGCTATAGTGGAAATTACGATTGGACAAGGTCTCCTTTAGCATTAGACAACTTTGAAGTGGTCGATGAAAATGGTGTTGCTCAAACAAGAAAAGTTGGTAATATTATTCAGAATTCGAGAGTTGTAACTTGGAACGGCAAATTAAATATGACTACATTTTATAATAAAGTGCCTTATTTCAAGAAGGTAAATAAGAAGTTTAGTGAAATAAGTAAAGGACAAGGCAGCAGAACTAATAGAGGGAGCAAGATAAATAAAAGCATAGAGAAGGAAAAAGAGGTAGAAAAAGATAAAATAAGAAAGACAAAACAACCAAAAGATATGTCTTTGATAGAATTGGAAAGTGCACTGGAACTGCAAAAAAGAAGAGCAGTTAAAGATGAAGAAAAAATTGACGAGCTTAAAAAGTTTATCAAGGAGAAAAAGAAGGAAAACGACAAACTTAATGTCTTTGATCATACCGCTCTGCTTTTAATGTCTTTACAGAATGTAAGCCTGAACTATAGTACAAACGATGGAATGCTGCTTCCGGGGTATAATAATTCAACTAATGTAATGGGAATGGATAATAACTTCTTTGGACCTTCATTTGATTTTATTGCTGGAGGGTATCAAATGAGAGATATTTTTGGAGACACTACTACGAATAATTTTGCTAGAGATGCTTATCTAAATAATTGGCTTGTAGACACTGCTAATTTTGATATAATTAATACGCAGTTTGCCGTAAATCATACTGAAAAGTTAGATATAAAAGCAACCCTAAAACCCATATTAGGATTAAGAATTGATATAACCGCAGATAGAAATTTAGCGGAAAACACTAATTCTAATTTAGGTTGGGATGATTTCACGAATGAATTCGATTTAAGGAATGAACAATTTACAGGGTCTTTTAGTACCTCAATAATAACTTGGAGAACCGCATTTAATAGGGATGTTCAATCTGATACTGGCGATGCATTGCGGAATTCTACGTTTGATAACTTAAGAAATTTTAGACAAGAAGTATCTGCTGTTTTAGGTGGAAATAATCCTAACTCGGCAAATGAGCTAAACGAGAATGGATATACTGGAGGTTATGGGTCAGCTCAACAAGAAGTAATAATTGGATCTTTTTTAGCGGCATATACCGGGAAAAATGTCAATAAAAAAACCATCAATCCATTCAAACAAATTCCATTGCCAAATTGGAGAATAACATATGACGGACTTTCGAAAATTAAATGGGTCAAGAAATATGTTAAAACATTGTCTTTTAGCCACGCTTACAGGTCAAGCTTTAATTTATCTGGATACACAACAAACTTAGATGGTAAGTTTGATGCTGAAGGAAACGCAACACAAGTTGATATTGCTGGTAATTTTATAGGAGAAAAGCAGATTTTAACAATGTCTATAATGGAACAATTTGCACCTTTATTGGGAGTTGACATAACGCTTAATAATAGTGTAATGGCTAAGTTAGAGATTAAGAAAGATAGAAATGTATCTTTAAGTTTGGCAAACAATCAAATAACTGAAATCAAGGGTACTGAGTTGGTTATTGGGTCTGGCTATACATGGAAAAAACTTCAGTTGCCGCTTAAGTTTAATGGAAAAAAGGTAAATCCCAGTGATTTGGTCTTACGTTTAGATATTTCTATTAGAGATAATAAAACGATAACTAGAAAAATTATCGAGAATCAAAATCAGGCTACAGCTGGGCAAAAAATGACGTCAATTAAATTCTCTGGAAATTACAAATTGGGGAAAAATCTTACTGTTAGATTGTATTATGATAGAGTGATGAATACCCCTTTTATTTCTACATCGTTTCCAACGGCAAATACGAATGCTGGAGTAGCTCTTCGATTTATGCTTCAGTAGTGTTAAAACAACATCGGTATAAGTGCAAAAAATGAAAGAATAAAGTGTGATACTCAAAAGTATTTCATAAGTTCGTATTAAATAAATAACAAATAATAGACATGAGCATTCCATCGGATTTAAAATATACAAAAGACCACGAGTGGTTAAAGGTTGAAGGTAATGTTGCAATAGTAGGAATTACTGCTTTTGCACAAGGAGAGTTAGGTGACATTGTATACGTTGAAGTTGAAACGGAAGGCGAGGAACTTGAACAAGAAGAGGTCTTTGGCTCTATTGAAGCAGTTAAAACAGTCTCGGATTTATTTATGCCTGTATCTGGTGAAATTATTTCATTTAACGAGGCTTTGGAACAAGACCCGGAAATAGTAAATAATGATCCTTATGGAGATGGTTGGCTAGTTAAAATTGAGATGAGTGATGCAGCACAAGTTGAAGGATTATTGAGCGCTGACCAGTACCAAGAATTGATTGGATAAGGCTTTCAGTGTTTTTCAATAAGAATAGGCTAGGCATTATCTGGACACTATTCATACTCATGGTATGCTTAATGCCTGGAGATAATTTACCTAGTTCCTCTTTTTTAAGCTTTAAAGGAGCAGATAAGCTAATACACACCACTTTGTATTTAGTGCTTATTATATTAGTTGGTAAAGGCTTACTTAAATATTTTAACTCTTCCTATTCAAGAAATAGAATTATTGTGATTGCCTTTCTTTATTGCCTTTTTCTAGGAATTGGAATTGAGTTTATTCAGTCAGTTTTTGTTGCCGCTAGATCAGGTGATATTTTTGACGTTTTAGCTAATGTCACAGGAGCTTTTATAGGTGCTTTAATGCTAATGTCACAAATAAAAAGAAGGCTTGGAAAAGCTTAATGAGTCCTTAATATATTTAATTAATTACGGAAAGGGGTGAACCATTTAGTTAATGGTATGTATTAGGTGTAAAATTTAGAATAATTCTTCTTACCTTAGCAAATATATATTCAATTGAATATGGACGAATTTTTGATAGGAGTTAATCTATAAAACTCAAAAAAATGGAAGCAAAGAAAACAAGTTACGCAAATATTGATAGCTCTATAATTAGAACTGGATTGGTTTTGATAGGAGGAGTTATTGTAATGGGAGTGATGTTATCTATGATGGAATACACAAACATTGTTCCTCCTAATAGCTCCTTAGATTCCGGATTAGCTGAATTAGCTGATGAAGAGGTGATTGATATGAACGATGCGCCGCCGCCACCGCCGCCACCGCCACCATCACCTCGGCTGGCCTTGAACGAGGCCATGCGAGATGAAGGTGTGCTTCGGGAGGTTCGCATGGTCGCACGCCACGGGCTCGCGCTTGCCCATGTTTTGACCAGCGCGTGCGTGGCTCACGGTGTGCGACTCAAGTTCAAGCGCATGCTGGGCCTGGCGGTGCGCGTACCTCGCCGAATCGCGGCAGCTTTGATGTCCGTGCGCTCGTTGAAGAGCTGCGCCGTGTAGACCTCGAGCAGGTGGCAGCCGCGCTTGCCCCTGCTGCGGCCGCAAGTCGAGCACGCCCTCGCCGGCAGCCAGAACCATGATACCCCGCCCACAGCCAACATGTGGCGAAAGTCAGCAACGGCGAGCTCGGCATGGTCGTTGGTCATGGCGTTTTCGTTGACCTCGTCG